>JAEUHU010000488.1 GCA_016793305.1 Planctomycetota bacterium
GCCGTCGAGCGTGTCGAGGGCGATCGTGAAGCCGTTGCCCTCCTTGTCGATCAGGCAGTCGGCCGGAACCTTGACGTTCTCGCAGACGATCTCGGTGGTCGGCGAGCCGCGCAGGCCGAGCTTGCGCTCCTTCTTGCCGACACTGACGCCGGGCCAGTCGCGCTCGACGACGAACGCGGAGATGCCCTTCACGCGATCGGCGCCGGTGCGCGCGAAGACCACGAACAGCTTCGCTTCGCTGCCGGTCGTGATCCACAGCTTCGCACCGTTCATCACGTAGTGGTCGCCCTGCTTCTTCGCCTCGCAGCGCAGCGCCGCCGCGTCCGAGCCCGAGAACGCCTCGCTGAGGCAGTAGGCGCCGAGCCACTCGCCGGTGACGAGCTTCGGGAACCAGCGGCGCTTCTGCGCCTCGGTGCACCACTTGCCGAGCAGCGAGTTCACCAACGAGTTGTGCACGCTGATGGTGACGCCGGTCGACACGCAGACCGCGTTGATCTCCTCGAGCATCACACAGCTGGCGAGGTTGCCCATCGCCGAGCCGCCGTGCTCCTTGGCGACCGTGGTGCGCAGCAGGCCGAGCTTCCCAGCCGCCTGCACGGCGTCGCGCGGGAACTTCGTCTCCGCGTCGTAGAGCGCTGCCTTGCCCAGGTGCTGCTGCGTGTAGTCGCGCACGAACGCGCGAAACTCCGTCAACTGCGGCGACAGCTGGAAGTCGGGGACTTGGATCGACGTGACGGCGGAGGTCATGCTGGTTCGCAGCTCGGGATCAGGAGTACGTGTAGAAGCCCTTCTTGGTCTTGCGGCCGAGGTGGCCGGCGGCGACCAGGCGCCGCAGCAGAGGACAGGCGCGATACTTGTCGTCGCCGAGGCCCTCCTTCAGCACGTCGAGGATCGACACGCAGACGTCGAGGCCGATGAAGTCGGCGAGCGTCAACGGGCCCATCGGGTGGTTCATGCCGAGCTTCATGATCTCGTCGATCGCTTCGCGGGTCGCGACGCCCTCCATCAGGGCGAAGGCGGCTTCGTTGATCATCGGCATCAGGATGCGGTTGGCGACGAAGCCCGGGTAGTCGTTGGCGAGCACCGGGATCTTGCCGAGAGCCTTCGACCAGCCGTCGACCAGCTCGCAGGTCGCGTCGCTGGTGTCGTTGCCGCGGATCACCTCCACCAGCTTCATCAGCGGCACCGGGTTCATGAAGTGCATGCCGATGACCCGCTCGGCCCGCTTCGTCTTCGCGGCCAGCACGGTGATCGAGATCGACGACGTGTTGCTGGCCAGGATCGCGTGCGCCGGCAGCGCTGCGTCGGCGGCCTGGAACACCTTGGTCTTCACGTCGAGGTTCTCGGTGACCGCTTCGACGCAGAGGTCGACCTTGCCGAGCACGCCCATGTCGGTGCTGGCGTGCAGCCGTCCCTTGATGCCGGCGACCTGGTCCGCGGTCAGCGTGCCCTTCTCCTGGAACCTGGCCAGGCTCTTGTGGACGTTGGCGACGCCGCGGTCGAGGAACTCTTGCTTGATGTCGACCAGATGCGTGGTGACGCCACAGGATGCGAAGACCTGGGCGATGCCGTTGCCCATCGTGCCGGCACCGATCACGGCGACGGCGGCGGGTAGGTTGGTGTTGCTCATGGGAATGCGGGTTGGACGAAGGAGCGGCCGATCCTGGGTGGAGGCGAAGTGCTCGCTGCGGGGTCAGACGCGTTCGACGCTCATCACGACCGCGTTGCCGCCACCGAGGCACAGCCCGGCGACACCGCGGGTCTTGCCGTGACGCTGCAAGGCGTGCAGCAGCGTGACCAGCACACGCGTACCCGAGCAGCCGATCGGGTGGCCGAGGGCGACGGCGCCGCCGTGCACGTTCCACTTCGCCGGATCGACCTCGAGCTGGCGTTGCAGGGCCACCATCTGCACCGAGAACGCCTCGTTCATCTCGACGAGGTCGAAATCGGCGGGACTGCACTTCAGCAGCGCGCACAGCTTCCGCGTCGCGACCTCGGGAGCCATCATCACCCACTCCGGAGCGAGGCCGCCGGTCGTGTAGCCGGTGATGCGAGCGAGCGGCTTCAGGCCGTGGGTCTTGGCGTAGTCCTCGTCGACGACCACCACCGCAGCGGCACCGTCGTTGATCGAGCTGGCGTTGCCGGCGGTCACCGTGCCGCCATTCGGCTGGAAGGCCGGCCGCAGCTTGGCGAGAGCCTCGACGGTCGAATCGCCGCGCGGCCCTTCGTCGGCCTTGACCAGCAGCGGGTCGCCCTTCTTCTGCTTGATCTCGACGGGGAAGATCTCGGCGTCGAACGCGCCGGCCTGCTGCGCCGCGAACGCCCGGCGATGGCTCTCGACCGCGTAGGCGTCCTGTTCGGCGCGGGTGATGCCATACTTCTGGGCGACGAGCTCCCCCGTGTTGCCCATGTGGAAGTTGTTGTAGTGGTCCCACAGGCCGTCCCACACGATGCCGTCGAGGGCCTGCGTGTGGCCGAGCCGGGCCCCGCTGCGCGCCGCCGGCAGGTAGTACGGAGTGTTGGACATCGACTCCATCCCGCCAGCGACCGCGACCTTCAGGTCGCCGGCCTTGATGGCCTGGGCGGCGAGCATCACCGTCTTGAGGCCCGAGCCGCAGACCTTGTTGATCGTCACCGCCGCCACGCTGTCGGGCACCCCGCCGAGGCGCAGCGACTGACGGGCCGGGTTCTGCCCGAGACCCGCCTGCAGCACGTTGCCCATCAGCACCTCTTCCACCTGGTCGCCGGGCAGCTTGGCACGCCGCAGCGCCTCCGCCACGGCGAGGCCACCGAGTTGCGGGGCGGAGAACGAAGCCAGCGCACCTTGGAACTTGCCGATCGCGGTGCGGCAGGCGGAGACGATCACGGGACGGCCCATCTTGGTGCTCGCGGGTCTTTGGGTTGAGCGGGGGCAACGCCGGCTGGCGCTCGGAATGTCGTTCGCCGGCTTCGAGGGGCGAAGATCCTAGAAGCGGGCTCGGCAACCGCCAAGCAGCCATCCTGCGTAACCTGTTCTGCCCCCACGGTCGACCGGACGCCCCCTCCCCCCTGCGGCTGGAGCACGGCGATGGCCGCCTCAGTGGGCCCCGGAGCGTGCGGTCGCGCCACCTCGACGACCCGACAACTCCCGCGGCAGGCCGACCAGGGTCTTCCAATCCAGGGGGAACTCCAGCACGACGTGCCCAACGCTGAGCAGGAGGAGCCAGCTGAGGCCGACCTGGTAGTCGATCGCATAGATCGCCACCGAAGCGGCCCAGAGCACCACCACCATCGCGAGGCGGGCTCGAGGCACCTGATGCCAGCGGATCACCGACGTCTTCGAGAACCAGTTGAGATAGTGGTACGTGTAGATGTACGCGAGGAACCGGCCGAGCCGCACGCTTGCCTCGTTCTCGAACAGCTCGGCATGGGAGCCGAACGGGAACAGTCGATGGTTCGGCGAGCCCGTCGGCACCACGCCATCCGCGAGGCCCAACGTGTGCATCAGGTTCACGTGCATGCCGGTGAGAGCTCCGTCGTAGGCCGCCGTCGCGTAGGCGCTGGGCCGGTAGCCGAGGGTGCCGACCTCGGCCCAGATGGTCGCAGCGCCGCATGCCAGAAACACGGCGAACGACAGCCAGCCGGAGAGGCTGCGGTTCCTGGCCGCACCGTGCAGGACGAAGACCCCCGTGAACACGAACACGTGCAGCACCGTCGGGAGAAGGAGCCCGATCAGGATCATCGTCGCGGGCTGCCCGTGCAGGAAGAACACCGCGAACGAGCAGACCAACATGCCGGTGACCCGCAGCACCTGATCGGTGGTCGAGGCGACGATCAGCGCCCAGAGGAAACACCACAGCAGCACATCCGTCCCGAGCGACATCAAGTTCGCGGATTGCTGCGCGTGCGCTGCCAGGCTCAAGGCGGCATGGAGCACGGTCAAGCCGGCAAGCACCAACCAGTCGCCTCGCCGCGGCAAGAAGTACTGACGCTCGTGCAACCACGAGATCTGCGTCAGGTAGTGCAGTGGCCCGAGCACCGCGTAGGAGACCAGGAACACCTCGAAGGGCAACGCGAAGGCGAGCCCGGCCGACAACACCATCAAGGCGATGTTCAGGACGTTCGTCGCAGACAGGCTCACGGACGGACTCTTCCACGGCGCGCGATGGTCCGCAAGAGCTGAGAGGGCCATTGCGGGTCCCGTTGCGGGAACCGCAGCTCGGCCGGGTCGCCTGCGCGATGGCTCCGCTCTGGGATCGCCGGCGGGGATCGCCGATACGGGATCGTCTTCCGGCCGGGAAGGTCCGCCCCTGGCCGTTTCTGACCAGGGGCGGGAACTGGTGGAGTCGAGGGGAGTCGAA
>JAEUHU010000447.1 GCA_016793305.1 Planctomycetota bacterium
ACCGTGCTCTGAACGCAGCCCCGGCCGGCACTCGTCGCCGAGCTCAGGCCGGGCGCCGCGCCAGACACAGCAGCGACGAGCCGAACGGCAGGTTCGCGAACCGCAGCCAGTGCCGTTCGGCCCCCAGCACCACCGCCAGCAGCGAGCCGAGCAGGCTCGGATCGTGCTTCAGGTCGCCGTGCGCACTGCTGGCCTTGGTGCCGCGCAGGCGCTGCAGGCTGCGCAGCAGCAGGGCCGGCACGAACGTCACGACGTTCTGGTAGCTGCAGCGCTCGACCTGCAGCCCTGTGGCTTCGACGGCCTGACGGAACTCCCGGCGACGGAACCGGCGCGCGCCGTGCACGACGCGGTCGTGGTCGCCGAACAGGAACGGGAACGCCGGTTCGCGCAGCAGCAGCACGCCGCCCGGCCGGACCAGCTGGGCCAGCCCGGCGATCGAAGCACGCCAGTCGTCGATCGCCTGGTGGTAGAGCACTTCGAAGCAGGTGACGAGGTCGAAGGTCGCCGGGGCGAACGGCGGTGCCGTCAGGCTGCCGCGCACCAGCCGTCGATGGCCACGCTGGCGGCTGTGCGCCAGCGCCTTCGGCTCCAGGTCGAGGCCGTGGGCCTCGCCGAGTTCGGCGTGCCAGACCAGGTTGCGCCCCGTGCCGCAGCCGGCGTCGAGCGTGCAGAGCGGCGCACCGTCGCCGCGCGCACGCAGCGCCCGGCCGAGCAGCGCGCGCACGATCGTGCGGTTGCCGCGGTACCACCAGTGCGCGTCCTCGGTGCCGCGCATCGCGTCGTAGTGGTCGCTCTGCATCAGCGGCTCCCCGCCACGCGTCCGGGCCGGCCGGCTGCCCACGTCGCCATCAGCGCACCACCGCGGCCAACGCCGCGAGCACCCGATCGACCGCCGCCTCCTTGAGCTCCGGCCACATCGGCAGCGACAGCACCCGCTGCGCCAGCCGTTCGGCGTGCGGCAGCGACTGCGCGCTGCACGGCAGCGCCGCGAACGCGCGCATCCGGTGGATCGGCGTCGCGTAGTGCACGCCGCTGCCGATGCCACGCTGCTGCAGGGCCGCTCGCACCGCGTCGCGGTCGTCGACCTGGACCACGTAGAGGTGGTAGCCGTGCCGCACCCCCGGAGCCGGGGCGATGCGTACGACCCCACGCGGCAGACCGCGGTCGTAGCGTTCGGCCAGCGCCTGCCGCCGCTGCACCCAGCCGGCGAGGTGCGGCAACTTGGTCGACAGCACCGCGGCCTGCAGCGGATCGAGCCGGCTGTTGATGCCGTCGCGTTCCGCGTAATAGGCGTTCTCGAAGCCGTACATGCGGTGGCTGCGCAGGCGCGCCGCGAGGGCTGCATCGGCGGTCCAGCAAGCACCGCCGTCGCCGTAGGCGCCCAGGTTCTTGGTCGGATAGAAGGAGAACGCACCGACGTCACCGAGCGTGCCGGCCAGCCGGCCCCGCAGCGACGCCCCTTGGGACTGCGCACAGTCCTCGACGATCGACGCGCGCGAGCCAGCGGCGGCGAGCACCTGCCGCAGCCGTTCGACGTCGACCATGTTGCCGTAGAGGTGCACCGGCACGACCACCTTGGTGCGCGGCGACAGCGCCGCCGCCACCTGGTCGAGGTCCATCAGCGCCGTGTTCGGGTCGACGTCGACGAACACCGGCATCGCCCCCACCGCCCGGATCGCGCTGACCGTCGGCACCGCGGTGTTCGGCACGGTGACGATCTCGTCGCCCGCCTGCACGCCCAGCGCCAGGAACGCGCAGACCAGCGCATCGGTGCCGCTGTTGACGCCGACGCCATGGCCGCCGCCCTGCGCCGCGGCGAACGCGCGCTCGAAGCGTTCGACCTCGGGGCCGAGGATCAGCGTGCCCGAGTCGAGCACACGGGTGATCGCCGCCAGCATCTCGTCGCGCAGCGGGGCCAGCTGCGCGCGATAGTCGAACATCGGGACGTCGCTCATCGCAGGTAGTGGTGCTGGTGCTCGCGGAAGAACGCGATCGTCTGCCGCAGCCCGTCCGACAGGTTGATGCGCGGTCGCCAGCCGGTCGCCGCGTGGAAGCGCGACCAGTCGCCGACGTAGTCGCCGATGTCGATCAGCTTGCGATCGACCGGGAACGGCACGTGCTCGTGCTCGAACGTGCACGACTCGTGCAGCAGCTCGAGCACCTGGTTCAGCGACCAGGGCCGGGTGCCGCCGAGGTTCAGCACGCGGCCGTGGCAGGCCTCGGTCCGCGCCGCCAGCAGCATCGCCTCGACCACGTCGTCGACGTGGTGGAAGTCGCGGCGCTGCTCGCCGGTGCCGAACACCTGGATGCGCTTGCCGTTCATCGCGCGATGCAGAAACACGCCGATGAAGCCCTGCGCAGTGTTCCGGATCTGCTGGCGCGGTCCGTAGGTGTTGGTCAGGCGCAGCACGACCGAACGCAGGTCGTAGGTGCGGTGGTACAGCAGGTGGTAGTACTCGGCGGCGAGCTTGTTGATGCCGTTGACGTCGATCGGCACCGTCGGGTGGTCCTCGTCGACCGGGATCTTCTTGGCGATGCCGTAGACCTGCCGCGTCGACGCGTAGACCAGCACCGCCTGCGGGCACTCGCGGCGGCACGCCTCGACGAGGTTGATGGTCGACACGCAGTTCGTGCCGAGGTCGAGCTCCGGGTCGCGCATGCTGTCGCCGTGGCTGACCTGGCCGGCCAGGTGGAACACGTAGTCCTGGCCACGCACCAGATGGCGCAGCGGACCGCTGTCGCGCAGGTCGCTGAGGTTGATGCGCAGCCGGTGCGCGACATCGGCGACGTTGTAGGGATCGCCGCCGTGCGTCTCGACCAGCGAGTCGACGATGCTCACCTGGGCGCCGAGTTCGACCAGCCGGCGCGCCAGGTTGCTGCCGATGAACCCGAGCCCGCCGGTCACCAGCACCTTCTTGCCGCCGTAGCCGTTCACCGCGACTTCGCCTCACAGTGGATGCGTTCGCGCACGACGAACTGCGGCCGCCCGGAGTCCTGCAGGTAGAGCCGACCGAGGTACTCGCCGATCAGGCCGAGCACCATCAGCTGGATGCCGGCCAGCACCAGCATGCCGACCATCAGCGACGCCCAGCCACGCTGCAGGTCGGGGTAGTGGATGCGCTCCCACAGGAAGAACAGCGCCAGCCCGCAACCGAGCACGGCGACCACGAACCCGACCAGCGACGCGAGGCGCAGCGGCAGAACGGAGAACGTGGTGAACATGTTCAGCCACAACGCCACCAGCTTGCGCAGCGTGTAGCCCGACTTGCCCTGCTGCCGCGCGTCGTGCTGGCAGAGCACCGTGGTGTAGTTGCGCGTGACGCGCAGGATCAGGCCGTCGAGGTACGGATACGGCCCCGTGTAGCGGATCACCTCGTCGATCGTGAAGCGCGACAGCGCCTTGAACGACGACAGGTAGAGGTCGCGCGGCTTGCCGAGCATCAGCGTCGCCATGCGGTCGTTGAAGCG
>JAEUHU010000453.1 GCA_016793305.1 Planctomycetota bacterium
CCCGTGCGTGCTGTTCTGCCAGAACAACCAGTGGGCGATCTCGGTGCCGATCAGCAAGCAGTCCGCGTCGGAGACGCTGGCGCAGAAGGGCAAGGCCTACGGCATGCCCTACGTGCGGGTCGACGGCAACGACGTGCTCGCGGTCTACTCGGTCACCAAGGCCGCCGCCGACCGCGCGCGCGCGGGCCAGGGCCCGACGTTCATCGAGGCGGTCACCTACCGGCGCCTCGGCCACAGCAGCAGCGACGATCCGACGCGCTACCGCGACGAGGCCGAGGTGAAGGCGTGGGAGAAGAAGGACCCGGTCGACCGGTTCCGCGCCTACCTGGTGCGTCGCGGTCTCTGGAGCGAGGCGCAGGAAGCGACCTTCAAGGAGAGCATCGCCCAGCGCGTCAACGACGCGATCGCCGCCGCCGAGCAGAACGGCCCGCCCGCCGACGAGACGTTGGTCACCGACGTCTACGCGCAGGTGACGCCACAGCTGAAGGAACAGCTCGGCGAGGTGCTGGCGCTCGAAGGGCGCCGCGTCAACGAGGGCGCGTTCCCGCTGTGAACGCGCCCGCGCGCGGCGCCGCATGAGCCATCAGCCCGAGCAACCGGCACCGCGACCCGAACGGGAGCCCCCGTCCGGGCTGCTGTTCGACCAGTGGAGCCGCTACGCGGCGGTGGCGCGCGGCGTGACGGCGCTGCTGCCGGACGGCGGCACGGTGCTCGACGTAGGCTCCGGCGGCGCGATGCTGCTCGGCCAGTTCCTGCCGCGGCACCAGATCACCTACCTCGACCCGCTGCTGGCCGGCCGCGACGGGCCGGGCGTGCTCGGCAAGCCGCTCGACGAAGCCCACGTCGCCGACCGGAGCTTCGACGTCGCCGTCTGCGTCGACGTGCTCGAACACGTGCCGGCGGCGGCGCGCGACGCCTTCCTGCGGCAGATGGTCCGGGCCAGCCGGGTCGGCATCGTCGTCGCCGCCCCGTTCGCCGACGTCGGCGCGCCGAAGGACACCGACGACCACGTGCACCTCGCCTACCGAGCGAAGACCGGCCGCGACTACTCGTGGCTGCACGAGCACGAGCAGTTCGGCCTGCCGCGGTTCGACGAAGTGGAGCGCCAGCTGCTCGCACAAGGCCTGCAGCTGGCTTCGTTCGGCAACGGCCACACACCGTGGCTGCAGGCGCTGCTGGCCTGGCACGTCATGCTGCTCGACGAGCCCGTCCACCTGCCGATGCTGCGCGAGGTCGGCGACCGCTTCGCCGCCGAGCTGATGCCGTTCGACCATCTCGAGCCGACCTACCGCCAGGTGCTGGTGGCCGCGCGCGGCCACCAGCCGCGGCTCCCCCCGCTGCCCGTCGAAGCGACCACGAGGGCGGCGGCGCAGCAGGCGGGACGACGGTTCTTCCTGTGGCTCGAAGCGCGTCTGGCGCAGCACGCCGACGCGCTGGGCGCCGAGACCGGACGGCTGCGCACGCGCCTCGGCGCCGCCGAGGCCGCGGCGCAGCAGGCGAAGCAGCAGCAGCAGCGCGCCGAGGGCGAACTCGCGACGGCGAGCACCGAACTCGCCGAGCTGCGGGGCGCGCGCAGCCGATCGGCGCACGCACAGCACACCGCGGAACAGCAGGCTGCGCTCGCACTCGCGCACGTGGCCGCGGTCGAGCGCAGCCTGTCGTGGCGCCTGACCGCGCCGCTGCGCTGGGTCGGCCGCGGCAGCGCCGCCGTGCGCCGCCGCCTGCTCGCAGCAGCAGCGTGGCTGCTGCCGCGCAGCGTGCCAAGGCGCCTGCGCTGGCCGCTGAAGTCGGCGTTCTTCCGGCTGTTCGCGCCGCTGCTCCGTGGCAGCCGCGAGTACCGCGAGTTCCAGGCGGCGGCTCGGCAACGCGGGGCAGGGCCCGACACGCCGTCGGCAGGGCCGCTGGCGCCCGCAGGATCCCGACCACTGCCCCCGATCCCCGAGCCGCGCGACGATCGCCACGACGTCGTGGTGTTCGGCGTCATCGACTGGCACCTGCGCTTCCAGCGGCCGCAGCAGCTGGCGCGTGAACTGGCGCGGACCGGCCACCGGGTCTTCTACCTGACGCCCGGATTCGCGGCTGCGGACGCTCCGGGCTTCGAGCTCGAGCCGCTGCTCGACGGCCTGCCCGTCTACCAGGTGCGGCTCCACACGCGCGAGCCGGTGTCGATCTACGACGGGCCGCCGGCGCCGGGGGCGCGCGACCACCTGATGGCGGGCTTGCGGCAAGCGCTCGGCGCCGTGCGCCTGTCGACCAGCATCGCGCTCGTCGACCATCCGGGTTGGGTCGAGTTCGCTGCCGCCCTGCCGCGCGCCCGCGTGCTCTACGACTGCATGGACAACCACCACGGGTTCGCCGAGGCAGGCTCGGCGCTGCCGGCCGCCGAGGCGCGCCTGCTGCAGCTCGTCGACGGCGTGGTGGTGACCAGCGATTACCTGGAACGGCAGGTGCGCGGCCAGCACGCCGAGCGGCGCATGATCCGCAACGCCTGCGATCCGTCGCACTTCCTCGGCATCCCGCCGGCGACGAGTGCCAGGCCGGTGGTCGGCTACTTCGGCGCCGTCGCCCAGTGGTTCGACGTGGCGCTGCTGCGCGCGGTGGCCACGGCGATGCCCGACTGCGACTTCCTGATCGTCGGCGACGACACCGCCGGCGTCGCGCGGGCCGCAGGCAAGCTGCCGAACGTGACGTTCCGTGGCGAAGTACCGTACACGGAACTGCCGCGCCACCTGGCGGCGATGCACGTGCTGCTGATCCCGTTCGTGATCGACGAGCTGATCCTCGCGACCAATCCGGTGAAGGCCTACGAAGCGCTCGCCGCAGGGCGGCCGGTGGTCGCCACCGAGATGCCGGAGCTGATGAGCCACGAACTCGCCAGCTTCGTGCGCACCGCTCCGGACGCCGCCGGCATCGTCGCCGCCCTGCGCGCAGCACTGCGCGACGCGGCCGACCCGGCGCGCACCGCGGCGTTCCGTACGTTCGCTGCGGGCCAGACCTGGGCCGCGCGTGCGGCCGACCTGCTCGACTTCGTGGCGAAACTGCCGCGACCGAAGGTCGGCGTCGTCGTGGTGTCCTGGAACGGCATGGCCCTGACGCGGCGCTGCGTCGCGTCGGTGCTGCAAGACCCGCTCGCCGACGACGTCGACCTCGTGATCGTCGACAATGCGTCGACCGACGGCACGGCGGCCTGGCTCGACGAGATCGCCACCGACCCGCGCGTGCGCGTGATCCGGAACGCCGACAACCGCGGCTTCGCCGCCGCCTGCAACCAGGGCCTGGCCGCCGCCGCCACGCGCGATCCCGAGCTGCTGGTGATCCTCAACAACGACCTCGTCGTGACGCCCGGCTGGACCGCGACGCTGCGGGCCCATCTGCGCAACGACCCGCGCATCGGCCTGATCGGGCCGGTGACGAACAACATCGGCAACGAGGCCCGGATCGCCACCCGCTACGTCGACCTCGTCGACATGCCGGCGGAGCAACGGGCCCGCACCGCGGCGGCCGCCGGGCGCTGCTTCGACATCCCGGTGCTGGCGTTCTTCTGTGTCGCCATGCCGCTCGACGTCTACCGGACGGTCGGCGGGCTCGACGAGAAGTTCGGCACCGGCTTCTTCGAGGACGACGACTACTGCCAGCGGGTGCGCCGGCTCGGCCGGCGCCTCGTCTGCGCCGAGGACGTGTTCGTGCACCACGAACTGTCGGCCTCGTTCGCGCGCATCGACCAGGGCGAACGCAAGGCGCTGTTCGAGCGCAACCGCGCCTACTACGAGTCGAAGTGGGGTCCGTGGCAGCGCCACGAGTACCGGCCGGCGAACGGCACCGACAAGTCGGCGGCCGGGTGAGCGCCTGGCCGCGGCTCGCGGCTGCCGCCGCGGCGGATCACATGTAGTAGCCGGTGCAGGTGCGGCAGAGGTCGATCTCGTTCTTCTTGCCCGCCTCGAACAGGCGCAGCATGTGCTGCCGGCGGTGCGAGAAGTAGAGCTCGCGGATCGTCGACTGGTGGGCGTTGCCGATCACGCCGCGCGAGTTGAGGTCGGCGCAGCACACCGTGGCGTCGCCGTTCGGCAGCACGACCATGTCCTTCACGAGGAAGTAGCAGACCTTCTTCTTCGGCAGCATCTGCTGGGCGTGCCACTCGTAGTCGCGGTCGTCGATGCCGAGCTCGGCGCTGCCGTCCCAGTTGTGTGGATGGCGCAGCGAGACGTCGTCGATGCGCGCGAACAGCTCGCGGAACTCCGGCTCCATCCAGTCGGTGGTCAACGGCCGGCTCGGATCGACGATGCAGATGATGCCGGTGCGCAGGCGCCGCGCAGCCGCGGCGTTGGCGTCGAGGAAGGCGTGGATGTTGGCGCGGATCGACGCCCACTTCGCCGGCCGGCGCAGGTCCTCGAACAGTTCCCGCGTGCCGCCGTCGACGCTGAAGCGGATGTCGTCGATCGCCCCCGAACCGAGGATCGCGGCGGTGCGCGCCTGGTTCAGCGGACCGGCGTTGGTGAGCAGGTTGATGCGCGGCAGCGAGGCCTTGCGCCGCGCGATCTCGGCGAACATGCCCGGCAGGTCGGGATGCAGCAGCGTCTCGCCGGCGTTGTGCAGTTCGATGCGGTCGAGCCGGATGCCGGGATCGGCGATCACGTCGTCCAGCACCTTCGCCAGCAGCTCGCGCGTCATGAACTGCTTCGGCTTGTCGTGGTCGAGGGAGCACCACTTGCAGCGCAGGTTGCAGATCGACGCGAACTCCAGGTTGAGCCACTCGAGGGTGAGGCGCCCGGTTGCCTCGGCGATGCTGGTCGGCAAGCCATCCGTCATGCGCCCGTTGTAGCGCCCGGGCCGCAGCGCATCACCTCGCGAACTGCGGCCCGCACTCGCTGCTGGAGCGGCCCACGGGGCATCGCTACCATCCTCCGCCCCGTGCGCGTGCTCTCGGCCTTCCTGCTCGATCCGTTCCGGTCCGCCTGGCAGCGCCGGGGCCTCGTGCGCGAACTGTCGCGCCGCGAGATCGAGACCGCGTTCGCCGGCTCGCTGCTCGGCGCCAGCTGGCTGTTCCTGCAGCCGCTGCTGTCGCTGGCGGTCTACGCGCTGGTGTTCGGCGGCATCCTCGGCCTGACCGGCGGCGGTGGCAGCGCCGAGCTCGTCAGCCGGTTGTTCACCGGGATGATCGTCTACCAGGCGTTCGCCGGGCCGGCCTCGCAGGCCGCCCACCTCGTGCTGTCGCGGCCGAACTACGTCACCAAGGTGGTCTTCCCGCTGCACCTGCTGGCGTGGCCGTCGGTGGTGCAGGCGACGCTGAACGCTGCCGTCTCGACCGTGCTGCTGGTGCTGCTGCATCTCGTGTTCGTCGGCGCCCCGTCCTGGACCGTCGTGCTGGTGCCGGTGGCGCTGGCCCCAGCCCTGCTGCTCGGGCTCGGCGCCAGCTGGGTGCTCGCGTCGCTCGGCGTGTACGTGCGCGACACCGCCGAAGTGGTGCGCGTCACCCTGCAGCTGCTGTTCTTCCTCTGCCCGGTGGTGTGGACGCTGCGCGACGTGCCGAGCGAGACGGTGCGCACGCTGGTGATGCTCAACCCACTCGCGATCGGCATGGAGACGTGCCGAGGCTTGCTGACCGGTGCGCAGCTCCCGGCCACCCCCTGGGTCGTCGGCTACGCGCTGTGCGGCTGGCTCGCCGCCGCTGTCGGCCACACCTTCTTCCGCCGCACGCAGGACGGCTTCGCCGATGTCCTCTGAACCGCGACCGTCGAGCTCGCCGCCGGCTGGCCCGCAGCCCGCCGGCCCCGCGGTCGGGGCACCCGAAGCGACCGCCCGCAGCGTCGGGCACGAGGTCGTGGTGCGCGCGAACGGCCTCGGCAAGTGCTACCACATCTTCAAGCGGCCCCAGGACCGGCTGCGCCAGTTCTTCGCCCGCGAAGGCAAGAAGCACTACACCGAGTTCTGGGCGCTGCGCGACATCGACCTCGAGCTGCGGCGCGGCGAGACGCTCGGCATCGTCGGCCGCAACGGAGCCGGCAAGTCTACCCTGCTCGAGCTGATCGCCGGCACGCTGAAGCCGACCACCGGCAGCGTCGACGTGCGCGGTCGGGTCACCGCCCTGCTCGAACTCGGCAGCGGCTTCCACCACGACTTCACCGGCCGCGAGAACGTCTACGTCGCCGGCGCCCTGCTCGGGCTCGAACGCGACGAGATGGACCGCCGCCTGCCGGCCGTCGAGCGCTTCGCCGACATCGGCGAGTTCCTCGACCGCCCGGTCAAGACCTACAGCAAGGGCATGTTCGCGCGGTTGTCGTTCGCGGTCTACGCGAACCTCGACCCGGACATCTTCATCGTCGACGAAGCACTCGCGGTCGGCGACGCCAAGTTCCGCCACAAGTGCATGTATCGCTTCAAGCAGATGCAGGAGAGCGGCGTGGCGATCGTCTACGTGTCCCACGACGCGGCGCCGATGAAGCACATGTGCGACCGCGTGGCCTGGATCCACGACGGTCGCCTGAAGGGCCTCGGCGACCCCAAGGCGGTCGTCGACGACTACCTGGCGCACCTGTTCCACGACCAGCAGCCCAAGGCCGAACGCGCGGCGGCACCAGAGGCGACGGTGCGCGGGCAGGGCGACGGCGCGGTGCGCGGCGACGACGACCTCGGTTCGCACGCCGCGGTGTTCACCTGCTGCCAGCTGCTCGACGGCGACGGTCGTCCGACCGACCACCTGACCGGCGGCGAGGACTGCATCGTGCGGCTCGAGGTGCGCAACGACACGCTCGAGCCCGGGCAGAAGCTGGTGGTCGGTGTCTCACTGAGCAACGTGCACGGTCTCGACATCACCGGCACCAACAACATCGCCAACCAGGTGCCGCTGCTGGCGCCGCAGCGCGGCGGCCGGTTCGCGGTCCGCTACCGGTTCCGGCTGCCGGTGCTGGCGACCGGCAGCTACGCGCTGTCGCCGATGCTGCTGACGCTGCACGAGACTGGCGACATGGACCTGCTGCACCACGCGCCGAACGTGATCCGCTTCACGGCGACTACCGCGATGCACGTGTTCAGCATGCTGGGGCTGCCGACCACCGTCGAAGTCGAGCCGGTCCAGCCGCCGGGATAGCCGCGGCCGGCCCGCGACCTCGCCGCGAACGCGGCGCCCGAACCAGATCGGCTCGAGGCGTGAACCCATGGCCGTGGTCGGATAGACCAACGCGCCAATGGCGCAGCAGCATCGCATCCTGGTCGTCGTGGGCACCCGCCCCGAGGCCGTCAAGCTCGCTCCGGTCGTGCACGCGCTGCAGCAGGCACCGTGGGCGGAGGCGCGCGTGCTGGCGACCGCACAGCACCGGCAGCTGCTCGACCAGATCCACGCGTTCTTCGGCATCACGCCCGACCGCGACCTCGACCTGATGCGGCCCGACCAGACGCTCGCGGACCTGACCGCGCGCATGATCGCGGCGATGGACCCCGTGCTCGCCGCCGAACGCCCGGCGCTGGTGCTGGCGCAGGGCGACACCACCACGGTGATGGTCACCGCGTTGTGCTGCTTCTACCGGAAGATCCCGTTCGGCCACGTCGAAGCCGGGCTGCGCACCGGCGACGTGCACAACCCGTTCCCGGAGGAGATGAACCGGGTGCTGGTCGGTCGCATGGCGGCGCTGCACTTCGCGCCGACCGCAGGCTCGGCGCAGAACCTGCTGCGCGAAGGCGTGCCGGCGGCGAGCGTGCAGGTGACCGGCAACACCGTGATCGACGCGCTGCTGTGGGCCGCCGAGCGCGTCGACCCGGCCGCGTTCGCGCCGCCGCCGGGCAAGCGCCTCGTGCTGGTCACGGCGCACCGCCGCGAGAACTTCGGCCAGCCGTTCGAACAGGTCTGCTCGGCCCTGCGCCAGCTCGCCGATCGACCCGACGTGCAGTTGCTCTACCCCGTGCACCCGAACCCGAACGTGCGCGACGTCGCCCACCGCGTGCTCGGTCGCCACCCGTCGATCCGGCTGGTCGACCCGCTCGACTATCCGGACATGGTCGCGGCGATGCGCGCCTGCGACCTGATCCTGACCGACTCGGGCGGCGTGCAGGAGGAAGCACCGTCGCTCGGCAAGCCAGTGCTGGTGCTGCGCACCACGACCGAACGCCCCGAAGGCGTCGCCGCCGGTGCCGCGAAGCTGGTCGGCACCGACAAGAACCGCATCGTCGCCGAGGCCTCGCGCCTGCTCGACGACGCCAGGGCCTATCAGGCGATGGCGAGCGTGCAGAATCCCTATGGCGACGGCCGCGCGGCGAGGCGCATCGTCCAGGCGATCGGCGCCCACCTCGGCGTGGACGGCGAGGCCCCGGACCGCTGAGGTCGAGCCACCCCGAGGCCCATCGCCGGCGCGACTCCGCGAACTCGCGAGCCGGGTCTTGGCGAGCCGGGTGATCCAGCCGATGATCGCCGCCCGTCGATGCGCTCCCAGGCCACACTGCTGCTGTTGCTGATGCTCGCCCTGCCCGGGCTGCTGCTGCCGGCCGGTGCGGCCTGGCATCACTGCGGCTGCGGCGAACGCGCCCCGCAGCGCCCGAGCTGCTGCAGCGACGCAGCACTGCCCCCGGTGGCCACCCAGCCGATCCGGGCCTGCTGCCGCAAGGCGCCCGACGCCGAGCGCGCTCCCTCGCCGGCGCTCACCGGCGAATGCTGCGGCTGCGACTGGCTGCCGCTCGCCGACGACCGGCCGGCACCCAGGCCTCCAGAACCCCTGACCCCGCCGACCACCGAGCCGCTGGCGCTGGCCAGCCCGTTCGAGCTGCCGGCGCTGCGCACGCCCCCCGCGAGCCGCTTGCCGAGCCGCGGCGCCGGCACGACCCGGCCACCGCCGCCGGACCACCACCGCACGCTGCCGCTGCGCTTGTGAACGGACGACGCCGTCGTCGTCCGTTCCCGATCGTCTGCTGCCCGTGAGGTTCCGCGTGATCCGTTCCCTGTCCTCCCACGTCGTGTCCCCGTTCGTCCGCTGGTCGCTGCTGCTGTCGTTGTCGCTCGGCACCCTGCCGGCCCAGCAGCCGACGGCCACCGTGCCCGCCGCCCCGAACGCCACCTGCCCGATCATGGGCAAGAAGGTCTCGCTGCCGCTGTTCGTCGACACCGAGCTCGGCCGTATCTGGGTGTGCTGCAAGCCGTGCTTCAAGAAGGTGCTGAAGGACGTGCCGAAGGCGCACCAGACCGCCTACCCGGTCGTCGAAGCGGTCGCGAACACGGTCTGCCCGGTCAGCGGCGAAGCGATCGGCGAGCCCAAGGTCGAGGTCACGCTGCAGCAGAAGCGATTCTTCGTCTGCTGCCACGGCTGCGTCGCGACGGCCCGCGCCGACGCACAGGTCGTGCTCGCCAAGCTCGCCGAGCCGCAGCTGGTCGACCTCGGCAACGACCTGTGCCCGATCAGCGGCGCCAAGACGACCGCGAACCAGTTCGTCGTCATCGCCGGCCACGTGGTGCGGCTCGCCGACGGCAAGGCCGTCGAGGCCAGCAAGCAGGATCCCGAAGGCACGCTGGCCAAGGCGAAGAAGCTCGCGGCGGAGCAGCCACCGAAACCGAAGCACGTGCACCAGCCGGCGCCGAAGCCCGACGCGCCGAAGGCAGGCGAACCGAAGGCAGGCGAACCGAAGCCGGCCGAACCGAAGCCCACGGAGCCGCCCGCGAAGGAATCGGCGAAGGAGGGCTCGTGACGCACCGATCGCCACGCCGGCGGAACCCCGGCCTCGTCGGTTTGGTCGCGTTCGCCGCCTGTGCGACGACCCCGCCGATGCCGGAACTGCCACCGACACATCCCGCGTCGCCGCACGCCGACGCAGCGCCCGAGCTGGCGCCGTCGACCACCTTGCAGATGCCGGTGCGGGTGCCGCGTGGCACGCCGGCCGCGAGCGGCCAGGGCCCGGGGCACCGCCGATGAAGCACGTCCCCGTCCGTCGGCGCCTCGCGACGCCGGTGCCGACCATGCTGCCGACCGCGTTGCTGCTCGCCGCCTGCGCCTCGGCCGATCCCGCCCACGACCAGCACACCGTGCAGGCATCGCTCTGCGAACGCGCGGGCGTGACCTTGCCGGAGTCCGCCGACCTCGTCGTGGGGGCGAGCGACGACGACGTGCTGGCGCTGCTGCGCGAGCCGCTGCAGCCGGAGACCGCGGTGCGCCTGCTGCTGCTCAACAACCACCGCGTGCGCGCGCTGCAGCAGCGGCTCGGCATCGCCCGCGCCGACCTGGTGCAGGCCGGCCTGCTGCGCAATCCGAGCCTGGACCTCGACGCACGCTTCGTCGAAGGCGGCGGCACCGACCTCGAGTTCGGTCTGTCGCAGCCGGTGCTCGAACTGTTCCTGCGGCCGCTGCGCCAGAACCTCGCCGCGCACGAGTTCACCGCCGCGAAGCTGCGGGTCACCGACGAGCTCGTGCACCTGGTGTTCTCGGTGCGGCGCGCGTTCGTCGAAGCCCAGGCTGCGCAGCAGCTCGTCGACCTGCACCGGCAGGCGCTGGTGGCCGCCACCGCGGCACACGAGCTGACCGTCGAACTGCACGCCGCCGGCAACGTCACCGACCAGGCCCTCGCGGTCGAACGCGTGTTCGAATCGCGCGTGCGGCTCGACCTGGCCAGCGCCGAGCTGCAGGCCCGGCAGGCGCGCGAGCCGTTGCAGAACCTGCTCGGCCTGTGGGGCACGCTGACCGACTGGACGATCGCCGGAGCCCTGTCCGACGAACCGTTGCAGGACGTCGACCTCGCCCACGTCGAGCGCCGGGCCGTCGCCGCGTCGCTCGACCTCGCCGCGCATCGCGCCGGTCTCGAAGCCATGGCCCAGGAGGCCGGCCTCGACTCGTGGCGCGGCCTGTTCCCCGACCTGCAGCTCGGGCCGAACGGCATCCGCATCCCGGGCGGCACGTGGGGCTTCGGCCCGCGGGTGCAGTTCGAGCTGCCGCTGTTCGACGCCGGGACCACCCGCAACACGAAGAACCGCGCCCGCCTCGCCGCCGGCCTGCACGAGCACGTGCAGCTCGGTGTCGAGGTGCGTTCGGCGGCACGCCTGCTGCGCGATCGCGCGACCCTGCTCGCCGAGCAGGCGCGCTTCCTGCGCACGACGCACCTGCCGCACCGCGCCGAGGTCGTGCGCACGACGCTGCAGGTCTACAACGCGATGCAGATCGGCGTGTTCGACGTACTGCAGCAGAAGCAGGTGCAGCTCGCCGACCAGCGCGACCACACAGCCACGTTGCGCGCGGCGCACCTCGCGGCGCTGGACCTGCGCCAGCTGCTCGCCGGCAGCCAGCCCGGCACGGCGCTCGAGCACCTCGTCGAAGGTGCCGGCGACACTCCCACCCTGCGCGGCGGCGCCGCCGGAGTCGTACGATGAGCCACGATCGACGTCGGTTCCTGTTCCGCACCGCGGCCGCCGGTCTCGCCGGCGGCTTCGCGGGCCCGCTCCACGCGGCGCAACGCTCGCTGCCGGCCGACGCGCCGCCGCAGCCGCCCGGCCAACCGTTCGTCGACTACACGCCGGTAGAGACGCCGAACGGCGCGTCGCTGCCATGGAAGGTCGTGGACGGGGTGAAGGTCTTCCACCTGGTCGCCGAGCCCGTACGGCACACGTTCGCCGACGGCCTGCAGGCCAACTGTTGGGGCTACAACGGCCGCGTGCCGGGCCCGACGATCGAGGCGGTCGAAGGCGACAAGGTCCGCATCTACGTCACCAACAAGCTCGACCAGCCGACCACCGTGCACTGGCACGGCCTGATCGTGCCGTGCGGCATGGACGGCGTCGGCGGGCTCACGCAGCGCTCGATCGAGCCGGGCGAGTCCTTCCGCTACGAGTTCGTGCTGCGGCAACACGGCACGTTCCTCTACCACAGCCATCACGACGAGATGACGCAGATGGCGATGGGGCTGTCCGGCATGATCGTCGTGCACCCGCGCCGCGCCGACGAACCACGCCCCGATCGCGACTTCGTCTACCTGCTCGGCGAGTGGCCGCTCGTGGTCGGCACCGAACGGCCGAACACGAACGAGATGACGGACTTCAACGTGCTGACGTTCAACGGTGCAGTGTTCCCGGCCACCGCACCGATGGTGGTGAAGAAGGGCCAGCGGGTGCGCATCCGCATCGGCAACCTCAGTGCGATGGACCACCATCCGATCCACCTGCACGGCCACGCGTTCACGGTGATCGCGACCGACGGCGGCACGATCCCGGCCCAGGCCCGCTGGCCGGAGACCGCGGTGCTGGTCGCGGTCGGGCAGACGCGCACGATCGAGTTCTTCGCCGACAACCCGGGCGACTGGGCGATGCACTGCCACATGACGCACCACGTGATGACGCAGATGGGTCACGAGGTGCCGAACCTGGTCGGCGTCGACCCGAGCCTGTTCGACGAGAAGCTCGCCGCGGCCGCACCGGAGTTCGCCGCGATGGGCATGGACGAGAGCCCCGCCGACGGACCCGACCCGACGCTGCCGAAGAACAGCCTGCCGATGGTCGGCGGCACGGGACCGTTCGGCTACATCACGATGGGCGGCATGGTGACGCTGCTGAAGGTGCGCGAGGGCATCACCGACTACGCCGATCCGGGCGACTACGCGCACCCGGCCGGCACGGTCGCCGACGTCGCCAAGCCCGAGGAAATGGCCAGGGACGGCATCGACGGCTGAGCGTCGCCAGGCATCGCCGAGGCAAGGCCGAAGCGCTCGAGCACCGATACGAGAGCCATGCCACCGCTCCGCAGGTTCGCAGCCGTGCTGCTCGCCGGATGCCTCGCCTCCCCCGCCACGGCCCAGGCCGACACGCGCGATCGTGTGCTGCTGGTCGGCGGCAAGGAGCTCCGGGGACGCGTGGTGCGCGTCGATGCCGAGCAAGTGCTGCTGCGGGTCGGCAGCGTGGACAAGCCGATCGCCCGCAAGCTGGTCGCCGAACTGCACACCGTCGCGGCGTCGCACCGGGACCTGCTGCGCGACTGGCAGGCCGCGGCCGGCGAAGACCCGGCAGCCCTGCTCCGCCTCGCCACCACCGCCGACGAGGCTCGGCTCCCGCACGAAGCGCGGCTGTTCCGCTGGCTGGCACTGCTGCAGCGCCCGGACGACGACGATCTGCACGCCACGCTCGGCCATCGCCGGTCCGGTGACCAGTGGCTGGTCCCGTTCGGCGATCGCCGTCTGCCGCTGGCCGCCGCCGACGCGCTGAGCCACTCGTTCGCGAACGCCTGGCGGCTGCGCAGCGAGCACTTCGACCTGCGTTGTGCCGCCGGCCTGCGCACCGGCCTCGAGACGCTGCTCGAGCTCGAAGGGCTCTACCACGCCTTCCACGCGATCTACGACGACGCGGTGCCGCTGCGCGAACTGGTCGAACCGATCGCCGTCCACCTCTACCACGACCGCGAGCAGATGCCCGGCGTCAGCGGCCGTGTCGGTGCGTACTACCAGTTCGACATCGCGACGCTGTTCACGTTCTGCGAACGCGGCCGCGCCCACGGGCTCGCGCACGAAGCGGTCCACGCGCTGCTGCACCACACGTTCGTTCGGGCGACGAAGGGCAAGGGCCAGCTGCCGAGCTGGCTCGACGAAGGCTGGGCCGACCACCTCGCCGGCCGCGTGCAGCAGCGGGTGCCGGGCAAGACGGTGCTGCTCGACGCGAGCGTGCAGCCGGGCCATCGCCAGTTGCTGGCCGCCACGACGGCCACCGACCGGCTCGGCCTGCACCGGGTGCTGAACCTGCAGACCAGCGACTTCCAGACCTCGAGCGACCAGGCGCTGAAGTACGCGCAGGCGTGGGCGCTGTTCCAGTTCCTGTTCGAACACCCCGAAGCGGCCCTGCGCGAGCGTTTCGTCGGCTACCTGCAAGAGGCCGTCGCCGGCCGCGGCCAGGCGTCGACGTTCCGCAAGGCGTTCGGGACCGCCGAACAAGCCCTGGGCGCAGCGTTCCGCTGACCACGGCCCATCGCGCTGGGCGAACCAACCGGGCTGCGGCATGCTCTCTCCATGCCTCGTCTCCACGCCCGAACGGTCGGTTCCGTCCTGCTGGTGCTGGCTCCCCTGACCGCTCAGGAGCCGCGGCCAACCGTCGACGCATTCGAGTCCTACGTCGCCCACCTCGCCGCCGCCGAAGGCGCTGCCGCACGCCAGTCCGCGGGAGCCATGGTTCGCTGGCTGCAGGCGGTCCCGGCCGGCGACCGCCAGTTCGAATGGCGCGTGCTGCACGCCGAGGCCGACCACAGCGACGCGGTGCACACGATGCCCGGCGGCGGTGTCAGCGCGCTGGCGACGTCGCCGGACGGAGACTTGCTGGCGATCGGCGCCCACGACGGCACGGTGACGCTCTGCCAGGCGGGCTCGCTGCAACCCGTTCGCACCATCACGGCCCACACCTTCGCGGTGCTGGCCCTCGCATTCGACGCGACGGGCGCACGGCTGGCCTCGTCGTCGCAGGACCGCGGCGCCAAGGTATGGAACGTCGCCAGCGGAGAGCTGCTCAGCTCGTTCGCCAACCACACCTATCCGGTCACCTCGATCCGCTGGGCGCCGGACGGGGAACGTCTCTGCAGCACCAGCTACCAACGGCCCAAGGGCGGCGAGGTCCGCATCTGGAAGGCGAGCGACGCCACCGAGCTGCAGGTCTTGCAGAGCGGCTACGCACCGATCACGAGTGTCGACTGGCACCCGTCCGGCGAACGGCTCGTCGCAGCGTCGTGGGACCAGCATCTGCACGTCTTCGACCTGGCGAACGCCGGCGCAGCGAAGACCTTCCGGCTCGGCGCGAAGCCCGAATATCGCGCCGCCCAGGCACAGGCCCTGTCGCCCGACGGTCGGCTGCTGGCCGTCGCCTGCAAGGACGACCAGGCGCACCTGTTCGACGCCTGGAGCGGCGTGGCGGTGCGCGACCTCGTCGGGCACCGCAAGTCCGTCGAGGGAGTCGTGTTCTCCCCGGACGGCAGGCTGCTCGCGACGACTTCGGCCGACCAGACGGTGCGGTTGTGGGACCCGTCGACCGGCGATGCGGTGGCCACCCTGCGCGGCCATCGAAGCCTCGTGCGTGCGGTCGTGTTCGCTCGCGACGGCGCGAGCCTGTTCACCGGGAGCGCCGACGGCACCGTGCGGCGGTGGAGCATCGCCAAGGCGGTGGCCGACTCGCAGCGCCAGCGGCTGCCGAGCACGGCCTACGCACTCGCCGAACGCCCGGATGGCACGGCGCTGGCGTGTGGCTTCGCCGACGGCACGCTGCAACTGCGCAGCATCCAGGACGGCAGCGTGGTCGTCGAGCTGCCGAAGCAGGCTGGCTGGATCGGCTCGCTGCAGTGGACCGAAGACGGCAGCGAACTGCTCGCCGCCGGCGAGACCGGAGTGCAGATCTGGCGGATCGCCGACCGCTCGCTGGTGCGCTCTCTGGCGCAGAAGGACAGCGACGCCGCGGCACGAAGCCCCGACCGGCAGCGCCTGGTCGTCGTCAGCCGCGACGCGAAGGTCCGCTGCTTCGTGCCGGACGTCGCCGAGCCCCAGTGGGAGCATGCGGCCAAAGCCGCGCAGAAGCGGATCGCGTTCGCGCCCGACGGGCGCCTCGTCGCGGTGGTCGGGCAGGCCGGTGCGTTCCTGCACGACGCGTCGACCGGGGCCGTCGTGAAGCAACTCGTCGGCCATCGGCTCCGGGTGCAGGCAGTGGCGTTCGCCCCCGGTGGCCGCGAACTGCTCACGCTCGGCGACGACGGCTGTGTGTGCGCCTGGAACCCGGCCGACGGCGCCCTGCTCGCACGCATCGACGCGGCCCACGATGCGGGGGGAACGGCCTTGGCGTTCGCCCCGGACGGTCGCCGGTTCGCGACGATCGGCGAAGACGATCGGTTGGTCGTCTGGGACAGCGCGACGCGGCAAGCAGTCTGGGCGCGCGACCAGAAGGACGGCTACGCCCTCGACTGGAGCCGCGACGGCACGCGGCTGTGGTTTCTGCCCCTCGCCGCGCAGCTGCAGTGCTTCGACGCGGTGCCTCGGAGCGCCAGGCCCTGAATGTGGGCCCAGCGGTCCGTCACTTCACGCCCTTCTGGTGCAGGTGCGGCGCGTACTTCTTGTCGCTGCCCTGGATGTGCGTGACCAACCAGTTCTTCAGGAAGTTCATCACCTCGAGCGACAGCGTGCTGGTCGCACCAGCCTTGAACTTGCCCTGCACGTCGGCGACCTGCTTCGTCAGCGCTTCGTGCTCCTTCTTGTGCGCCGGCGCGTCGGGATACGCCGTCTGCGCGAAGAACTTCTCCTCGCGCGCGAAGTGCATCTTGGTGTAGTCGACCAGCGCGTCGAGCACCGGGCCGAGCTTCTCCTTGCCCTTGCCGGCCTGGATGCCGTCGTAGAGCTCGTTGACCATCGACACGAGCTTCTGGTGGTCGGTGTCGATCACACCGATGCCCACGCTCATCTTCTCCGTCCAAGTCATCAGTGGCATCGTTCCTCCTCCTTCATGGATGTTGGGTGGTCGCCGCGTCGCCTTCGGGGCGACACTGGCCGACCATCTGCTTCGCCAGTCCGGCGATGTGGTCGAGACGCTCGGTCAGGCCTTGCACGCTCTCGCCGGCTTCGCGGGCGAACGTGGCGACGGTGCCGAGCGAGCCGTTCTGCTCGTCGACGGCCGTGGTGAGCTCGCCGAACAGCGCTGCGAAGTGGGCGAAGGCGGAGTCGACGACGACCACGCCCTGCTCGACCTCCTGATCGGCGCTGCGGATCGCCTCGATCTCGCGACCGATCTCGGCAGTCAGCCGCGCGGTGTTGGTCGCGAGCGCC
This sequence comes from Planctomycetota bacterium, assembly GCA_016793305.1. The sequence goes on from JAEUHU010000453.1 coordinate 16,729, forward strand.
TTGACCTCGTTGGCCACGACCGCGAAGCCGGCTCCCGCCTCGCCGGCGCGCGCCGCCTCGATGGCCGCGTTCAAGGCCAGGATGTTCGTCATCGACGCGATCTCGCGGATCGACGCGATGGTCGCGGCGATCTGCTCGACCGACTTCGACAGCCGCGCGATGCACTCGGTGGTCCGCCGCGACTGCGAGGCGCCGCGGTCCACGAACTCGCGCGCCGAGCCGACCTTGTCCTTCACCTCCTGCATGCGGGAGGTCATCTCGCCCATCATCCCGGCGACCATCTGCACGTTGGCGATCGCCATCGAGCTGGCCGACGACGCGGCCTCGGCGTCCTGCTCGGCCTCGCTCGCCGCCGACCGCAGCTCGTCGAAGGCCGCGCTCCGCGACGCCGAGACCTCGCCCGCGGGTGTAGCGGGTGCGGGATCCGGGCCAGGGACAGCGGCTGCGGGACGTTTGCGGAACAACGAGAAGGCCATCGGTGCGCCCCCCTCATCGGGTCGCGCGCCGCCCGAGTGATTGGGCACTTCGGCCCCCGCCACGCCCGGGTCCGACGGCCCAAGGAGCTTCCCCTAGCCACCGCCACACTCCCGCGCGCCTCGCCTTGGTTCGTGGGCCCCCGCTCCGTATCCTCCTCGCCCCTTCCATGACCTACGACGTCCTCGTGATCGGTGCCGGCCCTGCCGGCTACGTCTGCGCCATCCGCTGCGCCCAGCTCGGCCTCAAGACCGCTGTCGTCGAGAAGGAGAACCTCGGCGGCGTCTGCCTCAACGTCGGCTGCATCCCCAGCAAGGCGCTGATCGCCGCGGCCAAGCTGGTCGACAAGATCCAGCACGCCGACCTGATGGGCATCAAGGCGAAGTTCGAAGGCCTCGACGTCGGCGCTCTCGTCGCCTGGAAGGCCGGCATCGTCAACAAGCTGACCTCTGGCGTCGGCGGCCTGCTGAAGAACCACAAGATCGACACGCACATGGGCGACGCCAAGGTGGTCGCCAAGGGCAAGGTCGAGGTCACCGGCAAGGACGGCAAGAAGACCCTCGAGGCGAAGAACCTCGTGATCGCCGTCGGCAGCACACCGATCGAGATCCCCGGCTTCCCGTTCGACGGCGACGCGGTCTGGTCGAGCACGCACGCGCTGGCGCCGAAGCAGCTGCCCAAGCGCATGATCGTGATCGGCGGCGGCTACATCGGGCTCGAGCTCGGCCTCGTGTACCACAAGCTGGGCACGGAGATCAAAGTGCTCGAGTTCATGGACCGCGTGCTGCCGGGCATGGAGGAGGAGCTGTCCAAGGAGATGGGCCGCTCGCTCAAGAAGAAGAAGGTCGACGTCTACCTGAAGACCAAGGCGACCGGCTTCAAGAAGACCAAGAACGGCCTCGAGGTCACCGCCGAGGTCGACGGCAGGGCGCAGACGTTCGAGTGCGACGTGGTGCTGTCGTGCGTCGGCCGCCGGCCGAACGGCAAGGGCCTCGGGCTCGAGGCGATCGGCGTGAAGGTCGACGAGCGCGGCTTCGTGCCGGTCGACCACCGTCGCCAGACGAACGTGCCGGGCATCTACGCGATCGGCGACGTCGCCGGGCAGCCGATGCTGGCGCACAAGGGCTCGCACGAAGGCCTCGTCGCCGCCGCGGCGATCGCCGGCGACAAGGGTGCGGCCTACGACCCGGCGTGCATCCCGGCGGTGATCTTCACCGACCCGGAGATCGCGTCGGTCGGGCTGTCGATGGAAGAGGCGAAGAAGGCGGGCTTCGAGCCGGTCGAGGGCAAGTTCCCGTTCGGCGCCTCGGGCCGCGCGATGTCGCTCAACGAGACCGAAGGCTGGGTCAAGGTCATCGGCGATGCCAAGACCGACAAGCTGCTCGGCGTGCACATGATCGGCCCGGAGGTGACGGAGCTCGTCGCCGAAGCGGCGCTGGCGATCGAGATGGGTGC
>JAEUHU010000465.1 GCA_016793305.1 Planctomycetota bacterium
GCCCGCCAGTTCGACCTGCGGCTCGCGCATGCGGCCGGCGCGTTCGTGCGCATGGGCCAGGAACGCGCGCAGCTCCGCTCGTTCGCCGGCGCGCGCGAACAGGTAGCGCACCAGTTCGGCCGGCGTCGTGCGGCCGAGCACGAGGCCATCGGCGGCGAACGCGAGCAGTTCGGCAGGGATCGGATCGATCGCGCCACACTCGTCGAGATCGAGCCGGTCGAGCAACGTCGGCCGTGCCAGGATGCAGGCGAACAGGTCCAGCACCGAACGCTCGCGCGGTGCCAACGGTCGAGCGCCCGGCACGCCGGGCACCGGGGCCGCGGGCCCGACCGGCGACGCGTCGGCGGAGGCCGCTCGGCGCGCCTGGGGCAGTTTCTGCAGCATGCGTTCGAGCGCCTGCTGCGGCACCGCCAGGTGCTTCGCCATCTGCTCCTGCATCGCCGCCTTGCGCAACGGCTCTTCGACGCGCTGCAGCAGGCGGGCGCACTCGCCAGCAGCTTCTTCGAGCCGGGCCGGTTGCGCGAAGTCGAGGCGGCGGCGCAGCAGTCGGAACCACACCACCAGCCAGTCCTCGGCCCCGTCGATCACGTCGGCGAAGCGGGCGCGGCGGTCGGCGACCTGCTCGGGATCCTCGCCGGGCCGCGCGACGAGCACGTCGCCCGGGTCCTTCGCCGCGCCATCTGCATCGCTCATCATCGCGATGCGCACACTGAGCCGCGCGTTGGCGAGCTCCCGCACCGCGCGTTCGGCCGCCTGCACGCCGGCGCGGTCGCCGTCGAACATCAGCACCAGCCCGTCGGACGCGTAGCGCTCGACGGTGCGCGCATGCTCGGCGGTGAACGCGGTGCCGAGCGACGCCACCGCGCCCGGGAAGCCCGCGAGATGGCTGGCGATCACGTCGGTGTAGCCCTCCATCACGACGAGGCGCTTCTGATGGGCCTGCTTGCTGCGGTAGAGGCCGTAGAGCACCTTGCCCTTGTGGAAGAACGGTGACTCGGGCGAGTTCAGGTACTTCGGCGGCTTGAAGTCGCCATCGGCCTCGGCGCTCGGTGTTCCGGGCACGATGCGGCCGCCGAACGCGACCACGCGACCACGCGCGTCCTCGATCGGGAACATCAGCCGATGCGCGAACTTCTCCCGCCCACCCTGCACGAGACCGGCGTGCTCGAGCACCTCGAACGGCAGCTTCTTGTCGCGGGCGTAGCGCGTGAGCGCACCCGGTGCAGGGTGGTAGCCGAGGCGCCACGGCTCGATCGCGTCGCCGAGGCCGCGCTGTTCGACGTAGTCGCGCGCGGCGCGCCCGGCTTCCTTCGCCAGCAGCGCCTTCTGGAAGAACCCGGCGACCTCGGCCAGCGCTTCGAACGGATCCGGTCCGCGGGCCTCGCGCGTGGCCCCCGACTTGAACACGCCGTCGAGCGAGATGCCGGCGGTGTCAGCCAGTTGCTCCATCGCTTCGCGGAACGTGAGGCCCTCGCGCTCCATCAGCCAGGTGAACACGTCGCCATACTTGCCGCATCCGTAGCAGCGGTAGTACTGCTCCTCGCGGTAGACCGTGAACGACGGCGAGCCCTCGGCATGGAACGGGCACAACGCCACCAGCAGCCGGCCGCGCGGGCGCAGCGGCACGTAGCTCTCGATCAAGGCGACCAGGTCGGTCGCTTCCTTGATGCGCAGCTTGGCGTCTTCGAATCGATCCATCCGGGGGGAAGCAGACGGGCAGGAAAGGGAAGCTGGGGGCAGACGCGACCGAACGGCCTACCGCGCGCCGGCTCGGAGAAGAGCCCGCGACACGGCCCCGGGAAGCACCCCCCAGGCCCACAAACCTAGCCCACCGCCCGAGGGGGTGCGGCGGAGGCTGGATGTGGCAGGAGACCGCGACCGGGACGGCACGGAACAGAGGTGGCGACTTCGCCGTGCCTGCTCGTGCCGAGGTTGACCGAACGACCGTGCGATCGGCGGTTCACGAACCGACGACCGGTGCCCCAACTGCGTTGCCCTGAGCTTTGGCGACCGGCCCGATGCACAGGCGCGACCCAAAGCGGTCCGGAGTGGATGGTGGGATGGGATCCGGGGACGCTGCGAGTTGTGGAACCCAGGAGTGTAGCACGCCGTCGCTGCCGGTCAAGAGTCGGCGACGGGCGCCGCAGCCGCGCGGCGCAGAGGGCCGAGGTGGCGAAGGACTCGGGTCGGCCTACCATCGCCGCCCGCATGCGGTTCCTCCTGACTTCGCTGATCGCCTTGCTGCTGCAGGCATCCCCCGCCTTGGCCCAGCGGCCGAAGACCGCCGCCGAAGCCCTCGAACGCTTCGGCAAGGTTGCCGCCCAGCCCGAGGGCGAGCGGTTCCGCGCGTTGTCCGACCTCGGCGACTTCGCCGACGATCCGGTGACCGAACGGCTGCTCGCCGAGTTGCAGGCCGCCAAGAGTCCCGGCTACCGGCAGGCGGTGATCCGTGCGCTCGGCGAGCAGGCCCGGAACAACGCCGTGCCGGCCCTTCAGCGCGAACTGCAGGACGCCGGCAGCGTGCGCCTCGTCGAGACGATCGCTGCGGCGCTCGGCAAGCAGGGCGACTCGGGTGTACGCACCCTCGCGGAGGCCCTGGCCGCCGAGAAGCCGGGCAGCGCCCGCCTGAACGCACTGTGCGACGGCCTCGGCCGCACCGACAGCGCACTCGCGCGAGCGACCCTGCTGGCGGTGCTGCAGAAGGCCTCCGGCCGCGACCGACTGCCGCCGCTGCGCGGCCTCGCGAAGGCCCGCGGCGACGCCGACGTCGATGCGCAGCGGTTGCTGCTGGCCCGGGACAAGGACGCGCTGGTCGCGGCGACGGCCTTGCAGCAGCTCGGCGAACACGACCACCCCGAGGCCCCGGCCCTGGCGGTCGAGCTCAGCCGCAAGGGTGGCGCCAACGCCGGCAGCGACGTGCACACCGCGGTGATGCAGGGACTGCTGGCCAACCCGACCAAGGAGCACGCCGAAGCGCTGCTGGTCGCGACAGCACGCGCCGAGGATCCGTTCCGCCAAGCGCGCACCGCAGCCTGGCAGCGAGCCGTCGCCGCCCCGGGCTGCCTCGAGTGGTTCACGACCGCTGGCCTCGCGCGCAAGCCGTCGATCGAACGCGCGACCGCGGCCCGCGTGCTCGGCTTCGCGAGCGGCGACGCGCAGGCGACCGCGGCCGAAGCACTGGCCAAGGCCCTCGGCCAGAAGGAGCCCGACGCGGTCGCGGCGGCAGCCCAGGCACTCGCCGGGCTCGGCGCCGGGTTCGCCGACGAACCGCTGCAGAAGCTGCTGCAGGGCGGCGGCGAAGCGTTGCAGCCGATCGCACTCGGTGCGCTGCACCAGCTGCACGGCGCCGAGTCGACGTTCCAGGAGCAGCTGCTCGTCCATGCGACCGCCAAGGGGGCGCCGCTGCGCGCGGCCGCGCTGCAGTTGCTCGCGCAGGCGAAGGCCGCGAACGACGCGGCCGTGCAGGCCGCCGGCGACAATCTCGCCCACAAGGCCTGGCCGGTGCGCAGTGCCGCGATCGACCTGCTGCGCGCGCTGCGCCAGCCGGCCGGCGTGCCGCTGTTGTTCGAACGCCTCGAGCAGGAGCAGGGCCGCTTGCAGAAGGACGTGGTCGCAGCACTGCAGGACCTGACCGCACTGCAGTTCCCCACCACCGCCGCGTGGCGCGACTGGTGGCAGAAGGAGGGCCCGAGCTTCCGCGTGGTCGAATCCAAGGACCGCGACGGCAAGCGCGACCGCCGCCGGAGCGACCAGCCGGCCACGACCGCCAGCTACTGGAACCTGCCGGTGACCAGCGAGCGGGTGGTGTTCGTGGTCGACGGCAGCGGCAGCATGCTGCAGCCGTTCGGCACCGGCACGGGCACGCGGCTCGACGAAGCGAAGCGTCAGCTGGCGAACGTGCTGGCGGCGCTGCCGAACAAGGCGAAGGCGAACGTGGTGGTGTTCAGCTTCGACGCCAAGGCCTTCGCCCCGACGCTGCAGACGCTCGACGACAAGAAGAAGAAGGCCGCGACCACGTTCGCGCAGGCGCTCGAGGCGCGGGGCCCGACCAACGTGCACGCTGGCCTGCAGCTCGCGTTCGCCGATCCCGAGGTCGACACGATCTACCTGCTGACCGACGGCCAGCCGAGCAGCGGCCCGGTGGTCGACCAGAACGCACTGCTGCGCGAAGTCGCCGCCTGGAACCTCGGTCGCGTGGTGCGCATCCACACCGTCGCGATCGGCGGCCGGAGCCGGTTCCTCGAGCAGCTCGCCGAGCAGAACGGCGGCGCCCACGCCGAAGCCCGCTGAGCCGTGCACTGCGCCGCGTGCGCTCGGCCCAGCACCACCGCGACCGCACGCGCGGACGCCGGCCAGAGCCCGCTGTCGATCGCCACGTGGGGCCGGTAGCGTGCCGCCATGACGACCGCCTACGAGTCGCTGCGCACGCACCTGCACAAGGCCCACCTGCTGGCCTCGACGTCGGCCCTGCTGGCGTGGGACCAGGAGACCTACCTGCCGAAGGGCGGTGGCGACGTGCGCGCCGAGCAGTTGGCGCTGCTCGCCGAGCTGCAGCACGAACGCGCCACCGATCCGCGCGTCGGCGACTGGCTCGCCCAGTGCGAAGCCGATGCGCGGCTGCAGCACGACCTGGACGCGCTCGCGAACGTGCGCGGCTGGCGGCGCGACTACGACCGGGCGACCAAGCTGCCGAGTGCGCTCGTGCAGGAACTCGCCGAGGTCGAGAGCAAGGCGCAGCAGGCGTGGGCGGTCGCGCGCGCGCGCGACGACTGGCGCAAGTTCCGGCCGTGGCTCGACCGCATGCTGCACCTGCAGCAACAGAAGGCCGACTGCCTGAAGCGCCCGGGCCAGTCGCGCTGGGACGCGCTCGCCGACCTCTACGAGCCGGGCATGAACGCGGCGATGCTGCGCGAGCTGTTCGGGCCGCTGCGCACGGCGCTGGTGGCGCTGCGGCAGAAGCTCGCCGGCGGCACGCCGCCCGACGACGCCTTCCAACGCCAAGCGATCGCCGAGGCACAGCAGGAAGCCTTCGTGCGCACCGTGCTCACCGCGATGGGCTTCGAGGAGCGCTTCGGGCGGCTCGACCGCAGCGCGCACCCGTTCTGCACCAAGGTCGGCGCCGACGTGCGGCTGACCACGCGCTTCCATCCGGACAACGTGCTCGACGCGCTCGGCTCGACGATGCACGAAGGCGGCCACGGCCTCTACGAACAGGGCTTCGAGCCGGCCCACTTCGGCACGCCGCTCGCCGAAGCGGTGTCGCTCGGCATCCACGAGAGCCAGAGCCGGCTGTGGGAGAACCACGTCGGCCGCAGTGCCGCGTTCTGGCGCTGGTGCTGGCCGATCGCGCAGCAACAGCTCGGCGGCGCCTGCACCGGGTTCACCGCCGAACAGGTGTTCCGCACCGCGAACCTGGTGCAGCCGAGCCTGATCCGCGTCGAAGCCGACGAAGCGACCTACGACCTGCACGTGATGGTGCGCTTCGAGCTCGAACAGGCGCTGATCGACGGCGAACTCGGCACCGGCGACCTGCCCCACCACTGGAACCTCCTCTACCGCGACCACCTCGGCATCGCCGTGCCCGACGACAAGAACGGCGTGCTGCAGGACGTGCACTGGTCGTGCGGCCTGTTCGGCTACTTCCCGACCTACACGCTCGGCAACCTCTACGCGGCGCAGTTCGCCGCCGCCGCCGACCGGGCCCTCGGTGGCCTGCCGGCCCTGCTCGAACGCGGCCAGTTCGCGACGCTGCGCGAATGGCTGCGCCGGCAGATCCATCGCCACGGCCGCCGCCACACGCCGGCCGAGCTGTGCCAGCTGGTCACCGGTGCGCCACTGTCGAGTGGCCCGTTCCTCGCATACCTCGAGCAGAAGCTGGGCACCGTCTACGGGCTGTAGCGCAGCATGGACGCCAAGCGAACGAACGCCCACGATCGGCCCGTGCGATTGGCACTCGCTTCCGGCCTGCTCGCCACACTCACCACGGCCGTCTCGGCCCAGCAGCGCACCAGCCTCGACGGCGCGTGGCAGATCGCGGTCGAAGCGGACGACGGCACGACGAGCACACCGCTGCCGATCCACGTGCCCAGCGCCTTCGAGACCGTGCTCGGGCCCGAGTTCGACGGCGTCGCCCGCTACCGCCGCACGCTGCCGCTGCCCGCCCGCCAGGAAGGCCAGGTCCCACCGCGCGTGCGGCTCGAGTTCACCGCCGTCGCGACGCACGCGACCGTGTTCTGCAACGGCACGCCGGTCGGGGAACACCTCGGCGGCTGGACCCCGTTCCGGATCGACGTCACCGACGCGCTGCGCTGGAACGGCGACGACCAGCTCGAAGTGCGCGTCGACGAACGTGTCGGCCACAACACGCAGGGCTTCCTGCCCGAGGTGCAGCCGCACTTCGGCGGCATCTGGCAGGGCGTGACGATGTGCCTCGACGAGCAAGCTACGCTCGACCGCTTCGACGTGCTGCTGTTCGGCACCGCCGACGGCACGCTGCGCGCCGCCGCGTCGGTGCTGCCGGCAGGCTCGCCCACCCCCGACCTGACGCTGTCGGTCGAGCTGCGCACCGGCGACCAGCTGCTCGCCGAGAGCCAGCTGGCCCTCGGCGAAGCCACGCACCCAGAACTGCAGCTGCGTTGCCCGGACGTGCGGCCCTGGTCGCCGCAGCAGCCGACGCTCTACGACGCGACGCTGGTGCTGCGGAGCGGCGGCACCGTGCTCGACCGGCTGACCCGGCGCGTCGGCTTCCGCGACCTCGCCGCCGACGGCCCACGCGTCCTGTGGAACGGCACGCCGCTGTCGATGCGGGGCATCCTGCACTGGGGCCACTGCCCACCGCACCTCGCACCGCCGGACGACCCGGCGTTCTGGCGCCCGCAGCTCGAGTACTTCCGTTCGCTCGGCTGCAACACGCTGAAGTGCTGCCTCTTCGTGCCGCCGCGCTGCGTCTACGAGCTGTGCGACGAACTCGGCCTGCTGGTCTGGCAGGAGTATCCGACCTGGCACCCGAAGCTCGACCGCGCCCACCAGGACGAACTGCTGCGCGAGTACCAGGAGTTCTTCGCGCACGACCGCTGCCATCCGTCGGTCGCGTTCCGCAGCATCACCTGCGAGACCGGGCCCGGCGCCGACCTCGAGGTGGTGAAGGCCCTGTTCGCCGCCTGCAAGGCCGCCGTGCCCGACACGCTGGTCGTCGACGACAGCAGCTGGCTCGGCTGGCAGCGCATCACCGACTTCTGGGACGAACACCCGTACGGCAACAACGGCTGGTTCGAACAGCGCCTCGACGCGTTCCGCCAGCACCTCGCGAGTGCTGGCGAGAAGCCGCTGCTGCTCGGCGAGTGCTTCGCCGCCGACACCTGGTTCGACCACACCGCCTGGCAGCAACGCTATGGCGATCCGTCGCAAGGGGCGCCCGTGCCGTGGTGGCGCCCCGACTGCCTCGGCGCCCAGCCCGCCGCCGAAACCTGGCTCCGCACGCAGGCCGGGCCCGCGGTGCTCGGCACGCTCGAGGCCGACGCCCGCGACTTCGGGCTGCAGAACCGCAAGTTCCAGATCGAACGGCTGCGCCTCGGGCTGCCGTTCGCGGGCTACGTGATCTCGGTCGCGCGCGACTTCAAGAAGGCGCGCATGGGCCTGATCGACGACCTCGATCGGCCGAAGTGGTCCGCGGCCGACTTCGTGTGGCAGCGCGACCCGATGCTGTGCCTCGACCTGCCGGCCGCCGCACGCACGCTCGGCCCGGCGGCGACGCACGTACCGGTGCGCGTGAGCCACCTCGGCCCGCTGCCACTCACGGGCGAACTCGAACTCTCGGCCGACGGGCCGGACCGTGCCGTCGTGCGCGTCCCACTGGCCCTGGCCCCGGGCAGCACCAGCGAACCGGTCCTGCTGCCGCTCGGCGCAGCTCCGACGTCGCTCCAGCGCCTGCTGGTGCGCGCCACGCTGCGCACCACGTCGACGCCGCCGGAGGTCGTCAGCGAGAACCGCTGGCAGCTGTGGCGCGTGCCCACGACGCCACCCGGATCGCCCACGGACGTCGTCGTCGCCGAGGCCCTGACCCCCACCCTGATCGACCAGCTCGAAGCCGGCGCCCGCGTGCTGCTGCTCGGCGACGGCCGCCCCGGTGCCCCGCGCAGCGAAGCGCTCTGGTACCTGCGCGGCGCTCCGTTCGTCGTCGACCACCCACTCTGGCGCACGGTGCCGCGCGACGCGGTGCGCGAGCTGGTCGGCTTCGACCTCGAGAGCGGCCGGGTGCTGCCGTGGCAACCGTGGGCCGACCAGTTCGACGCGCTGCTCGGCTTCTTCGAAACCCACGACATTCCGGAGGTGCGCTGGCACCTGCTCGCCGGCGAGACGAACGTCGGCCAGGGGCGCCTGCTGGTGACGACGCTGGCGCTCGGCGACGACGCGCTCGGCGCGTTCCGCCCCTGGCTGCGCCAGCGACTGGCCGAACACCTGCGCACCGGACCGGCACCACGCCGCTCGCTGCACGCAGCGACGATCGCGCTGCTGCGGGCGCAGCTGCTCGAGAAGCGGCTCGAACTGCCCACCTGGCGTTTCCGCACCGATCCCGACGACCAGGGCCGGACCGCCGGCTGGGCGACACCGGCGACCGACGCGGCCGAGGCGCCGTGGCGCGAGCTGCGCGCCGGAGCCCACTGGGAGAACCAGGCCGAGGACCTGCGCGGCTACACCGGCGTCGCGTGGTACCGCGTCGACGTCGACGTGCCGGCCGACTGGCAGGGGCTGGCGGCGCGGGCGGTGTTCGACGGCGTCGACGACAGCTTCGAGCTGTGGCTGAACGGCGAGCCGATCGGCAGCTTCGGCGACGCGGCGACCAGGACCTCGATCTGGCTCGAGCGGCAGGTCGCCGAACTCGGCCAACGCCTCGTCGCCGGCCGCCGCAACACGCTGGTGCTGCGGGTCGTCGACCACGGCGGCTCCGGCGGGCTGTGGAAGCCGGTGTTCCTCACCACCGGGCCCGCTGGCAAGGCGCCGCCGCTCCTGCACTGACGTCGTGGACCTGGAAGCTGGCCCCTGTTCCTGGCGCGGCACGCCGGGCGAACGCGGCTCCGGCCACCCAGAACCTGGCGATCCGCCCCCTTGCCCCGAGCCCGGCTCCGACGCACAAGGCGCCCTTTCCCCGCTCCCCTGCTATCCTCTCCCGCCGCATGAAGGTCACGAGCATCCAACCGACGCCGAATCCGAACGCGTTCAAGTTCCTGGTCGACCGCCCGCTCGCGAAGCCGGGCCAGTCGCTCGCCTACAGCAAGCCCGAGCAGGCGCGGCAGGACGTGCTGGCGCAGGGCATGTTCGCGATCCCCGGCATCGAGACGCTGTTCTTCTGCGACAACTTCGTCACCGCCAGCATGACGCCGCAGGCCGACTGGCGCTCGGTCGCCGAGCAGGTGACGCGGCTGCTCGAGAGCCACATCATGGACGAGGAGCAGCCGCCGCCGCCCGACCACGGCGACGCGGATCCGCTGGCGAAGCTGCCGAAGGGCGGCGATCCCGAGGTGCTGGCGAAGATCAACGCGCTGCTCGACGACCGCGTGCGACCGGCGCTGGCCGGCGACGGCGGTGGTCTGCAGGTGATGGGGCTCGAGGGCAAGACGCTGTTCATCCGCTACCAGGGTGCGTGCGGCAGCTGCCCGAGCTCGACGACCGGCACGCTGATGGCCATCCAGCGGCTGCTGCAGTCGGAAGTCGACGAAGAGATGGTCGTGACGATGTCGTGAGCTGCCACCGGGCAGCTCGAGGCTGGCAGACCCCGGCCGAAGGCACGCCGATGCTGGCGCGTAGCAGCGAACGTTCGCTCCGCCGAGCCCCGCTGCCGATGAGGCGGCCGTGACCAAGACGCGCTGCTCCTACTGCGGCCACGAAGGCGCCCCGGTGCCCGTGCACGGGCACGGGCAGTGCGAACGCTGCGGCACCAACATCGAGCCGTGCTGCAGCGGTGCCAACGCCGCCGAGGAAGCGGGTGCGACGCCCGACATCGCGACCGGGCCGGATCCGGGGCTGTTCGCGCGCACGTTCGTGGCGCTCGGTGGTGCCGAGGCGACGGTGACCGGCGACGCGCTGCGGTTCGCGTTGGCGCAGCGGCTCGGCAGCGATCTCGACGAGGCGCGGTTGGTGCTGGA
>JAEUHU010000495.1 GCA_016793305.1 Planctomycetota bacterium
GCGCTCGACCCGCTCGCGCAGCGCCGCGTCGTCGCCACACAACCGGCTCAGGTGCCGCGACCGTTCCTCGGCAGGGAGGGCTCGGCAGGCGTGGAACAACTCTTCGGCAGACGGGCGGCGGTCGGACATGGCAGTGGCGGCGCTTGGATCATGCCCGAGCCGCGCTGGCTCGGCCGCCTTCATGCGCGAGGAGTCCGCCCCGAGCCTCACGCCAACCCGAGGATTTCGGCGGGGCCTGCGCCGCGCGCGCCCGGTCGGCCAGCCGTGGCGCCAGCGCCACCACCGCCGCGCGGTCGCCGCGTTCGGCCAGCATGCCGGGCAGCTCGAAGGGCATGCCGGCCTGTCCCGGCACGCAGTCGAAGTGCGGCTCGGCCTGCTGCAGCAGCTCGATCGCCACGCCCAGCGCCCCGGTCGCGCGCAGGTTGACCGCGAGGTTGCAGCGGCTCGCGACATCCCATTCGCGGGCGAGCAGCGGTGCGCGATCGGTCTGCGCGGGCGGCGGAGGGGCTGCCGACTCGTCCGCGCTTCAGCGCCGCGTCGCGACGTCGAGCAGCAGCGTGTTGCTGACCGCGTCACCGAACGTGGTATGGGCGTCGAGCCGCCACACCACGCGCTTGTCGGCGGGATCGATTTCGACGAGCACGGGCTGGCCGGGGCCGGCGTGGCAGTTGCCGAGCACGTAGTGGCCGTTCGGCAGCACGTCGATCGTGGTGACCCAGGCGAGCTCGATGCCGGGCAGGTCGTCCTGCGCGAGCCGCCGGGTGATCGTGCCACGCGTGTCGACGCGCAGCAGCGAGTGGCCGTTGCCGGCCGCGATCAGGGTGTCGCCGTCGGGCAGCCGCACGGCGACGAACACCTGGTTGCCGAACGCCTCGGGGCCGTGGCCCGGTCGCGCGGGCTGCTCGAGCGGTACCGCGAACGACCACACGACCGCACCGCTCGCGTCGTACTCGCGCACGCAACCGTCGCCCTCGTGGCTGACGAGGTAGTGGCCCGAGTCGAGCTTGCGCACGAGGCGCGTGTCGCGGTGGGGTCGGGACGGTTCACCGTCAGCGGCACCATCGCGTGCATCGTGCCGGCGCGGTCGATCTCGAGCAGGCGCACCGGCCCGCTCTCGGCGATCAGGAAGCGGTCGCCCGGCAGCGGCTGCAGCGCGTGCACCTCGACGCGGCGGCCGGCGTTGCCGTTCTGCGTCGCCGCGTCGTAGCTCCACACCACCTGCTTCTTCGCCGGGTCGATCTCGACGACCTCGTACATGGCGCGCTGCGTGAGGATGTTGCCGTTGGCGAGCCGGTGCAGGTCGTGGATGCCGCCCCACGGCATCTCCCAGGTGACGGTGCCGCGTTCGTCGAGCATGGCGAGGCGCCCGTTGCCCTGCAGCAGCTAGCGGTGATCCATCGTCGGTCCGGCGGCGAACAGGCGCTGCCGCAGCTCGCTGCGCGCGTGCAGCACGCCGGCGCGGCAGACCTGTTCGACGGTCCGGAACGCGCGCACGTCGGCGCCCGGATCGTCGCGGAGCACGAGCAGGTCGGCGACGCACCCGGGCGCGAGCCGGCCGAGGTCGTGGCCGCGGCCGAGCGCGCGTGCCGCCGCGCTGGTCGCGGCGACGAGCACGTCGCCGGCCTTCATGCCGGCGGCCTGCATCGCCTCCATCTCGACGTAGACCGACGGCCCGTGCAGCGTCAGCGGGTTGCCCGCGTCGGTGCCCATGACCACCGGCACGCCGGCCGCGTGCAGCCGCACGAGGTTCTGCGCCACGGTGTTGCGCTGCAGTGCCAGGTGTTTCGCCATCGCCTGGAGCACGTGCGCCGGCGGCCGCGCCGCGTCGTCGACCTGGCTGGTGAGGCGCACGCGTTCGGCGATGCTCGGGTGCACGTCGGCGAGCTGCCGCATCACCTCGTCGCCGGGCTTCGCCGCGTGGAGCTGGGCGTAGCCGTCGTACACCGTCAGTGTCGGGCAGTAGGCGGTGCCCTGCGCCTTCGCCGCGGCGACGAAGTCGTCGTCGACGGCCGCGTCCTCGACGCTGTGCACGAGCAGTGCTGCACCCGCCGCGACGGCGACGCGCGCGGCGGCGAGTTCGGTCGCGTGCACGATCAGCGGCACGCCGAGGCGGCGCGCCTCGTCGCCGGCGGCCTGCACGATGGGCGTCAGCTGAGCGAGCGGCCGGTCCGGGTGCGGGATCAGCCAGATCTTGATGGCGCGGCTGCCGAAGGCGTGGTGCGAACGCACGAACGCGCGCGCTTCCTCGTCGCTGCGCGGGAACACGAACTGCTGCTGGTCCGGCAGCGTCAGCACCTGCGGGTCGTAGGTGGCGAGCAGCGGCCCGGCAGCGACCACGTGCGGCGCCCACGGCGAGCCTTCCGTCGCCACCTCGAGCGTGCGCGTCCACGGATAGCCGCCGACGTCGAACACGGCGGTGACACCGGCGAGCAGGAAGGCGAGGTGGAAACGTTCCGGGTGGGCCGCGTTGTCGGCCATGGTGCGGTCGTACGGGAAGCGGGCCCGCTCGTCGCGTGCGTCGGGCCGGCCGTCGGCCCAGCCGGTCTGGCTGTAGTGCACGTGCGTGTCGATCAGGCCAGGCGTGACGAACTTGCCGGCGCAGTCGACGACGCGCGCGGCGGCCGGGATCGGGATGCTGCTGCGCGCGCCGACCGCGGCGATGCGGCCGTCCTGAACGACGACGACCCCGTCGGGGATCGCGGCGCTGCCGTCGCCGACGTGCACGGTGCCGCCGGCGAAGGCGATCGACTGGCTCGCCAGCGGGGCCGCCAGCGCGAGCAGGACGGCGAACGGGAACATGGCGGTCGGCGGGCGCATCGCCGCATGATGCGACCGTCGCGACGAGAGGGCCAGGGCGCGGCGGAACCGAGCGCGTCGGCGACGATCGACTCGGGAAGTCGGCAATCGGGGCGCGGCGACTGCGGGGATGGGCAATCCAAGCTGCGGTCCCGGACCACCCGGGACCCAAGCCGCGACTCTGCCGACCCCGCAGCCCCTCGTCCCGGTCGGACATGGGACGGGTTTGGATCATGCCGTCTGGGCACGGCGGCTGGTCCGGTCTGCGCCAGACGTCGGCGCGAAGCCTCACGGCACGCACGAGTTCTTGGCGACGGCTGCGGCTCAGCCCGGTCCGCGCCATCGGACCAACGGCTGCGCGGCCAGCGACCATCCCGGACGCCCGCTCGCACCGCCGCTCACCGCGCCGGCGGCAGCTCCGAAAGCCGCACCTTCCAGATCGCCGCCTTCTCGACCCGCACCGCCTCGGCGAGCGGCACGTCGGCGCGCGCGTAGAAGTCGACGACGCGCTGCACCACTTCGCGCACGCGGAAGCGGGCGGCGGACGGAATGGTCTGCTGGCGCGCCAGGATCCCTTCGGCGCCGGCGACCAGCAGCGCTTCGGCGTCGACGTAGCGACCGAGGCCGAGTTGCACGACACCGAGCTGCGAGCGCGTGAACTCGATCTGCCACGCGCCGGGCATCTTCGCTTCGCGCACGGCGAGCACTTCGCGCAGCAGCGGCTCGGCCTCCGCCCATTCTCCGCACTGCACCAGCGCCGTGCACACCCGCGAGAGGTCCTGCACCAGCTCGACCGAGCCGGCCGGCAAGGCGGCGCGCACCTTGGCGACCAGCTTCGGCGCCAGCTCCGCCACCGCCGCGCGGTCGCCGCGTTCGCCAAGAATGCCCAGCAGCTCGAAGTGCATGCCGGCCAGGCCCGACACGCGGTCGAAGTGTGGCTCGGCCTGCTGCAGCAACTCGATCGCCTCGCCCAGCGCCCCGAACTGGCGCAGGTTGACCGCGAGGTTGCACTGCGTGACCAGCGTCTGCGGGTGCGTCGCCCCCAGCACCTCACGTTGCGCCGGCAACGTCGCGCGGAACACCGGCACCGCCTCGGCGGCGCGGCCGCGGCCCCACAGGGCCGACGCGTAGTTGTTCGCGGCATTCAACGTGTGCGGGTGCCTCGGCCCATGCAGCCGCTGCATGGCCTCGAAGATCGCCAGACTCAGCTGCAACGACTCCTCGAAGCGTTGCAGTTTGTGGAGCGCACCGGCCAGGTTGCCGGCCACCGTCAGCGTCTCGTCGTGGTCGAACCCAAGCGCCGCACGCAAGCCCGCGACCGCCGTGGCGAGGATAGGTTCCGCACCGAGGGCGTCCCCTCGCCGCAGCAGGACCGCCCCCAGCGAGCCGAGGGACAGCAGCGTCTCGGGGTGTCGCTCGCCCAGCACGCGGACCTGCTCGGCATGCGCCTCGCGCACCATCGGCTCCGCTTCGTCGACCCGCCCCTGACGCTCCAGGTTCGAGGCCAGCGTCTGCTTGGCATGCAAGGCACGCGGGTGCGCATCGCCGAAGCGCGCACGGAACGCGTCGACCACTTCGCGCAGGATCGGTTCGGCCGCCGCCAGGTTGTCGGTTTCGTTGAAGATGGAACCGAGCACACTCGCCGTGCTGAGGGTGTGGTCGTGCTGTGGACCCAGCACGCGCCGCTGCTGCGCCAACAACTCGCGCGCCAGCCGCTCGGCTTCGGCGTACTGCCCGCGGCGCGCGGTCAGCACCATCAGGCTGTGCCGCACGGAGAGCTCGTCGACACCGTCGCTGCCGTCGGCCTGGGCGAACAGATCGTGTGCCTTGGTCAGATGCACGACGGCCTCGTCCAGCTTGCCGGAGCTGCTGAGGGCCTTGCCAAGCAGCACGTGGGCGTGTGCGAAGTCGCTGGCGCGTGCGTCCGGGACCCTCTCGAGGGCTGTGAGCAGCTGCCGGCTGCCACGCTCGACGGCCTCGAACTCGCCGGCATCGCGTTGCACGCCCAGCAAGCTCGCCGTGACCGACAACGTGCGGGGATCGCCGTCGCCGAACGCCAGCTTCGCCAGTTCGAGCGCGCGCAGCAGCGCCACCCGCGCCGGGGCGACGAGGCCGAGCTGACGCATCGTCTCGCCGACCACCTGCAGCAAGCGCGCCTGCATGCCGGGCTGGTCCGCGAACGAGCTCTCGATGGTGCGGATCGAGCGCTGGAACACGTTGGCGTCGAGGGCGCCGAGCGCCAGGTCGGTGAAGTTCACCGCCGCCAGCGAGGTCGCCAGCGCGTCGCGTTGGCCGGGTGCGACCGAACCGAGCAGCGCCTGGCGCAGGCCGATGCCCATCGCCGGCACGTCGAGGTCAGAGAGCAGCTGCGCCTGGAACTCGGCGACGGCCTGCGTCTCGGCCGCACTCTGCAGCGCCTTGGCCTCCGCGGCCTGCGCCGTCTGCAGGTTCTGCTGCGCTTCCGCACGCGCGACCTCGGTGCGGTCGCGTTCGCGCAGCGCCTGCACCATGCCCCAGCTGGTCCCGACGACGCCGGCGAGCAGCAGCAGCACGGCGACGCTGGCCGCGGCGACCAGGCGCCGGCGCCGATGCACGAACTTGCGCAGCCGGTAGCCGGCACTCGGCGGTGCTGCCAGCACGGCCTCGTCGCGCAGGAAGCGCGCG
>JAEUHU010000541.1 GCA_016793305.1 Planctomycetota bacterium
ACGCGGTCCTCGACCCACTGCACGCCGTGCACCGCGAGGCCCATCAGGCCGTGCTTCAGGCGGAACACGCGCAGCAGCGTGCGCACCGGCTGCGGCAGCTTGCCGTAGCGGTCCTGCAGCTCGGCCTCGAGCTCCTGCAGCCGTTCGTCGTCGGTCGCTTCGTCCATCTCGCGCAGCAGTTCGAGGCGCTGGCGCGGATCGGTCAGGAAGTCCATCGGCAGGAACGCCTGCACGCGCAGGTCGACGTCGACCTCGACCACCTGCACGCGGATCGGCGCCTGCACCTTCGCCGACTCGACCGCCGAGCGCAGCAGCTGGCAGTACATGTCGTAGCCGACCGCGGCGATGTGGCCCGACTGTTCGGGCCCGAGCAGGTTGCCGGCCCCGCGGATCTCGAGGTCCTTCATCGCGATCGCGAAGCCGGCCCCGAGGTGCGAGAACTCCTCCAGCGCCTTCAGCCTGGCGCGCGCCTCGAGGCCCGGCGGCTCGTCGCGGTCGAGCAGCAGGTAGCAGTAGGCCTTCTCGCTGCTGCGGCCGACGCGGCCGCGCAGCTGGTGCAGCTCGGCGAGGCCGAAGTGGTCGGCCTGGTCGATCAGGATCGTGTTGGCGCGCGAGATGTCGAGGCCGTTCTCGACGATGGTCGTCGACACCAGCACGTCGAACTCGCCGCGCACGAACGCGCGCACCGTCTTCTCGATCTCGGTCTCGGTCATCTGGCCGTGGCCGATGGCGATGCGGGCGCCCGGCGCCAGCTGGCGCAGGCGCGTCGCCAGCGGCTGCAGGTCGGCGATGCGGTTGCGCAGCACGAACACCTGGCCATTGCGGCCGAGTTCGCGCAGCAGCGCGTCCTGCAGCACCCGATCGTCGCGGAACAAGACGCGCGTCTCGACCTCCTGGCGGCCCGGCGGCGGGTTGTCGAGCGTGCTGATGCCGCGGATGCCGAGCAGCGAGCCGTGCAGCGTGCGCGGGATCGGCGTCGCCGACAGCGTCAGCACGTCGACCTCGGCGCGCAGCTGCTTCAGCCGTTCCTTCTGCCGCACGCCGAAGCGCTGCTCCTCGTCGACGATCACGAGGCCGAGGTCCTGGAACTGCACGTCCTTGCCGAGCAGCTGGTGGGTGCCGACGACGATGTCGACCTGGCCCTTCTGCAGCTGCTGCTCGATCTCGCGCCGTTCGGCGCCGGTGCGGTAGCGCGACAGCATCTCGACGCTGAGCCCGAACGGCTCGCAGCGCTTCTGGAACGTGCTCGCGTGCTGTTCGGCGAGGATCGTCGTCGGGCACAGCACGGCGACCTGGCGGCCGGCGGCGGCGACGCGGAACGCGGTGCGCAGCGCCACCTCGGTCTTGCCGAAGCCGACGTCGCCGCACAGCAGCCGGTCCATCGGGGCCGGCTTCGCCAGGTCCTGCTGGATCTCGCTCCAGGCGCGCGCCTGGTCCTGGGTGTCGCGGAACGCGAACGCGTCGAGGAAGTCGCGCTCCATCGGCTCGGCCGGATACGGCGGCCGCTGCACCAGGGCACGCCTGCTCTGCACCTCGAGCAGTTCGGCGGCGAGGTCGAACAACGCCTCCTGGATCTGCTCCTTGCGCCGCTGGAAGCCCTTGCCGCCGAGCTTGTCGAGCGGCGCCTTGCCGGCACCCTTCGCCCCGCCGCCGCTGCCGACGTACTTCTGGACCAGGTGGATCTTGCTGGCCGGCACCAGCAGCTTGACGTCGTCCTGGAAGCACAGCCGCAGGTGCTCCTCGGTGCCCTGGCCGCGGTGCACCAGCTCGGTGCCCTCGAAGCGGGCGATGCCGTGCACCGCGTGCACGACGGTGTCGCCGGGGCCGAGTTCGAAGAAGCTCTGGATGGCGCGGCTCGGCACCGCGGCGCGCTCGCGCACGCGCGCCTGCTGCGGCACGCCGGCGAACTCGACGTTCGACAACGCGGTCGTCGCCAGCTCGGGGATGCGGAAGCCGCGGCTGATCGCGCCGAGCAGCAGGTCGACCTTCTCGGCGGCGAGGTCGACCTGCTTGTGCGCGAAGATCTCGGCGAGGCGGTCCTTCTCGTCGTCGCTGCGGCAGAACAGCAGCACGCGGCCTTGCACGCCGCGCACGCTGCGCAGGCGGCCGGCGGGATCCGCTTCGCCGCTGCCGACGGCGCTGCCGGCCGACAGCACCTTGTAGTCGAGGTCGTGGCTCGGCAGCGACGACAGGTCCAGGCGCGGGCACGGCCGCAGCGTGTCCTGGATCTCCTGCACGGCGTGACGCCGTTCGCTGTCGAACGCGAGCAGCCGCGCCTGCCGTTCGTCGATGCGCAGCGGCTCGTAGGCGAGCACCAGCGTCTGCGACGGCGTCAGGTGCTTCAGCACGGCGCCTTCGTCCGCTTCGCCGCCGTCGCCGGCTCCGCTGCCGAGCGCCAGCACGTAGTGGTCGTGCACGGCAGTGGTGCGCTGGCTGCTCGGGTCGAAGGTGCGGATCGACTCGAGCTTCTGGTCGAACAGCTCGAGCCGTACCGCCGCGTCGGCGGCCATCGGGAACAGGTCGACGACGTCGCCGCGCACGCTGCACTCGCCCGGGGCGAGCACCAGCGGCACCGAGCGCAGGCCGGCGGCCTGGGCCTTCTGCAGCACCTGGGCGCGGTCGAGGGTCTGGCCGACCTTCAGTTCGAGCTGCGCGCGCCGCAGGCTCTTCGGGGTCGCGACCTTCTGCAGCAGCGCTTCGATGCCGGCGAGCAGCGGCGCCTTGTCGGCGGCATGGAGCTGCAGGGCGCGCTGCCGGGCGCTCTTCGTCGCGGGGTCGGGTTCGCCGGTGTCGTCCTGTTCCTCGCGCGGCAGCACGTGCGAGGGCACAGAGAACGCGAGCAGGTCGGTCTGCAGCTGCAGGCTGTCGACGTCGTCGGCGGTCAGCACCAGGATCGGCCCCGGATGCTGGCGCCGCAGCGCTGCCACGACGAGGCCGACCGAGGCACCCCACAGGCCGCCGATCTTGCGCTGCGCGCCGAGCTTCACCTGGTCGAGCAGGATCTTGCTGGTCGGCAGGCGCGCGAACTCGTCGACGAGGCGCTGGACGGAGGGCTCTGGGGTCGGGTTCGGCACGCGTTGGGGCGGGGCAGGATAGCGAACGGGGGAGCGGCGCGCGTCGGGTAGCCGCAGCGGACGCTGCTTCGGCTACCGTCCTGTGCCATGGGCTCGCTGCGCCGCTTCCTCGGCAGTTTCGCACACGCCGCGCGCGGCTGCGGGCTCGGTCTGCAGACGCAACGCAACCTGCGGGTGCACATGCTCGCCGTGGCCGTCGTCGTGGCGCTCGGGCTCTGGCATCGCGTCGAGCGTTGGGAGTGGTGCGCGCTGCTGCTCGCCTGCGGCCTGGTCGTCGCCGCCGAACTCGGCAACACCGCGGTCGAGTGGCTGGCGGACCGCGTCACGCGCGACCGCGAGCCGGCGATCCGCGACGTCAAGGACGCCGCCGCCGGGGCGGTGCTCGCGGCGAGTCTCGTCGCCGCGGCCGTCGGCGCGCTCGTGTTCGGGCCGCGCTGGCTGTAGCCGGCCTGCGGCAGCCACCCGAGCGACCGGCTCCGTCGGCCTCCGGGCATGCGGTGCCCGTGCCGGGGCTCGGCGGGGCGTGGACCACAGGGGGCGACGGGGCCTCCCGCCGCCCGTGGAGGGGATCCGGGAGGAAATCGGCATTCCGCGAACAGCCGCCCAGGGCGCGTCGCTCTCGGGTCGCTCCGGGGCCGGCGCACCCCGCGCCACCCCGGAACGGAGTCCTCCCCATGTTCCAGAAGCTCCTCGTCCTGGCCCTGACCACAGGTGTCGCCATGTCCGATCTCACCGCCCAGTCCTGGTTCGTTCGCGCCGGCGCCCAAGGGGGCGACGGCACCCAATCGAGTCCCTTCGGCGACCCCTGGCAAGCGCTCGAGCGCTGCCAGGCCGGCGACACCATCCACGTCACCGAGGGCCGCTACTTCGGCCAGCTCGGCGTCGGCGAATGGACGATCCCGTTCGACGGCGTGCAGCTGCTCGGCGGCTACACGGCCGACTTCGCCTCGCGCGACCCCTGGTCGCATCCGACCCAGCTGCTGTGGGACAAGGCGTCGAAGAACCGGCCGAACCAGGCGCGCGTGCTGGTCCGGGGCAAGGGGGCGCTGGTCGACGGCATCACGATCGACATGCGCGACCAGAACGAATACGTCGACGAGCAGCAGTCGGG
>JAEUHU010000544.1 GCA_016793305.1 Planctomycetota bacterium
AGGTCGATGCCGGCGGTGCCGAGGCCCTTCTTCAGCGTCGCGTAGCGCGTGATCGGATCGTGGTGCGGACCGTTCCGCGTCGGCGCGCCGAGGAACAGCACCTGCAGGCGGCGCGCATTCGCGGGCGGGTTGTTCCCCGACTGGCTGGCAGCTTCTGCCGGTCGCTGCGCCGCGAGCCCGCCGCCGACGGCGAGCACGACCAGCACGGAGCGGACGAATGCGCCGGCGACCAGCGAGTGGCGGACCATTCGCCCAGTGTGCCGAGCCTTCCCGGGGCGGCTTGTAGGATTGTGCAAGCCGTGTGTAGCGTTCGGCCTCGCTGTGCGAAGGTCGGCGGCCGGCGCCTGGGGCCGGCTCGCAAGCGCTCAGGCTGGATGGGTGGCTGGCAGCGTGGTTCGCCGAGAGCCAGGTCGAGCACGCTCGCCGGTATGTTCCTGCCTCGGTTCAGCGCGCTGTCTTCGCCCGCTTGACTTCGACACTCTGCACCTTCGCCATCACCAGCAACCAGTTGCCGTTGCTGCGTTGGGCCGGCACCACGACGGTGCTGCCCGACGCGACCAACACCTTCATGTTGGCCCGGCACCCGGTCACCCGCGGCATCTGCACGGTCAGCTCCGAGCCGGTCGCCGCGACCTTCGTCTTCCACTCGGCGAGCGGCTTCTCGACCGTCTGGTCCGAGAACGCGAGGTCGACAAGCACACTGCCGTCCGGCGCCTCGGCACACACGGCATCGATGGTGGTCCCGACCTCCAGAACGTCGATGACCGGCTCCGCGATCCAGTTCCCCTGCACCTGCCGCACGCTGAAGTCGCGGATGTAGGAGATCTGCTCCCCCGACTTCATCTCGGCCCGCTGCAGGTTGGGCACAACCAGCCTCGGCGCCTGCAGGATGTTGGCCCCCGTTTCGAGCTTCGTGAGCATGGCCTCCACGGCCGCGGGGTCCGGCACGACGGCCCAGGCCAACTTGCCACCCCCCTCCGAACCCGCGCCCGCCGGGGCGACGAACAGGTCGGCGAAGTGCTCGCGGTAGCCCGCTTCGGGCAATTCGACGACCTGCACGTCGATCTGGAACAGCCGCTCCTTGTTGGCCCGCGCATGCTGCAGGAACGCCTGGATCGTGGCGATCTGCTCCTTGGCGCCCATCACGACCACGTGGTCCTCACCCAGGCGCTGCACCTGCGTCGCTGCCCCCGGGGTCGGACCGACCAGGGTCCGCAGCACCTCGACCAGCGCGTCGAGCGGACTCGGCTCGCGCTCCTGGACCGGCAAGGTCGGCTTGGTCCCATCCGGAGTCAGCAGGCGCAGGGCCGGCCCCTTCGCCTCGTCGCGGTCGAGCAGTTCCTTGACGCTCTGGACCAGCACCACTCGCCCACTGCCGTCGGCGAGTTCCATCGACTGCGCGGCCAGGGCCGAAGCCAGGCAGCAGGAACCGACGGCGACCTTCACGCACTTCGAGAACCACGTCATCATCGCACGCTCCATTGGGTGAACACTTCGATGCGCGTGTCAGGACGCGCGACCAGGACCTCGGTCGCGCGCACACGCGTGGCAAGGCCGAGCGTCGGCGCGAGCGGCTCGACGGTGGCCGACAGGATGCGGCCCGCTGCGGGTACCGCGACAGGCCGCGACCGGGCGATCGTGCGCTCGCTCGGCGGCACGTCCGCGGAGTCGGGCCAGCAGGCCACGACGAGGCACGCCGCCGCCACGCCGGCAAGGCCGGCTCCGAGCACGAGCCACCGCCAGCGACGCAACGAACCGCGCGGCGGCTGCGAAACGGCAGCCGGCGCCACCCTCGTCCCGCCCGCCGACGCACCCGCCGAGGCGTTCGTCGACCCAGCCGACGGCGTCGCGGCGATCTGGTCCGATCGCAGCCCGTGCAGGCCTGCCACCAGCCGCGCGAAGCCCGCGAGCTCCTCGGGGTGCGTGTCGAGCCACGCCACCAGCTCCTCGTCGTCGAACGGATCCCTGCGCGCATCCAGGCACGCGTGCAGACGCACTTCGAACTCGCTGCGGTTCATCGTTCCTCCGGGCCCGCGGCGAGCCGGGCGCGCGCGCGGTGCAGATGCGATTTCACGGTGTTGACGGGCAGCGCGTGGCGCTCGGCGAGTTCGCGCAGCGACAGGCCGTCGCGGTGGAAGCCGAGCACCAGCTCGCGCTCGATCGGCGGCAGTGCCGCCAGCGTGCGCACGACCTCGTCGCGCAGCTCGACCGCACACGGCGCACTCGGCGCCGGCAGGGCATCCGGCTCGGTGGCGCTGCCGTTGACGCTGCCAGGCACGGCGCGACGCCGCCGCGCTCGGTGGTCGCAGAAGGTGCGGAACGCCGCCTGCAGCAGCCAGCCCTCGGCATTGCCGTCCGGATCGAACGACGCGCGCAGCCGCCAGACCTTCGCCAGCGTCTCCTGCAGCACGTCCTCGGCGTCGGCGTCCACCCCGCACAGCCGCCGCAAGAAGCCGAGCAGCCGTTCGCGATGCTGCTGCAGCAGCGCAGCGAACCGGGTCTCGAAGGCTTCGGTCGGCATCGGGCGGAGGGCCATGCGGCGACCGTCTCTACCACTGGTCGGGTGGGGGAAGTTGCAGAGCGCTCAGATTCGTGGCGAGGCGATCCTGCACGACGCCCGCGCCACCGGCGACGCGACCTCCTTGCCAGTGCTCGCCGGTCGTTATAACGTCGGTGGCAACATGGAACTCAAAGTGCGAAAGATCGGCAACTCGTACGGCGTCATCCTGCCGGCCGAGGTCCTGAAGGCCCTGCAGGTCAAGGAAGGTGGCGTGCTGACGCTGCTGCCGCACGGCAACGGCTTCCAGCTGTCGGCCGAGGACGCCGAGTTCGACGAGCAGATGGCCACAGCCCGCTCGTTGATCACCCGCTACAGCGCGACCCTGCGCGAACTCGCCAAGTGAAGGAGCCCATCTGGCTGCTGCGTGCGGCCGTGCTGGCCCTGCACGCCGAGTGCCTGCGGGCCTTCGGCGGCTCGGACGGAGTGCGCGATCCGGGCCTGCTCGAGTCGGCGCTGGCGCGCCCACAGCACCTGTTCCACTACCAGCAAGCGGACCTGTGCGCACTGGCTGCGGCCTACGGGCACGGGATCGCCAAGAACCACCCGTTCGTCGACGGCAACAAGCGTACGGCCTTCCTCGCCACCACGACGTTCCTCGAACGGAACGGGCTCGAGTTCACGGCCATTCCCGCCCACGCCGCCGCGTTCGTGCTGGCGCTCGCCGACGGCTCGCTCGGTGAGGCCGGCTTCGCCGCGTGGCTGCGCGACAACACTCGTCGTCGCCGCGTCCGGAAGCAGCCGCCGTACCGCCGCAAGAAGCGGAGCTGACAACGACCGCACCTGTAGGTTTGCGCCGCCGGCCTGTAGGTTTCGGCCATGCCGATCGCACCCGAACACCAGGCCTGGCTCGACGCGCTGTCGCCGGCCCCGTTCCGCCACCTGTTCGATCACCTGCCGGGAACGCTGTTCTTCGCCAAGGATCGGCAGAGCCGCATCATGATGGGCAACCCGGCGTTCGTCGCGCGCTGCGGGTTCGAACACGAAGAGCAGATCCTCGGGCTCACGGATGATGGTATCTTTCCGCCGCGCCTCGCCGAGAAGTACCGGCGCGACGACCGCACCGTCCTCCAGACGAAGAAGCCCCTGCTGGGCATGATCGAACTGTTCCCCAACGCCGACGGCAGCCCCGAGTGGTTCGTCACCGACAAGCTGCCGCTGTTCGACCGCGACGGC
>JAEUHU010000562.1 GCA_016793305.1 Planctomycetota bacterium
GGGCCTGTCGCGGCTGTTCTCCGGGCGCAAGCTCGACGACGCGTTCCTCGACGAGCTCGAGGAGGTGCTCTACAACAGCGACCTCGGGCCGGTCGGCACGCAGGTCGTCGAGACGCTGAAGGTCGCCTACAAGAAGAAGGAAGTGAAGGAGACCGCCGAGGTGCCGGCGTTCCTGCGCAAGAAGCTGGTCGAGCTGCTGGCCGGCTGCGAAGCGCCGCTGGCGCGCGCCCCGAAGGGCCCGACCGTGGTGATGATCGTCGGCGTCAACGGCGCCGGCAAGACGACCTCGATCGCCAAGCTGGCGCGGCATCTGCAGCAGCAGGGCAAGAGCGTGATGGTCGGTGCCGGCGACACGTTCCGCGCCGCCGCCGTGGAGCAGCTGACGCTGTGGGCCGAGCGCCTCCAGATCCCGATCGTGAAGCAGGGCCACGGCGCCGATCCGGCCGCGGTCGCGTTCGACGCGGTCTCAGCCGCGGTGGCGCGCAAGGTCGACTACCTGCTGCTCGACACCGCCGGTCGCCTGCACACGCAGAAGAACCTGATGACCGAGCTCGAGAAGATCGTGCGCGTCGTCAAGAAGCAGCTGCCCGAGGCGCCGCACGAGACGCTGCTGGTGCTCGACGCGACCACCGGCCAGAACGCGATCCGCCAGGCCAGCGAGTTCGCCCGTTCGGCGCCGGTCAGCGGGCTGATCCTCGCGAAGATGGACGGCACCGCGAAGGGCGGGGCCCTGTTCGGCATCCGCTCGGTGCTGCCGGTGCCGGTCAAGTTCCTCGCCGTCGGCGAGGGCATCGACGACCTCGAGCCGTTCGCGGTGCAAGGCTTCGTCGACGCGATCCTGAAGTTCGACCACGCGCCCTCGGCATGAGCGGGGCCCTGGCGAACGGGGCCCTGGCGAGCCCGGCCGCGCGTGCCCCCCGCCGCTTCGCCGCGGCCCTGTGGCTGACGGCGCTGGTGCTGCCGTTCCACCCGCTGTGGGTCGACTTCGAACAGGTCCGCCGCGGCCTCTTGCTGCTGCTGGCCGGCACCAGCCTGATCCTGCTGCCGTCGCTGCGGCCGGTGCGCGGCGAACGCGCGGCGCTGGGCTTCGTCGGCTTCCTGCTGCTGTGCGGCCTGCTGCGCGGCTTCGGCGACGCGTTCCTGCGCGACGAGCGCACGCCCGCGTCGTTCCAGATCTGGGAAGCGGTGGCGAGCCTCGCCCATTGGCTGGCCCTCGGCGTGGCCCTGCGGCTCGGCGCCCGTTGGCGCGACGAAGCGCCGGTGCCGTTCGCGGCCCTGCTGCTGACCACGTCGCTGTTCGGCCTGCTGCAGCGCACAGGCCTCGCCGAGATCGCCGGCTACGGCGTCGAACGCGAACCGGTGTCGGTGTTCGGCAACGGCAACGTCGCCAGCGAGTGGACCGCGGTCACCGGGATGGTGGTCGCGGTGCTGTGCGAACGCTGCGCCGGGCGAACGCGCGCGCTGCTGCTCGGCTCGCTCGGTGCCGCGGCCGCCTACCTGGTCGTGAACGGCTCGCGCTCGGGCCTGATCGCGTTGCCGATCGGCCTCGTGCTGCTGGCCGTGCTGCGGCGCAAGCAGGCGCCGTGGGCCCCGCTGCTCGCAGCCCTCGCCGGCGCCCTGCTCGGTGCGGTGCTGCACAAGGGCCTGCCGCGCCCGGAGCTGGCCGACCCCGCCGCCGCCACCGCCGAACTGCAGCGTGGCACCAACACCCTGCAGGTGCGATTCGAGATCGCCAAGGGCACCACGCGCCTGTTCGGCGAGTCGCCGATCTTCGGCCACGGGCCCGGCCAGTTCGCGGTGCACTACCCGCGGTTCCGCAGCTCGGACGAGATCGAGCTGTCGAGCCACGGGCGCCAGTTCGCCACCGAGGTGCGCACCGCCCACGACGACTGGCTCGAACTGCTGGTCGAAGGGGGGCTGCCGGCCCTGGTGCTGTTCGCCGCCCTGCTGTTCGTGCTGCAGCGCGAGCAGCGAGACAAGGCGAACCTGCTGCCGCTGTTCGTGCTGTTGCTGCTGATGCTGGTGCGCTCGCCGCTCGGCAACGCCCCGGCGATCACCGCGGCGTTGTGGCTGTGCGGCGAACCCCGCGCGATCGCCCCGGTGGCGGCCTGGCGCCGGCCGCTCGCCGTCGTGCTCGGCCTGGGCATGGCGCTGCTCGGCTTCCTGCCGGTGGCGGCGAACTGCGCGATCACGTCGTTCCAGCGCCCGGTGCCAACCGGCCAGCAGCGGCCGATCGAAGCGGCCGCGGCGGCGGCCTGGTGGATGCCCTACGAGCCGCGCTGGCTGCAGCTGCTGGCGCAATCCGAACTGCTGCGCGACAACCTCGCCGGAGCCCGCCGGCACGCCGCCGCCGCGGTGGCGCTGCGGCCGTTCGATCCGCAGCTCTACGAGCTGCTGGTCGAAGTGCTGGTGCGCGGCAAGGCGTTCGACCAGGCGCGCTCGCTGGTGCGTTTCGCACTGTCGATCGACCCGGTGCACCCGGAACTGCGCATGTGGAACAGCTGGCTCGCGATGCAGCGCGGCGCCGTCGGCGAGGCGATCGCCGCGGTCGCCGAGGCGCCGCATGCGCGCCTGCGCCAGCAGCTCGCCGAGCACTTCGCGGCGCTGGCCGATGCCAGCGGGAACGACGAAGCGAGCGCCCGCTTCCGCGCCGAGCACCACTTCGTCGCCGCCCTCGACGGGCTCGGCGACAAGTCCCCCGAACGGCTCGAGGCCACCAAGCAGCACGTCAAGGAGCTGACGGTCGCGATGCAGCAGGCGCGCGTGCGCGACGCACGGCCGCTGGTGCTCGGCGCCCTGCACTTCCTCGACCGAGGCATGGTGCAGGACGTGATCGACTACGGCCGCGCCTCGGCGAAGCAGCCGGCCCTGCAGCCCTACCAGCGCGCGCTGCTCGGCGCCCAGCTCGAGCGGCTGCGGCAGTTCGAGGCGTGGCAGCCGTTCCTCGACGCGCGCTGACGACTCAGGCGCGCAGCGCCATCGCGAAGCCGATCGCCTCGAACAGGACCAGCCCTGCGGCGATCGCCTGCGCCACCCAGCCGAGCCGCCGCGGCAGTTCGCGCAGCAGCAGGAGCAGTGCCACGAACAGCAGCAGGGTCGCGGTGCCACCGACGACGAAGAACCAGGCGCCGTCGCAACGGCACAGCGCCGGCACCAGCGCGCCGGGCACCATCGGCAGCGACAGCAGGTAGCTGCCGAGGCAGTGGCCACAGTCGCGCAGCATGCCGGTGACGACGGGCACCAAGGTCGGTAGCCACAAGGTCGCGGCCGCGTGCCGGAGCGCTCCCCGCCAGGACAGCCCGAGTGCCGTCGGCCCCGCGTCGATCGCGCTCATCGGTGCCTGCGCTCCTTCGCTTCACCGACCTTCCCTTCGCCGGGTTTCGCCTCGCCGGCCTTCGGCTTCGCCGCCTGCAGCGCCTCGAGATCGGCTTCGGCACCACACGCCGCCACGAACTGCTCGAACGTCCAGGCCTGCTTGCGCAGCGGATGGTCCGCGGCGAACAGCTGCTGCAAGGTCGGCTGCAGCGTGTGGCCGAGGAACGCCATGCCGAGGCGGTTGGCGTGCAGACGATCCCCCTGCAACAACGCTCCCGGCGGCGTCTGCAGCGGACCGTTGGCGAGCGGCAGCACGACGCCGGCGGTCTTCATCTGGGCCACGGTCGCGGCGAGCGGCACGAGGCGCACGTTGCCGTGCGCCGCGACCCAGGCCGCGAGGTCGGCGTTCAGCTGCTGCAGCACGGGAGCACTCGGGATCTGGGCTGGCGCCAGCATGCGCGCCGCGGCGCCCTGGAAGTCGGGCAGGTCGCCGATCACCACCGGCACCTCGACCGACGCGAGCAGCTCGAGCCCCTTCTGCAACAGCGCGCGCCGGGCCGTGGCCTCGTCGCCGCCGACCCGGCCGTAGGCGAACCAGAACGGGA
Source organism: Planctomycetota bacterium (assembly GCA_016793305.1). Next base: position 3,921 of record JAEUHU010000562.1, read on the forward strand.
AGTCGACCGCGACCACCGCGTCGGGCTTCGCCTTCTGCGCCGCCTTGATCTGCTCGCCGCCGATGCGCTCCGGAGCGGTGAACATCATCATCATCGCGGTCGGCGAATGCGTGCTCGCCTTGGCGTGCTCGCCGCACCATTCCTTCAGCAGGTGGTGCATCGACACCGTGTCGCCGGGCTCGGTGGCGCCGGTGAACGGACCGTCCTTGAAGCCACCGCTGACACTGGCGCCGATCACGCGCAGGTGCACCAGCCTGGGCTCGGCAGCCGGGGCCGCAGCGGGCTCCTGCGCCGACGACGCACCGACCAACCACCACGAGACGAGCAACGACGACAGACGCAGCATGCGGGGTTCCTCCGGGGACGTCAGCGTAGCGCCTGCAGCACGAGATCGTGCAAGGCACGCCGCACCGCCTGGATCTTGTTGTTGACGCGCGTCGGATGCACGCGGTTCGTCAGCAGCACCACGCACAGGTCGTTCCGCGGATCGCACCACAGCGACGTGCCGGTGAAGCCGGTGTGCGCGAACGTGCCCGGCGGCACCTCGCTGCCCGCCCACCCACCGCTCGCCGGGAGCTGGAAGCCGAGCCCACGCGAGCTGTCGCCGAAGCCCGCCGGCCGGGTCGCGAGCTCGACCAGCGAGCGCGGCAGCAGCCCCCGGCCGCCGCCGAGCAGCGTCGTGCCGTACTCCAGCACGTCGCGCCCCGTGGCGAACAGGCCAGCGTGCCCGCTGACACCGCCCATCGCGAACGCGTTCTCGTCGTGCACGTGGCCACGCACGATCCCACCGCGCCGTTCGTCGTGTTCGGTCGGCGCAGCACCCGGCAGGCCCGGCCCGTCGCTCGGCGCCCAGCTGGCCCCGTGCAGTCCGAACGGCGTCAGCACCTCGCGCTGCACCACCCGTTCGAAGCTCTCGCCGGTCGCCGCTTCGACCACCGCCATCAGCAGCACGAAGCCGAGGTCGCTGTAGGTCGGACCACTGCCAGGCTCGTACATCAGCCCCTCTCGCAGCGTCGCCTGCACGATCGCCGCCTTGCCGGACAGCGTGCGGTAGTAGCGTTCGTAGGCCGGCAGCCCGCCCTGGTGCGCCAGCAGGTGCCGCACGGTGACGCGCGCCTTGCCGACTCCGGCGAACTCCGGCAGCCACTTCTGCACCGGATCGTCGAGCGACAGCACGCCGCGCGCACAGAGCCGCAGCACCACCGGCAGCGTCGCCACGACCTTGGTCAGCGACGCGAGGTCGAACGGCGTGTCGACGCGCATCGGCGGCGCGTCCGAGGCGTAGCCGTGCCGACCGACCGCGAGTTCGACGAAGCGATGGCCGTGCCGCGCGACGAGGCACACCGCACCGGGGAACGCGCCGTCCGCGACCGCGGCGTCCAGCAGGTCGCGCACCTGCTTCGGCAGCTCGGCAGCGAGGCCGACATCGTCCCCGGATCCAGTGGCGTCGACATACGCCGACGCGCCGGTGCCGCCATCGGCTTGCCCCGGGATCGCCACCGGCAGGCGCCCGAGCAGCGGCGCCTGGCCGCGCAGTGCCGCGGCCGCGCGGGCCAGCACGGGCTCGGTGGCGACATAGCCGCACACGAGCGTGTCGGCCGCCGGCAGCAACTGCGCCACGTAGGGCGTGCCGAACGACACCAGCACCACGTCCTGCTCGGCACGCAGCACGTCCAGCACCGGCTGGGCCATGGTCTGAACGGGGCCGAGTTCGCGCACGAAGAAGCAGGTCGCGAGCACCACCCGTTCGGCCGCGGCGATCGTGCGCAGCGCCGCGGTGACCTGGTCGGGCCCACTCGTCGACGACAGGCGCACGACCTCCGGAGCGACCACGCCGACGAGGCCCGCAGCGAACGCGTCGCCGGCCGCTTCGTCCTTGTCGAGCAGCAGCACGAGCTGCGTGTTCGCCGCCCGCCGCTCGTCGAGCGGCAGCTGGTCGCCGCGGTCGTGCACCAGGGTCAGTCCCCGCGCGGCGATGCGCGCAGCGGTGGCCTTCGCCTCCGCCGTCGCGATCCGCTGCTGCCAGTCGGGGGCGGTGCGGCCAGAGCCACGCAGCAGCCCGACCTTCGCCTTGGCACGGAGCACCCGTCGCACCGCCGCATCGAGGCGCGCCTGTGGCACCCGCCCGGAGCGCACCGCGGCGGCCACTGCAGCCCGCGCCGCCATCGGATCGGGTGGCATCAGCAGCACGTCGGCGCCGGCGAGCAGTGCCTGCACCGCCACCTCTTCCGGCGGCAGCGCCCCGTTCACGCCGGCCATGTCGAGCGCGTCGGTGACGATCAGACCCTGGAAGCCGAGCCGCTCGCGCAGCACGCCGGTCAGGATGCGATGGCTCAGCGTCGCCGGCACGCGCGGATCCTCGCCGAGCCCGGGCACGCTGAGATGCCCGGTCATCACCGAGTCGAGGCCGTCCTGCACCGCCGTCGCGAACGGCAGCAGCTCGATGCGGTCGAGCCGCGCCGCGTCCCCGGGCACCGCCGCGAGTCCGAGGTGGGAATCGGTGCTGACGTCACCGTGCCCCGGGAAGTGCTTGCCGCAGGCCAGCAGGCCGCTCTGTTGCACGCCGCGCACGAACGCGCTGCCGAGCCGCGCCACCAGGGCCGGATCCTCGCCGAAGCTGCGCGTGTTGATGATCGGGTTCGCCGGGTTGCTGTTGACGTCGAGCACCGGGGCGAACACCCAGTGGAAGCCGAGCGCCTTCGCTTCCTCGCCGGTCACCCGCCCCATCGCGAAGGCCAGCTCGGCCGAGCCAGTGGCGCCGACCAGCATCTGGTTGCCGAGTTCGGTGGCGCCCTCGAGCCGCGCCCACACGCCGGCTTCGAAGTCGCTGGCCAGCAGCAACGGCACCTTCGCGACCGCCTGCAGCTGCGGGATCAACGCCGCCGCGTGCTCGACGCGGCCGAGGCTCAGGATCACGCCGCCGAGCTCGGCGTCGCGCACCGCGGCGAGCAGCGCCGCGTGGTTCGTCGTGTCGCCCTTCTTCTCCTCGCGCGACAGGCTCCAGACCAGGAACAGCTGGCCGGCCTTCTGTTCGAGGGTCAGGCTGGCCATCAGCGCCTCGACGGGGTCGGCCTCACGAGCCGGCGACTGCTGGGCAGCTGCGGGCAGGCTCGCCAAGGCGAGCACCGCGGCGACAACGGCGAACGAGCACGACGATCGCAAGGCGGCCATCACGACGGCAGCGTAGCGAGGAGCCTGCGCCGGCGCGTCAGACGAGGAAGCGATCGAACGGCTCGGCGTAGCAGACCCGACCAAAGGGCGGCGCCGTGGGATCCAGCACCAGGACCTGGAACTCCGGACCGCCGCCGAAGTCGCTGTCGCAGCCGAGGCGATCGGCCGACACGAATCCGAAGCGCCCGTAGTACACCGGATCCCCGAGCACCACGACGAACGACGCGCCCAGCGCCAGCACCGCGCCGAGCAGCTCGTCGACGAGAGCCGCGCCGATACCGCGTCGCTGCCACGCAGGATCGACCGCGAGCGGGGCGAGACCGACCCCGCGTGGCCCCGCCGGCGGCCGCAGCCGACTCGCCAGCACATGGCCGACCACACGCCCACCGACCGTGGCGACTCGTTCCACCACGACGTCGCCGCCGGCACGCAGCGCCTCGACGAGCTGCGCCTCCGCCGCAGTCGGGAAGGCCGAGCGCAACACGTGGGCGATCGGCACGTGGTCGCCGGTCGCCGCCGGGCGGACGTTCACGAGCCGGCGCGCCATTCGCTCGCCGCGTCGACGTCGAGCAGCACGTGCGCGTCGCCGTGCCGACGCAGCACACTCGCCGGGCAGTGCGGCCCGACCTCGCCGGCCAGCATCGCCCGCACCGCGGCCGCCTTCTGCGGGCCGAACGCGCACAGCACGAGCCGCTTCGCCCGCAGGATCGTCGCGAGCCCCGAGGTCACCGCCTGCCGCGGCGGCTCGTCGGGCGCGAAGCGCCCGCGTGCGTCCTGCCGCGTGGTCGCCGCCAGCGTGGTGACGTGGAAGCCGCGGTCGAACGGGGTGCCCGGTTCGTTGAACGCGAGGTGGCCGTTGCGGCCGATGCCGAGCAGTTGCAGCCCGACGCCGCCGCGTTCGGCGAGGCGCCGTTCGTGGGCCTGCAACGAAGCCTCGGCCCCATCGCTCGGCACCGGCAGGAAGCGCCCTTCCTGGCGCCATCGTCGCAGCGGCGGGCACAGGCCTTCGAGCTCGTGCACCATGCCCCCTCGCTGCTCGGGCGCGAACCCCAGGTACTCGTCGAGATGCGTGCTCCACAGCCGGCCGAGTTCCAGGCCCGGCGCGCCGTCAGCGGCGCCCAGCGCGCGCAGGAATGCGGTGAACGTCGCCCCGGTCGCGAAGCCGAGCCCGGGCCGGCTCGCCCCGGCCAGCAGCCGGCGCACTTCGTCGAGCAGCAGCGGCACCGCGTCGGCAGCGGACGGCAGCACGGCGACGGACGGCAACGACGAGGGCGGCATCGGGTCGCCGCACAATGCCCGCAGCAGACGGCGACGGCAAGCCGAGCCCCGCGGGACGCTGCGTGACCTCGCCGCCCCTTCGCGGCACGATGCGTCGATGACCTTGTCGCGCGACGAGCTGGCCCGGATCGAACGGCTGCGCGCGCTGTTCCTCGACGACACCCGGGAAGGCCAGCCGTTGCCCGACTACTGGCGCGACGAGGCCGACCTCGCCGCCTACGACCGCACGTTGGCGCAGCGCATCGGCTGGAAGTGGCAGGCGGTGCTCGACGAGTGCCGGCAACGCGGCTTTCGCAGCGCCCGCGACCGGACCGTGCTCGACCTCGGCTGCGGCACCGGCATCGCGGCGCGCACGTTCGTCGCCGCGTTCGGCGCCGGCGAGGTGCGCTGCTTCGATCGTTCCCGGCCCGCGACCACGTTCGCGTGCCGGCAGCTGCAAGCCCTGCCGAACGCGCCGAAGGTGGTGCCGCTCTCGGGCGTCGCCGACGAACGGCCCGACGTGCTGCTGGTGAGCCACGTGCTCGGCGAACTCGACGCCGCTGGCGAACAGGACCTGCAGGGGCTGGTGCAGCGCAGCACCACGGTGCTGCTGGTCGAGCCCGGCAACAAGGCGACGAGCCGCCGGCTGTCGGCGCTGCGCGACACGCTGCGCGCGTCGTTCGTGGTGCGAGCCCCGTGCCCGCACCAGGCCGCGTGTCCGGTGCTCGGCCGGCCCGCCGACTGGTGCCACTTCTTCGCTGCGCCACCGCCCGAGGTGTTCACCGACGGCGACCAGGTGCGCACCTGGAAGGCGCTCGGCATCGACGCCCGCGCGCTGCCCTATTCGTTCCTGTGGCTCGAGCGACGCGAGGCCCTGCGCGAGGCGGAGGCGCCGGCACCGGACGTTCCGCACCGGGTGCTCGGCCGACCCGAGCTGCGCCCGCACGCGCTCGGTGCGGAGTTGTGTACCGAGGCAGGGCTGCGTTCGGTCGAACTGCAGAAGCGCCACCACGGCGCGCTGTGGCGCACGGTCAAGAAGCGGCCGGAGACGGTGCGCTGGCTGCCGGAAGGGTAGGAGCGCGCGACGCCTGAAGGCGCCGTTCCGGCGCCTTCAGGCGGTGCTGGGCACCTCGTGCACGCCGATCCGCCCGTGCCGCAGCCAGCCCTCGGTGAGCAGCCAGGTGCGCGCATCGGCCACCGGCCGCACGACGGCCTCGATGCCGACGACGGTGATGCGTTCGCGGAAGCCCTCGAACCACGGCGCCGAGGTGTAGGTGTCGATGGCCTGGGGCACGCGGACCTCGCGGCCTTCGGCGGCGTGCTTCCGGCCGTTGCCGAACAGGTAGCGCAGCGCGTTCCGGACCTCGCGCGGCGACTTCAGGATGTGGTCGTGGTAGCGATCGGCGAACACGCTGCCGCGGCGGGCCCACAGCTTGTTGAGAGCTCGGGCGATGCGGATCAGGAGGCCTTGGAGGCCGCGGGCGAGGGCGGTGCGGGATTCGGCCTCGCAGAGCAGGTGCAGGTGGTCGTTCAGGACCGCGTAGTGGCAGAGGCGGAACGTGCCGGCGAGGTTGCGGGCGCAGCCGGCCGCGAACGCCGCACGCAGTGCGGCGTACTCGCGCCGGCTGCGCAGGCGCGGCAGACCGCTCTGCAGCTTGAGCGTGACGTGCACGGGGAATCGCTTCGCGAGCGGCTCCCGTTCGCGGTGATCGACGCCGGGGCGGCCAGGGATCTTCGGCTTGCGGCCGGCACCGTTCCGGGCGCCGCCGCGCCCGGAACGGAACGGCAGCAGCGGGGCTGCGCGCTTGCAAGTCGTGGATCTGCCAGTCGTGGATCTGCCAGTCGTGGGCTTGTTGCCGTTCGCCTTCGCGCCTCGGGAACGGTGGTGATGGCGCCGAGCCTGTTCGTCCCGGCTGATCTGTCCGGCATCCATGATCGTTTTGATTGCGCATATATATGGCGGCACGTGCCGCGGTGCAAGCACCGAATCTGCTTCGCCCTCCATCCCGACAAGGCGCGATCCGACTTCGACCCGGCCCTCGCGTCGCCAGCAGGCAGTACCTCTGACGCGGAATGGCGCCCGTCTGCAGAAGGACCTGAATCACCTGCTGGCGCAGCCCGGTCCCAAGCCCGCACCGGCTGGTCGCGAACCACTCCTCCTGGGCGCTCGCGGAGGGCACAGCTCGACCACTTGGCTGTAAGGCAGGACGCGAGCGCCGGGCACCGCCCTGGCAGTCGCTCACGCTCTCGCCCCTGGACGGCGCCGACGGGGACCTGCCAGCCGTTCGTCGCGAACGGATCAGACGTCCTTCGGAGCTTCCTTCGCTTCGCCCGTCCCCTTCGCCGGCGGCTCGCCCCCAGCGTCCTTGCCGGACGTCACGGTCTGCACGGCCGGAACCGGCGCCCCCGCGACCAGCACCGCCACGCGGTACAACGACGTGCGCGCGGTGACGAACAGCGAGCGCCCGTCGGACCCGCCGAAGCACAGGTTGGCCGGCCCTTCCGGCAGCTGGATGCGCAGCAGCCGTTCGCCGGTCGGCGCGAACACACGCACGCCGTCGCGCGCCGCCGCCCACAGGTTGCCGCGCTCGTCGCAGCGCATGCCGTCGGCGCCGCCGTCGAGCCAGCGAACGGGCTCGCCGAGCGTGCCGTCGTCCTGCACCGGGAACGCGCCGATGCGCTGCTTCTTGCCGCTGTCGGCGATCCACAGCGTGCGGCCGTCCGGCGCGAAGCACAGCCCGTTCGGCATGTCGAAGTCGCGCTGCACGACCGTCAGCGCCTTGCTCGCCGGATCGAAGCGGTAGACGAAGTTGCCAGCCTGCTCCTTCGGGCGCTTGCCGAGCCCGTACGTCGGATCGGTGAACCACAGCGTGCCGTCGCGATGCACGACCACGTCGTTCGGCGAGTTCAGCGCCTTGCCGTCGTGGGCATGGACCAGGACCGTCTGCTTGCCGTCGAGCTCGGTGCGCATCACGTCGCGCGCGTCGTGCCGGCACGACACGAGCCGCAGCTCGCCGTCGAGGGTGTTGCCGTTGGCGCCAGCACTGGCGCCGAGCTCCGTGCGCCCGGTGCGTTCGGTCCACGCGAACCACTTCTGCACCGGGATGTCGGAGTAGACGAGCCGCTGGTTGCGCACGTCCCACACCGGGCCCTCGGTGAACGCGTGGCCGGTGGCGAGCCGTTCGATCGCCGCGTCGGCCGCGACCAGCTGCTTGCCCGAGTCGTGGTCGAAGGTGACCTGGGCCGGCAGCGAAACGGCGAGAACGGCGGCACAGTTCAGACTCACGGCGGCACGGAGCTTCATGACGGCACTGTGCCGAGCGGGGTCACAGCACGCCAGCGATCCACGCCACGAGGTGCCCGGCACCTGGTGGGCAGCTATATCTGGCCGCCATGCTCGCGCGCTCGCCCGTCCCCCTCGCCTTGGTCGTCGCCCTGCTGCCGATGCAAGCTCGCAGCCAGGAGCCACCAGCCCCCGATGCGAAGGAACTCGAAGTGCTGCAGCAGGCCGAGCAGCGCCTGCGAGCCAAGGACCTGCCCGGGGCCATCCGGGTGCTCGACACGGCCCTGGCCGCAGCACCCGAGCGTTGGCGTCTCTGGCACCTGCGAGCCTACTGCAAGGGCCGCAGCGGGGATCTCGACGGCGGCATCGGCGACGCCAGCAAGGCCATCGAACTGGCCCCGAGCGAGGCGATGGCCTTCGTGGAGCGTGGCTTCCTCTACACACAGAAGGGCGCCCATGCCGAGGCCCTCGCCGACCTGAACCGGGCCGTCGGGCTGGCACCGACGAATGCCACGGCATTCGGCGATCGTGGCGACCTCAAGAAGGCCATGGGCGACCCGCTCGGCGCGCGAGCCGACTACGACCGAGCCATCGAACTGCAGCCGGACTTCGGCGCCGCGTTCCACAACCGGGCCCTCGCCTCGTTCGCGCTGGGCTCGTACGCCGCGGCCGTCGCCGACCAACGCCAGGCGATCCGGCTGACGAAGCCGATGGCCGACATGTGGGAAGTGCTGGCGCGCTCGCAGCTCGTGCTCGGCCAGCTCGACGCGGCGGTGACCAGCGTCACGCGCGGCCTGACGATCGACGGCGAGCGCGACGACCTGAGGGAGTTCCGCGCGGAGATCAACCTGCGGCGCGGCCGTCTCGGCCCCGCGATCGAGGACCTCGAAGCGGTCGTCGCCAGGGCGCAAGCCCGTGGCGAGGATCCGCGCCGACTCGCCATGTGGCACCAGGAGCACGGCTGCTACCTGTTGCTGGCCGAGAAGCACGCCGAGGCCGAGCAGGCGCTGCGTCGCGCCGGCGCCGCGATGGACTCGCTGCGACCCTGGTCCGAACTGATGCTGTGGTGTGCACGCCCGAGAGGACCCGAGGCCGAGGCGGCGCTGCGCGCGGCGTTCGCCGAAGCCGAGGCGGCCCCCGACTCGCCCGGCCAGATCCTGTTGTCGATCTGCCTTGGCGAAGCCCCACCGGAACGCATCGCGGGCGAAGAGTCGTCGGTGCGCTGCACCGCCTGGTTCCTGGCCGGCTGGCGCGCGCACCGCGACGGCGACGCAGCGACCGCCGAGCGTTGCTTCCGACGAGCGATCGCGACCGGACGAATCGACGTGTTCCAGTGGCGCATGGCCGTGGTCAGGGGCGGGTTCGTGGGTACACCCGCACCGCGCGGCACGCTGGGCTGCACGGTCCGGGCGGTCGACGGTGCGACCCCGCCGCGGCTCGAGGTCCTCTCGCTCGAGGAGTTCGGGCCCGCGGCCCAGCAAGGTCTCGCCTTGGGGGCCAGGATCGCGATGGTCAACGACCAGCCGGCGACGCCAGCCGCGTTCTCGGCGATGCAGGAGTCGCTGGTGCTCGGTCAGCCGGTGCGGCTGCTGATCGTGGCGGGCGAGACGACGGCGCCGCACTGGGTGCTCGCTGGCGCCGCGAACCGCTGAGACACTCCGGGCCCGAGCCGCTGCCACGTTCCCCGCACGCGCCGGATGGGACATGGGACCACACCCCATCTCCCCATGCTCGCCTTCCGCTGGCTTCTCGGTCTCTGCGCTGTCGGCTTCGGCGGCGGGCTCGTCTTCCTGCTGGTGGTCGGCAACGCGCTCCGCCGCTCGTTCGGCGCCAGTGCGACGAGCCCCCTGATGCCGATCCTGGTCGGGCTCGCGATCCTCGGGTTGGTCGCCGGCCTGATCGCGCCGCACTGCCGGCCGCTGCTGCATGCCGCAGCGCTCGCGGCGCTCGGCCTCGCGGCGTTCTTCGTCTGGCAGATCGTCAGCGACGCCGCGGTGGTGCTGTGGTTCGGCCTCGCCTACCTGGCGCTCTGGTTCGTGTTCTACGCGCAGAGCCTGGCGAGCGACGGCGGGCCCGTCTGACCCGGCTCGGCGCCCCCGTACCAGCGGACGATGCAGGATGCGCGCCGCAGCTCGGACGCCGCGGGCCATCGTGGTGGTGCTGGCCGACACGACGCTCGCGGTGGTAGCCCGAAGGAGACCTGAGAAGGCGTGCCGCGCGCTCGCCGGAGGGTCGACGGAGCCAATCGTTCCGCGATCCGGACATCGCCAAGGCGGAACCCGCGCCCGACGGCGTCGACGACCTAGGAACGGGGATTGCCATGCGGGCGCGTCCCCGCACGATCCAACCCCAACTCGCCCATGCGCCCACGTCCCCCATCGCCCCTCCTCGCCGGCCTGCTCGCCGCGCTGGCCCTGCCGCTCGCCGGCCGAGCCCAGTGCCCGAACACCTGGCAGGCGCTGCCCGGTTGCCCGGGCGTCAACGGTTCGGTCCGGGGGCTCGCCGCCTACGACCCCGACGGCGCTGGGCCCCTGCCGACCCATGTCGTGGTCGCCGGCTCGTTCCAGAAGGCAGGCCTCGCTGCGACCTCGGGCCTCGCCCTGTGGAACCCGGCCACCAGCACCTTCCAGGACCTGCCGATCCCGCCGCTGCCGTTCGCCGGCCCGCTGATGTTCGGCCCGATCGCCGTGCGCGGCGCCGAGCTGCTGGTCGCCTGCTACGACGAACCCACCGACACCGCCCGCGTGCTGTCGTACGACGGCACCACCTGGACCACGCTCGGCAGTGACTTCCAAGGGGCGGTGCTGGCCCTGCAGCCGCGCACCAATGGCGACGTGGTGGTCGGCGGCATGTTCACCGCAGCGGGCAGTACCCCACTGCCGGGCTTCGCCACCTGGAACGGCGCCACGTGGGCGGCCGACGCCGGTCTGTTCGGCTTCGTGCAGGCGATCGACGAGCTGCAAAACGGCGACCTGCTGGTCGCCGGCCAGACCAACCTCGGCGGGATCGCGCGACGCAGCGGGACCAGCTGGTCCGCGGTCGGCGGCAACGCCCCCGGCAATCCGTTCGACGTGCTCGGCCTGCCGTCCGGGGACATCGTCGCGGTCGAGTGGACCGGCGTGCACCGCTTCGACGGCACCCAGTGGAGCCTGTTGGTGCCGCCCTTGCCGGTATCCCAGCACTATCCGGAACGACTGCTGCGCACGAGCGCCGGGGCGGTGCTCGTCGGCGGCTTCTGGGAGACACTGGGCGGCGCCACCACCCGCATCGTCAGCGTGGACGTCGGCTCCAACCAGTGGACCCCGCTCGGTCTGGCCGACGACGCCGTGTTCTTCGAGTCCAACGCCGCCCTGCTCGAGATGCCGAACGGCGACCTGATCGCGGGAGGCGGCTTCTGGCGCAGCGGCGGCCTCGACGTCGCCAACGTGGCCCGCTTCGACGGCCTCGCCTGGCACGCCCTGGCCGACGGTCCAGCACTCACCTGTGCTACGGCGGTGGCCCTCGACGGGGACGCCTTCGTGGTCGGAGGCTACTTCCAATCGTTCGGCAACCTGCCGATGCGCGGCGTCGCCCACTGGAACGGCTCCGCGTGGGGCCCGCTGGGCACCGGCATCGACGGCATCGTCTACGACCTGGCTCGCCTGCCGGACGGCAGCGTGATCGCGGGCGGGGACTTCACGACCGCCGGCGGCGTGCCCGCGCGCTGCCTCGCTCGCTGGGACGGCAGCGCCTGGTCCGAGTTCGGCGGGGTGACCGGCGGGACCTTCGGCATCAACACCGTGCGTCGCCTGCTGCCACTGGCCAACGGCGACCTGCTGGTCGGCGGCGAGTTCCAGGCGATCGGCGGGGTGCCGTGCAACTCGCTGGCACGGTGGAACGGCACCTCCTTCGTGCCGATCCCGGGCTTCCTGCCGTTGTCGGGCGTGCACCACCTCGGCGAACTGCCGGACGGCGACCTGGTGGTCGCCGGCACGACCGGTGTCTACCGGCAGTGGTTCGGCTCGTGGGTCGCGTTCGGCAGCACGGGCCCGGGCACCGGCATCGGCCCCTCGGAGTACATCGAGTCGATGGTCGTGCGTCGGGATGGTTCCGTGGCGATCGCCGCCTTCGACTCCAGCACCCAACCTGGGACCGCACGGCTTCACCTGTTCGCACCGGGCGGATTCTGGATCGCCCTGCAGATGGACGACATCGCCAACGAACTGCACGAACTGCCCGACGGCGACCTGCTGGTCACGGGGTTCTTCACGACCATCGGCGGGGTCGCGGCGAACGGCGCCGCCCGCATCGGCAGCATCCTGCCGACGGTGCTGTCGGCAGCCCCGTTCGACGGCAAGGGCGTGACCAGGCTGGTCCCGCTGGCGAACGGTGACCTGCTGGCCGTGGGTACGATCCTCTCGCTCGACGGGGTTCCGGCCTTCGCCGTCGCCAGGCTCGAGCCTGGCTGCCGCCCCACCAGCGCCAACTTCGGTGCTGGCTGCAGCGGCAGCCAAGGCCTGAACGAACTGCGCGCGCGCTCCCTGCCGTGGCTCGGCACGACCTTCTCGATGCAGGCGACCGGCCTGCCCGTCAACTCGCTGGCCCTCGCGTTCGTCGGGCTGCAAGCCTTGTCGATCCCACTGCCACTCGCGACCCCGTTCGGCACTCCAGGCTGCCTGCAGCTCGCCTCGATCGACCTCGAGAGCCTGCAGGCGACCGGCAGCGGGGTACTCGACCTCGAGCTGCGCATCCCCGATGCCGCGTACCTGATCGGGCTCGTGCTGCAGGTCCAGGTGGCGCCGCTCGACGTCGACCCGTTCGGCGTCCCGCTCGGCGTCACCAGCACCAACGCGCTGCAGCTGGTGATCGGCGACCGCTGACGCAGCAGGAACGCCGACGCAGGCGGCCGGAGAACGGCGGAACGACTCAGCCGCCGAGCGCCTGGCGCACGCTGCCGTCGTGCGTGAACAGCAGCGTGCGCGCCACCGCCGGCTCGACGTGCTTCCGCTGGGCGACGATCGCCGTCTTCACCTCGCCGTCGCAGCGCGCCAGCAGTTCCTCGGCGAGCGTCTCCGAGCAGTCGGCGGCCTCGGCGACGATGCGCACGCTGCGCGCCTGCAGCTTCCGGTTGGTCGCCTGCAGGTCGACCATCAGGTTGCCGTAGACCTTGTGCAGCCGCACGAACACGCCGGTGCTCAGCATGTTCAGCACCAGCTTGGTCGCGGTGCCGGCCTTGAGCCGCGTGCTGCCGGTCAGCACCTCCGGCCCGACCACCACTTCGATCGGCAGCTCGGCGGCGGCGGCGACCGCCGAGCCGCGGTTCATCACCACCGCGACCGTCAAGGCCCCATGGCGGCGCGCGAACTGCAGCGCGCCGACCACGTACGGCGTGCGGCCGCTGGCGGCGATGCCGACCAAGGTGTCCTTCGGGCCGAGCGCCAGCGCCTGCAGGTCGCTGGCGCCGAGCTCGGCATCGTCCTCCGCCCCTTCGACGGCCTTCAGCAGGGCCCCGGGCCCACCGGCGATCAGCCCCACCACCTGCGTCGGGTCGGCGGAGAAGGTCGGTGGACACTCGGCCGCGTCGAGCACGCCGAGCCGCCCCGACGTGCCGGCCCCGCAGTAGACGAGGCGGCCGCCCTTGTGCATGCGCACGGCGATCGCGTCGATCGCCGCCGCGATCGCCGGCAGCTGCTCACGCACCGCGAGCGTGGCGCGCTGGTCCTCGTCGTTCATCACCTGCAGGATCTCGAGCGTCGGCAGCGCGTCGAGGTCCTGGGTGCGCGGGTTGCGGGACTCGGTGACGAGCTGGCCCAGGTCGATGCGACTCATGCGCGGCATCGTCGCGCGCCAAGGCAGCCGTGGCGAGAGCCGAGCGCTACGGCCTTCGGCCGACCCGCGGAAACCACGACCTCGCGTGACAGTCGGGTGGCACGACCGTGGGGTGCTTCGCCATGATGCGGTCATGAACCCGATCCAGCGTGTGTTCGCGACGGCGCTGCCCGTCGTGCTGATGGCCGCGTGTGCCGGAGCCCCCGACCAGGCCGGCGCGCCGAAGGCGGCGGAAGCCCCGGTCGCCACGACCCCGGTGGCCCAGAAGCCCGCGGAAGAAGCGCCCCCGGAAGCCCGGCCCGGGCTCGGCTTCATGCCCGACTACCAGGCCGAGGTGCGCGGCGTGCGCGTCGGCGGCGTGCGCGAAGGCAGCCCGGCCGATCTCGCCGGCATCGAAGAAGGCGACGTGCTGATCGAGCTGGCGGGCCTGCCCGTCGAGGACGCACAGAGCTACACCGAAGCACTCGACGAGCAGAAGATCGGCGCCACCGTGCCGATCAAGGTGCGCCGCGGCGAGCAGGTCGTCGAACTGCAGGTCAAGGTCGGCACGCGCCGCCGCTGATCGCGCGCCCGCCGATCGCGCGTCGCCCGGCTCGGCCGCTGTGGTAAGAACCCCGGCCGATGCACTCGCTCGACCTCGTGCTCCTCGTCGCCTACCTCGGCGGCACGATCGCGTTCGGCCTGTGGATGGGCCGCGGGCAGAAGACGGCGAACGACTACCTGCTGGGCGGCCGCGACCTGCCGTGGTGGGCGCTGCTGCTGTCGATCGTCGCGACCGAGACCAGCACGGTGACGTTCCTCAGCGTGCCGGGCCTCGCCTACAGCACGGAGTTCGGCACCGGCGACCTGCGCTTCCTGCAGCTGCCGCTCGGCTACATGCTCGGCCGGCTGCTCGCCGGCGTCGTGCTGGTGCCGCTCTACTTCCAGGGCGAGCTGTTCACCGCCTACGAAGTGCTGCGCCAGCGCAGCGGCCCGCTGGTGCGCACGCTCGCCAGCGGCCTGTTCCTCTGCACGCGCACGTTCGCCGACGGGCTGCGGCTCTACCTGACCGCCTACGTGCTGCAGCTGATGTTCCAGTGGTCGATGCCGCTGTGCGTGCTCGTCACCGGGCTCGGCACGGTCGCCTACACGCTGGTCGGCGGCATCAAGGCGGTCGTCTGGACCGACGTGCTGCAGTTCGTCGTCTACATGGTCGGCGCGGTCGCGGCCCTGCTGGTGCTCGGCGGGTCGGTCGATGGCGGCCTCGGCGAGGTGCTGGCGAACGCGTCGGCGAACGGTCGCCTGCGCATGTTCGACACCGGCTTCGACCTCGGCGCCCCCTACACGCTGTGGGCCGGCCTGATCGGCGGCACGGTGCTGTCGCTCGGCAGCCACGGCGTCGACCAGATGATCGTGCAGCGTTTCCTCAGTGCGCGCAGCCAGCGCGACGCGCAAAAAGCGCTGTGGTGGAGCGGGCCGGTGGTGCTGCTGCAGTTCGCGGTGTTCCTGGTGATCGGGCTCGGGCTGTCGGCCTTCTACACGCAGCACCCACCGACCGAGCCGTTCGTGAAGGGCGACCGTGTGTTCGCCGACTTCGTCGTGCACCACCTGCCCGTGGGGCTCGTCGGGCTCGTGCTCGGGGCGGTGTTCTCGGCGGCGATGTCGACGCTGTCGAGTTCGCTGTCGGCGTCGGCCAGCGCCCTGGTCACCGACTTCGTGCTGCCGCGCACCGGCCACGGCAGCGACAGCCCGTTCGCGCTGCGCGCGGCGAAGCTCGCCACGCTGCTGTTCTGCGGGCTGCAGATGGCGGTCGGCGTCGTCGACTACGGCGACGGCAGTCCGGTCGTCGAGAAGGTGCTGGCGATCGCGAACAACACGACCGGCGTGATCCTCGGCCTGTTCGGGCTGGCGCTGCTGCGGCGGCGCACGCCGTTCGCGTCGTTGTGCGGGCTGTGTGCCGGCATCGCGGCGATCGTCGGGGTGGTGTTCGTATTGCCGAAGTGTTCGGTCAAGCTGGCCTGGCCCTGGCACGGGCTCGTCACCAGCAGCGTGACGTTCGTGGTCGGGGCGGTGGTGGCCAGGGCAACACGACTTGAACCACTGCGGAAGGACTGAAGCCCAACGATGGCACACACGTTCCTTGACCTCTCTCACTCGTTCGATTCGAACGCTGTACGAGATCTGGGCGAGTTGCCAGAGCCTGACTGGCAACAGTTCCTCACTGCCTGGCGCAACCGGCAGTACGCAACAGCTTGGATTCCAGCGGTTGCCAGGGAAGTAGCAGGAAGAAACTTGCTCTTCGCTCTCATAGCCTCGCCCGCTCGAGACATCAGACCAATCGTCACAGCAGTCAGACGCTTTGACGATCTTTCTCGTGGCCTGATGATGCCGCCATGGGAGAGCCAGTTTCGCTACTCAGTTTTCGAGTATGCAGGAGACCCACGGGCCGTCCAGCAACTCGTCGATGATGTTGCCGCTCGCAAGCTGCTCGATGCCGTGACGACAATTCAGTCCGCGTCGGATATCGCGGTAACCAGAACTTCAGATTCGAGCTTCGTCTTGGCCCTCAATACTGGAGCTGTAGTCTCCAAGCACGCATTCGATTTCTCGTTCACAGACCATGCGACCCAGGCGCTACCGATCTTCGCGCGCATGGTGCAACTACCAGAGAACGCAACGCCCCAGGAGATTCGGCAGTCGGTATGGGAGATCGTTCCCCACCTTGTGGTTGGCTACGCACGAGACTTCAACGTTCCTGAAGACGTCCTCACACGACTGGCCGAGAAGTGGGATGCCAGCGATCAGCACCCCGACGCGTTCTTCACGTATTCGGTGTTCCTTGAGTGCTGGTTCAAGATTCAGTTCGCAAAGGGAATGCTGACTCGAAGGATCCGTGAGAGCGACGGGCAGGACCTTCGGATCGCCAGCTACTTGAGCCACTCCCGCACGCTTGTCACCAGCGACAACAGGCTGCGCGTCATGCTCGAGAACATCACGAGGGACCCAGCGTCTCGAATGATGACGTTTGCTCAACTCATGGACTCCATGGACATTCGCCAAGGTGGACCACGGTGAATCAGATCCTCAACTCATCACCGGCAGCCTACTGGCTTGGGCTGCTTCTTCTGCTTGTGCCGCTGCGAGCTCAGGAAGTTGCGCCCCCACCCGCCGTGCAATGCGGCATCGACGTGATCGCGGCGAACGGCTGGGCTTCCCTGCGTGCGCGCAAGGTCGGCCTGATCACCAACCACACCGGCCGCACTCGCGACGGTCGTCGCACCGTCGACGTGCTGCACCAGGCCGACGGCGTGCAGCTGATAGCACTGTTCTCGCCCGAACACGGTTGGGACGGCGCGCTCGACGACAAGGTCGCCGACACCACCGACCACGCCACCGGACTGCGCGTCTACTCGCTGTACGGCGAGACCCGCCGCCCGACCGATCCGATGCTGGAGGGCATCGACACGCTGGTGTTCGACGTCCAGGACATCGGCTGCCGCTTCTACACGTACCTCGCGACGATGCGGAACGCGCTCGAGGTCGCTTCGGCGAAGGGCCTGCGCTTCGTCGTGCTCGACCGGCCGAACCCGCTCGGCGGCGTGCGCATGGAAGGGCCGGTGCTCGAAGCCGAACGGCAGGACTTCGTCGGCGCGCACCGGATCCCGCTGCGCCACGGGCTCACCGCCGGCGAGCTGGCGCGCATGATCGTCGGCGAGGACGGCGTGCAGGTCGACCTGCAGGTCGTGCCGTGTTCCGGCTGGCATCGCGCCGACACGTTCGATCGCACCGGCCTGCCGTGGATCGCGCCGTCGCCGAACATGCGGCGGCTGTCGCAAGCGCTGGTCTATCCAGGCATCGGCCTGCTCGAAGGCACCAACCTGTCGGTCGGCCGCGGCACCGACACACCGTTCGAGATCCTCGGCGCGCCGTGGCTCGACGGGCAGCGGCTCGCGGCGGTGCTGCGCGCGGCGGAACTGCCCGGGGTCGCGTTCGTGCCGGTGCAGTTCACGCCGACCGCGAGCAAGTTCCAGGGCGAACGGTGCGGCGGCGTGCACGTGCTGGTCACCGACTGGCAGGTGTTCGAGCCGGTGCGCACCGGCGTGCAGGTGGCGCTGGCGTTGCGCGCGAGCCATCGAGAGGCGTGGGACCCGGCGAAGCTCGACTGGCTGCTGAAGCACGAACCGACCCGCGCCGCGATCCTCGACGGCGCGCCGATCGAACGCGTCGTCGCCGGCTGGCGCGAGGAGTTGGAACTGTTCCGGTTGCGGCGGCGGCCGTTCTTGCTCTACGAATGAGCGGGATGCCGCACTCGCTCGCGTTCGGTCTCGACGTCGCCTGCCAGACCCCACCCGCCGTCCTGCGCGATGCCCGCACGTTCGGGCTCGTCTGCAACCAGGCGTCGGTCGACCGCCGCTTCCGCCACGCCGCCGAGGCGCTCGCCACGCGTTTCCCTGGCCGGCTGCGCGCGATCTTCGGGCCGCAGCACGGCCTGTGGTCGACCGAGCAGGACGACATGATCGAGACCGGGCACAGCCGGCATCCGAAGCTCGGCGTGCCGGTGCACAGCCTCTACAGCGAGACGCGCAAGCCGCAGCAGCAGTGGCTCGACGGCCTCGACCTGCTGGTGGTCGACCTGCAGGACGTCGGCACCCGCGTCTACACCTACGTGTGGACGCTGACCTACTGCCTCGAAGCGTGCGCGCAGAAGGGCATCCCGGTGCTGGTGCTCGACCGGCCGAACCCGCTCGGCGGCGAGCTCGCCGAAGGCCCGGCCCTCGACCTGCACTACACGAGCTTCGTCGGCCGCGCCCCGCTGCCGATGCGGCACGGGCTGACGCTCGGCGAACTGGCGCGCTGGTGCAACGACGTGATGGGCCTCGGCGCCGACGTGCGCGTGCTGCCGATGCAAGGCTGGCGGCGCTCGATGCTGTGGCCGGACACCGGGGCGGCGTTCGTGCCGCCGTCGCCGAACCTGCCGCGCTTCGAAGGGACCCTCGTCTATCCGGGCCAGGTGCTGCTCGAGGGCACCACGCTGAGCGAAGGGCGCGGCACGACGACGCCGTTCGAGCAGTTCGGGGCGCCGTTCGTCGATCCCTACCAGCTGCTGGCGCTGGCCTCGGCACACCAGCTGCCGGGCGTCGTGCTGCGGCCGGTGTGGTTCGAACCGACGTTCCAGAAGTGGCAGGGCAAGCCGTGCGGCGGCCTGTTCCTGCACGTGACCGACCCGGCCACGTATCGCCCCTACCGGACCACGCTGGCGCTGCTGCGCTGCGTGCGCGAACTGTGGCCGCAGCAGTTCGCATGGCGGCAGCCACCCTACGAATACGAGACCGAGCGCCTGCCTATCGAGATCCTGGCCGGGGGCCCGGGCGTGCGCGCCTTCGTCGACGGCGAGCGGCCGCTGCACGACCTCGATGCGCTGGCGGCGGCGCCGAACGACTGGTGGCAGCGCGTGCGCCGGTTCCTTCTGTACTAGCCCTTGCGGCGCCGGTGTGGCGCTACCGGCGACGCGCGACCCCGGCTACTGTGCCGGCCGGCCACGCGGTCTCATGCCAGTTCCCCGCTCCCGATTCTCGCGCACCCATCTGCTGGCGCTCGGCGCGTTCCTGCTGCCGCTGCTGGCGCTGGCGGTGCTCGGCGCGCGCGAACTGCAGCGCAGCGGCGACCAGGCGCAGGCGGCCCTCGCCGGCGAGGCGCGCGAGTTCCTGGCCCGCGCCCGCCAGGGCATCGAACAACAGCTCGACGCCACCCTGGCCGAGGCGTTCCGCGGCTCGGAACGACGGCTCGCCGAGCACGGCCCGGTGCGCACGACCTTGCAACTGCGCGAGCAGGCTTCGCTGCCGTCGCTGCAGACGATGATCCTGCTCGACGAGCAGCTCGACCTCGCCGAACCGAGCCTGCCGGTGCACGGCATCAGCCTGCCGCTGGTCCGCGAGGCGGAGCGCGACCCGGAGAACGCGGTGCGCGCCTCGCTGCAGGCGGCCGACCTGCTGCTCGCCCACGGACGCCGCGCCGAAGGGGCCGCGCTGCTGCGCCACCTGCTCGAGACCGTCGAGGACGCCAATCCCCCGGGCCGCGACCGTCGCCCCGACATCGAAGAGGTCGAACTGTTGGCGCGGTTCCGGCTCGGCAATGCCCAGCGGGCCATCGGCCAGCACGACGACGCCCGCCAGCAGTACGACCGGGTGCGGCGCCTCGTCGCCGGTTTCGGACGCAGCTACCGCGTCGACGGCGAACTCGCCAGCTACGGCCTGCTCGCCGAGAGCGCGCTCGCCGAACTCGGCACCGCCGACGAGCGGCTCTCGCTGCTGCGCGCCATCGCCGACAACCAGCACGACCAGCACGCCGACGGCCTGCTGTCCGCGGTCGCGGGACGCCTCGCCGCGACCTTCCCGGCCGACGCACCGGAACGGGCCACGGTCGACGCGCTGCTGGTCGAGGAACGGCAGCGCGCCGCGACCCGGCGCTTTGGCGAGCAGTACGAGCTGTGGCTGAAGTTCGGCCTGAAGATGCGCCGGCTGCGCCAGCCCGAAGGCGACCTGGTCGGCGAGCGCCTCTGCGCCACGATCGGCGACGAGACCATGCTGGTCGCGGTGCGCCGGGCCACCGCCGAGGAGCAGCAGCGCTGGCGCCGTTGCGCCTACGTGGCGATGCAGTTCCACCTGCCCCGGCTGCTGGCGCCGGCCCTGCACGCGTTCACGGACACCACCGGCACGTTCGCGCTCGCGGTCGACGATCCGCTCGACGTCGCGATCCTGCCGCCGCCGCCGGCGACCCTGCCTGGCTACGAAGCCCCGGCGGTCGAGACCAACTCGCTGCAGCTGCGCGCGTTCCCGGCCGACGCCGCCCGTCTCGACGCCGACGCCAGGGCCGCGGACCGCCAGCGCACGCTGCTGCTGCTGGCGGTGTTCGCGACCGCGATCGGCGGAGCGTTCTGGGCGTGGCGCTCGGTGTCGCGCGAACAGGAACTCGCGCGGCTGAAGCTCGAACTCGTGTCGCGCGTCTCGCACGAACTGAAGACGCCGCTGGCGCTGATCCGGATGTACGGCGAGACGCTCGGCATGGGCCGCGCTCGCGACGGCGAGCAGGCCGCCGAGTTCGGCAGCATCATCGCGCGCGAGTCGGAGCGGCTGACCGGACTGATCCAGAACATCCTCGACTTCTCGCGCCAGCAGGCCGGCACGCTGCGCTACACGCCGCAGCCGGTCGACCTCGGCCAGCTGCTGCGCGAGATCACCACCGCCTACGGCCCGCACCTCGAAGCGCGCGGCGCCCTGCTGATCGACTCGCTGCCGCCGGACATCCTGGTGGTGTGCGACCCGAGCGCCTGCGAGAGCGCGGTCGTCAACCTGCTGGAGAACGCCGCCAAGTACGGCCAGGACGGGGTCGACGAACACGAGATCGAGATCGACCTGGTGCGTTCCGGCGAGCGCGCCGTGATCACCGTCGCCGACCGCGGCCGCGGCATCCCGGAGGCCGAACGCCACCGCGTGTTCGACGGCTTCTACCGGGCCAGCAACGCCGGCGAGGTGCGCGGGGCCGGCCTCGGGCTCGGCCTCGTCCGCCACTTCGCCCGCGCCCACGGCGGCGACGTCGAAGCGCTGCCGCGCGACGGCGGCGGCACCATCCTGCGCCTGTGGCTGCCGCTCGTCGCGACCGCGAAGGCCCCCGTTCCCGACCCCTCCGCTGCGGCCGCCCGAGTCGGCCGCACCGATGCGCCATGACCAACCTCAGCGACACCCAGATCCTCGTCATCGAAGACGAGCCGGACCTGCGGGCCGGCATCCAGCACAACCTCGAGCTCGAGGGCTTCAAGGTGCAGACCGCGGCCGACGGGCGCGACGGCCTGCGCAAGGCCCGCGACGGCCAGGCGGCGCTGATCCTGCTCGACCTGATGCTGCCCGGCATGCCCGGCCTCGAAGTGCTGCGGCACCTGCGCGAGATCGGCCGCGAGACGCCGGTGATCATCATCTCGGCGAAGGGCCAGGACCGCGACAAGGTGCAGGGCCTCGAACTCGGCGCCGACGACTACGTCACGAAGCCCTTCGGCCTGACCGAGCTGCTGGCGCGCATCCGCGCGGTGCTGCGCCGCACGCAGGCCGGCGCCCGCGCCGGCGTCGGCGAACGGCAGCAGCCGGCCAGCGTGATGAAGTTCCCGGACCTGGTCGTCGACTGGCGCCGGTTCAGCATCCAGCGCGACGGCACCGAGACGCAGCTGTCGCGCTACGAAGCCGAGATCCTGCGCATGCTGATCGACCACCGCGGCGAGGTCGTGAGCCGCCAGGACCTGCTGCGCAAGGTGTGGGGCTACGTGCACCTGCCGACCACGCGCACGGTCGACAACCACATCGCCCGGCTGCGCAAGAAGGTCGAACGCGACGTCGAGAACCCGGTGCACGTGGTGACCGTGCACGGCCTCGGCTACCGCTTCGAGTCGAAGCTGCTGGAGGAGACGTGAAGACGCACCTCGCCGCGTTCGCCAGCCTCGTCGCCACGTGGCTCGGTGCTGCGAGCGCCGAGGCGCAGGCCCCGCAGGAAGGCGCGAAGCCGGCCTCGACGCAGCCGCAGGGGCAGCCACAGCCGACCCCGGACACGTCCACCGCGCTGCACGCAGCCTGGCTGCGCGAAGTGATGGACCTCGACGTGCTCGGCGCGGCGAACGACTACGCGACGGTCCAGCGCCGCGCGCGCGCCAACGAACCGGAGCGCTGGATCGCGGTCGCCCGCCTCGCCGAGTTGCAGCGCATGGGGCTGCCGGTCGGCCCACCGGCCGGACTCGCCGAAGCACCGGCCCCGGTGCGCGCGGCGATCACCTCGATGCCGCCGCTGCCGGCGGACGAACTGCTGCCGCCGCTGTCGTTCGATCCGGCCGAGCTGATGCGTTCGCTCGGCGCCGGCCGCATGCCGCCGCTGCGCCCGGCGTCCGCCGCGGTGCTGGACTGGGTGCGCAGCCAGCTGGGTTCGGGCATCGACGGGCGCATGCGCCAGCAGATCCCGTTCGGCACGCGCACCCGCCCCGAACGCGACCGGGCGCGCGCCGAACGTTGGTACGCCGCCGACGTGCTGCTGCGCGAACTCGAAGGGCGGGAACGACAGGCGGCCAGCCTGCGCCGGTTCTACTTCAGCGAGTGGAAGCCGCCGGTCGTCGAGGCCGACCCGAAGCTGGTGCTGGCGCGCGTGCAGGCGAACTTCGACGGCTGGCTCGCCGAGAAGGACCTGAGCCAGCAGCAGCAGACGCTGCTCCTGCGGTTGCGCGAAGCGCTGCAGCAACGCGCCACCGACGAGCCCGGGGCGGCGGTCCAGTTCCTGCTGCGCATGCCGCTGTATGCCGAGCGGCTGGTGGGACCGGTCCGACCCGCGGACGGTGCGGGCGAGCCGAAGGGCCCGGCTGGAAGCGGAACGACCGCCGAGCCAGCGCCGCGCGCCGGGGCGGAGGCCAAGCCCCAGGGAACGGAGCCGCGCTGACCTGGGCGCGCCGCCTGGCGGCGGCGGCGAACCGCCCGCTCAGTTCATTTGCACTGCCAGTTCACTTGCCGGCGGTCTCGGCGACCACTTCGCCGCTCTCGGCGTCGGTGCGGCGCTTCGGCGCCGCCCAGGTGTCGAACCAGGTGCCCTGGTAGAGGTCCAGCGGCTTGATCTCCGGGCCAGCCGGGTGCAGCTCGGCCGGGCCGTAGAGCAGGCACAGCGGCAGGTCGACCAGGTGCACGACGCCGTAGATGCCATGCTCGAGAGCGTGGTAGGCGAACGTGAACGGGAAGGCGATCACTTCGACCGCACCCCCACTCTCCAGGCCGTTGCGCACGTTCTGCGCCGAGGTGGCGCCGTCGGTCGCACCGCCGTAGATCATCAGAATCGGCGTGCCGACGCCGAGCACCAGGTCCTTGCCGGCGCGATTGAGCGTCCCACAGGACGGCAGGCTCAGGGTCAGCAGGGTAGAGAGGGAGAGAAGAGCGTTGCGAGCGTTCACTCTGAGTACCTCGTTCGGCGTCGTGGCGATGGACTGCGGGGAGATCAGCCTGCGGGGAGAAATCGGACTGCGGGGGAGTCCGCCACGGCGCGTCGGATTCGAAAGGGGCTGTCCGCGGGGCAGATGCAAGCGCTCCCGGTGGTCGGCCACAAGGCCGGAAGCGAGAAAAGCCAACACAGTCGGCGGCTCCCGGCGTACCCGACCCTGGCACCGCTCGCTATAGTCGCTGCGCGCACTGGCCGAAGAGTGCGTCGGCAGCCGAGCGGTCGCTCGGCGTCCCTCCCCGAACCCGACCGCCTCCGTTCCGATCCGCCTGCCGTCGTTGCCCGCATGACCCGTCGTCCGCTGCTCCTGCTGCTCGGCGCATGCCTGTCGCCAGCCCCGTTGCTGGCGCAGCCTGCCCCACCAGGACCGGCCCCGACCAAGGCCACCGCCGGCCAGCCCGGCCAGCCCCAGGAACCGAACCCGAAGGCCCCGGCGGAACGGGTCTATCGCGGCCCGTACGACACCACCACCAGCCGCGACCTGTTCTCGGCGTGCGACCGGGACGCCGACGACCGCCTCGACGTGCTGGAGGCTGGCGAGGCGCTCGACGGCGTGCGCGACGCGAAGGACCACGACGGCTTCGCCCGCTACGACAGCGATCGCGACGGCTACGTCAGCTGGCCCGAGTTCGACGCCATGTTCCGCCAGTCGCTGCGCCAGAAGGGGGCGGTGCGGTTGCGGCCCAGCCGGCCGCTGCGCAGCGACTCCCGCGGCAACAGCGAGCTGCAGCAGTTCCTGCGCCTGCACGACGGCAATCGCGACTCGGCCCTCGACCCGGCCGAGATCGAACGGCTGGTGCGGCTCGGCATCCTGCCGCCAGCACTCACCAGCAAGCTGCGCAGCCTCGACCACGACGGCTCGGGGCGACTCGAAGAGACCGAGCTGGCGCCGTGGTTCGAGCAACTGCCCCGGGCGTCCCGCCCGACCACCGATCGTCCGGGCGCCGGCAGCCTGTTGCCGGCCCCGTGGAACCGCTGCGACGCCGACCGCGACCAGGCCATCAGCAAGGACGAACTCGGGCTGGCCCTGCGCCGGCTCGACCCGTCGCTCGAGCGCTGGGTGCCGCAGCTGCTGCAGAAGCTCGACCAGAACCGCGACGGCAAGCTGCAGTCGGGCGAACTGCCGGCAGAAGCTGCCGCGGCTGCGCCATTGCCGAGCGAAAGCCCCCTGCGCTAAGAAGTGACGGGTGCAACCCCGTCCACCGCTCGTTCGTGGCCGCGCCCTCGGCGCCGTTCTGCTCGCGTGGCTCTGCCTGCTGGCGGCCGCACCGGCCCAGGACCTGCTGCCAGCCGAACGCGACGCGCTGAACCTGCAGGGCAGCGGCGAGCCGCGCGCCGCGGCGCTGCGGCTGCTCGACCTGGCGATCGCCGAAGCGGCCGACGCGACGGTCGACGCCGAGCGGGCCGCGCGCATCGAAGCGTGGGCGAGCTACGCCGCCGAAGCGGTGACCGGCGACGCCGACGACGCCGTGCTGCAGAAGTTCGTGGCGCTGCGCCAGAGGCCGTTGCCGCAGCAGATGCCGCTGCTCGCCGACCGGCTCGGCATGGCCGAGCTGCGCGCCCGCACCGACCATCCGTCGCTGCGCACGTCGACGCTGCCGGACGAGCTCGGCGTCTTGCGCCACTTCTGGTTGCTCGGCCCGTTCGCCAACGAACGCGGGGCCGGCTTCGCCGAAGCACTGCCGCCGGAACGCGCGGTCGACCTCGACGCCGAGCTGCCCGGCAAGCGCCGCGCGGTGCGCTGGCGCGCGCTGCCCCGCCTCGCCGACGCCGCGGTCGTGCCCCTCGAGCGGCTGCTGCAGCCGAGCGAACAGACGCTCGCCTACCTGCTGACCGCCGTGCACAGCGAAGCAGCGCAGCGGGTCGTGCTCGAACTCGGCTCGACCGGCAGCGTGCGCGTGTCCTGCAACGGCCGCGAGGTGTTCGCGCGCGACGTGCAGCGACCGTTCGCCACCGACCAGGACGCCTGCTGGCTGCCGCTGCAGCCGGGCTGGAACCTGCTGCTGCTGAAGGTCTGCCACCAGGAAGGGCCGGACTTCACGTTCGCCGCGCGCGTGCGCGCGGCCGACGGCAACAAGGCCGCGGTGCGCACCTCGCACGAACGCAGCGACCTGCTGGCCGCGATCACGGGCCCGGCGACCCGAACGCCGGACGCGAGCGACCCGGCCGCCGGGGCCCCGCTGCCGCTCGGCGGCCGCAGCCACTGGCAGATCGGGGCGGTGCACGGCGCCGACGCGCTGCGGCTCGCGTGGCTCTGGGCCATGCGCGCGGCCGACGGCGACCGCGACCGGCGCGATGCGGCCGCGGCCGAAGTCGCCGCCCGCGAACTGCCGCAGCTGCCCGCCGCCCACTTGCTGGTCGCGTTCACGCAGCTGCGGCACGCGCGCAGCGCCGCCGATCGCGACGACAACGACCGCCGACGCGCCCTCGAACGCGCGCTCGAGCTGGCCCTGCAGCACCCGCAGGCGCACGTGCAGCTCGGCCGCCTGCTGCTGGACGGCAGCCGCCTGTGGCCATCGGCTCGCGAACACGCGCTGGCGGCCCTGGCCCTCGCCCCCCGCTACGCCGAGGCCGTGCTGCTCTACGCCGAGACGCTGCGGGCCGAAGGGCTCGACCAGGCCGCCGACGCCCTGATCCGCAGTGCGGCCACCCGCGACGGTGCCAGCGTCGCGCTGCTCGAAGCGGCCGTGGCCCGGGTCGGCACGCACGAACTGCCGCTCGCGGTGCAGTTCCGGGAAGCGGTGCTGCAGCGCCGCCACGACGCCCTGCGCGCGACCCGCCTCGCGACGCTGCGCGCGCGCACCGGCGACCGCGACGGGGCGGTCGCCCTGCTGCGCGCCGAACTGGCGCACGATCCGCTGGCGCTGCCGGCCCGCCACGAGCTGGTCGACCTGCTGCTCGCCCTTGGCAACGCGGCAGCCGCCGCGGAACTGCTCGACGCCTGGTTGCAGATCGCTCCCGACGACACCGGTTCGCTGCTGCGGGCCGCGACCTGCCAGCGCCTGCTGGCGACGCACGATCCGGACGCGAACGCCCGCCAGCTCGACCTGCTGCGCAGCGCGCTGCAGGTCGAACCGAACCGACGCGACACCGAGCGCTACGCCGAGTTCGTCGCGGCCTCTGCCACGAGCGGCAGCGCCGAGGAGGCGACCACCTTCCAGGCGCCGTTCCAGATCGACGCCAAGGCCCTGGTCGCCGCCGATCCCGGCGCGCCCGAGGACGCGGCCGCCGCGAACGATCCGCTGCACTGGCTGTTGCGCCAGCAGGTGATCCGCGCCAACGGCAACGGCACCACCAACACCTACCAGCACGTGATCGTGCGCGTGCTCAACGCCGACGGCGCGCGTTCGCTGGCGTCCTACCGGCTGCCCGCCTACCAGGGCGAACAGCGCGCCCGTCTGCTGTCGTGCACGGTGTTCCGCGCCGACGGTTCGATCCAACGGCCGCCGCTGCAAGGCGCCTCGGTGCGCATGCCGGACCTGCGGCCGGGCGACGTGGTCGCGCTCGAAGGCCGCATCGACGACCTCGCCCCGACGTTCTTCGGCGACTACTTCGGCCTCGTGCACTCGTTCGAGAGCCCCGACGGCTCGCCGGTGCGCGCCTCCGAACTGGTCGTGCTGGCGGCACCGGGCCGCGAGTACCACCTGCAGGAACGGCACGGTGCGCCGACCGCCGAGCGCACCACCACGAGCGACGGCACGCTGCAGCTGCGCTGGCGGATGCGCGACCTGCCGCGCGACCAGCCCGAGGTGCGGCGCCCCGACGGCCGCGAGTACGAACCGCTGGTGCGGATCTCCACCTACCGCGACTGGCAGCAGTTCGCGGCCTGGTGGTGGAACCTGATCGAGCCGCAGCTCGAGGTCTCGCCGACGATGCGCGAGACGGTGGCGCGCGTCTGCCAGGGGCTCGACGACACCGAGGCGAAGATCCGCGCCATCTACCACTTCGTCACCACCGACGTGCGCTACGAAGCGTGGGAGTTCGGCGTGCACGGCTACAAGCCGTACAGCACCGCGATCATCC
Source organism: Planctomycetota bacterium (assembly GCA_016793305.1). Next base: position 31,453 of record JAEUHU010000562.1, read on the forward strand.
ACGAACGCCGCCACGGCGACTGCAAGGACAAGGCGCTGCTGCTGTGTGCGCTGCTCGCCGAGATCGGCGTGCCGTGCCACCCGGTGCTGATCTTCGCCGACCCGCTGCGCACCACCGACGACCTCACCTTGCCGATGGTGCAGCACTTCAACCACTGCATCGCCTGGCTGCCCGAGCACGCAGGCAAACCCGGCCGGTTCCTCGACGGCACCGCGGTCTGGCACCCGACCGACACGCTGCCCGACATGGACCAGGGTGCTGCGGTGCTGGTCGTCGAGCGCGGCCAGGCCGAGCTGCGGCAGGTGCCGTGGACGACACCCACCGCCAACGTGCTGCAGACCGAGCACACGCTCGAGCTGCGCAGCGACGGCACCGCTCGGCTCACCACGACGGAGCAGCCGCGTGGCAACCGCGCCGTCGAACTGCGGGCGATGCTCGCCACCGAACCGGCCCGGCGCGCCGAGGTGCTCGAGCGTTCGCTGGTGGCGCGCTTCGGCAAGCTGAAACTGGTCGCCACCGACGCCGAGGCGCCGCCGTCGCCAGAGGCTCCGGTGCAGATCGGGGCCACCGCCGACCTCGCCGAGATCGGCCAGCGCACCGGCACCTCCTGGCAGCTGCCGAGCAGCTGGGCCGACGACGAACTGCTGGCGTTGGCGACCGACGAACAGCGCGTGCAACCGCTGCTGCTCGGCGTGCCGAACGGCGACCTGCAGCGCGTGCGCTACCGGCTGCCCGCCGGCTGGCGCGCCGGCGAACTGCCCGCCCCAGTTCAGCTCGAGACGTCGTTCGGCTCGTTCCGGATGCGCTGGACCCGTCAAGGCTCCGAGGTGCTCGTCGAACGCGAGCTGCGCCTCGTCGCACCGCGCATCGCGCCGAGCGAGCACCGAGCGTTCCGCGAGTTCGTCAGTGCGGTGCGTGCCGCCGATGCGAAGCTGGTCCTGCTGCAGTCGGAGTCGAACCGATGAGCCCCGTTCCCACGAAGCGGACCACGGTCCCGTCCCTGCTGCTCGCTCCCCTGCTGGCCACCCTGTTGGCGGACAGCGTGGACGCGCAGCAGGACACACTGCCGCTGGCGCGCGCCTGGCTCGAGGCCCTGGTGCCGGCCGACGACGATCCGGACACGCGCGCAGAGGCACTGCTCACCACCGCCCTGGCGCACGCGCGCTCACCGCTCGCCGCCCAGCTGGCGCAAGAGGTGATGAACCAGTCCGGTTCGTTGCTGCGCCCAGCGGCGCTGCGCGACTGGCTGCGGGCGCGGCTCGATGGCGAACGGCGCCACGGCCGCCTGCAGGACCGGCTCGTCGAACTGGTGTGGCGCCTCGATCGCCTGGCCCGGGGCCAGGCAGCCGCCGGCCTGCAGCCATCCGCGGGCTACGCGCAGCACCACCTGCTCGCCGGCCCCTACGGCGACGGCGGCGACCACTACGTCGGGGTCGTGTTCGCGCCGGAACTGCGGTTCCCGGCCCTGCCGGCGACCCCAGGGCTGCCGTCCGCCGAACCGAGCACCGCGCGGCTCCAGAACGCGACCTTCAGCGACTACCTGGTGCTGCGCCATCCGCAGCGGCCGGAGCCAGGCTGCCACTACAGCCTCACCTGCTGGCGCGCCGACCGCGCGGTCGACACGTTCCTCGAGGTCGGCCTGCCGGGCGACTTCCAGGTGTTCGTCGACGGCGTGGAGTGCCTGCGCGTCGCACGCTGGCGGCAGAACGCGCAACCGCTCGCCCACCTGCCGCTGCACCTGCCGGCCGGCGTGCACACGGTGCTGCTGAAGGCCTGCAGCAGCGACAGCGACGCGGCGGTGCTGCGCTTCGTCGACGCCGATGCCACCGTCACCGCGGCCGTGCAGCAGGTGGAGGCCGAGGCTGCGGCCGAGCCCACGGGCGAACGCGCGACCGTGCGCGACGACCACTTCGTCGATGCGCTCGCGGTGCTCGCCAGCGCCGCCGCCAGGCCGGACGCCGATCCCGCGGTGCAGCTCGCCGCAGTGCTGCTGGCGAGCCAGGAGCGCATGGAGGACCAGGCGCTGGCGTGGCTCGAGCCCCTGCGGCAGAAGCCGCCGGCCGATCCGGCGCTGCGCCTCGCCAGTGCGCACGTGCTGCGCTCGGCACCACTGCCCGACGAGCTGCGCAAGGCCGAAGCGCGCGCGGCGATCGAAGCCGCGGCTCCGGCACTGGGCCAGGACCACCACGGTGCGCGCCTGCTGCAGGCGCAACTGCTCGACCAGCAGGACCAGCGCGAGCAGGCGCTGCGGCTGCTCGCCGCCCATCCGAAGCCAGGCCCGGCGACCTTCCAGTACCGGCTCGGCCTGTTGCGGCAGCTGCGCTTCCACGACGAGGTCGAACCGCTGCTGCGGCAGTGGACCACCGCCCTGCCCGACGACGCGCGCCCCCACCAGGAACTCGGCGGCCTGCTGCTGCAGCGCAGCGATGCCCTCGCCGCCGAGGCCGAGTTCCGGCTCGCCACCCGCCACAAGCGCACGCCCGACCTCGCCGGCAACCTGTGGCAACTGGCGCTGGCCCGCGCCGACGTCGCGGCGGCCGAGTCGTGGCTCGAAGGCATGGAGCCGGTCACCGAACCGCGCACCCTCGCGCACCTCGACCTGCAGCACCAGCTCGCCGTGGCCCGCGGCCTGGCCGACGCAGCGGCGACGATCCGCCGCTCGCTCCTGGTCCATCCACGCGCCACGGCCGAGCATCTCGATCACCTCGCCGGCCTCGCCCAGGCCGCCAACGACCTGCCGACCGCGATCGAGGCCCTGCAGCGCGCCCTGGCGCTCGGCCCCGACTCCGCGGTGCGACGCAGCTGGCTCGGCCAGCTCGGCAGCCAGTCGCCCGACGCCGACTTCGTGCCGTTCCGCCGCGACGGCAAGGCGCTCGCGAGCGCCTTCCAACCCGGCGAAGGCGAACGCGGCGCGTCGACCACGGTGGTCTTCGACCAGCGCATCCTCGTGGTGCACGGCGACGGCAGCGTGCACACCGAGGTGCACACCCTGCGGCGCATCAACGACCAGCAGGGCGTCGAAGCGTTCGCGCAGGGCACCGGCCTCGGCGGCGTCGACGAACTGCTGCTGCTGCGCACGATCGGCACCGACGGCCGCGACTACGTGCCGTCGCGCATCGACGACGACTACTCGATGCAGCGGCTTGAGCCCGGCGCGTTCGTCGAGTGGCGCTTCCGGACGCACGGCGGCGCGCCGGGCCAGGATGCGATCGACACCGAACCGTTCCTGCTCGGCTCTGGCGACGAGCCGTGCCGCCACGCCGAGTTCGTGCTGGTGCAACCGGCCGGTGGCCGCGGCGAGCTGCGCACGCGCCACCTCGGCGAACCGGCCGAGCGCCGCACGCTCGACGACGGCCGCCAGGTCACGATCCACGTGCGGAAGGACGTGCCGAAGCGGGCCACCGAGAACCTGGAGCCGCCGGCGATCGAGTCCGAGGCGGTCGCCGAGTTCGGCGAGGACGCGCAGCCGTTCGCGAACTGGCGCGCGCTGCGCGCCTACGTGCTGGCCCGCTCGCGGCCCGAATCGCTGCTCGCCGCCAAGGCCGCGGAGCTGCTCGCCGGCCTCGCCGACGACCGGGCCCGCACCGCGGCGGTCTGGCAGTGGTGTCAGCAGGAGATCGAGGACGGCCCGAACGACCGCGCGGTCGACGCCCTGCTGCGCAAGAAGGGCAACCGCACGATGCTGGCGGCCGCGCTGCTGCGGGCGCACGGCCTCGAGGTCGTGCCGTTCGCCTGCGACGACGAACGGGTCGAGCTCCGTCTTGGCGACGACTCGCTGTTCCCACCGCCCCCGGCCGCCGGTGGCCACGGCGTCGCCGTGCGGGTCGCCAGCACCGACCGGATCCTGCTGTTCCTCGACGCGCCGCGGCACTGGCCGCTCGGCGCGGTCCCGGCCGCCCGCTCCGGCGTGGCCGGCGTGTTGCTGTACGACGACCGGACCGAACCGTTCGTGCTGCCGGCGGCGAGCACCGCGGTGCAGTCGCTGCAGGTGCGCGGCCGCGTGCGCATCGGCCGGCAGGGCACGCGCCTCGAGGCCCGGGCGACGCTCGGCGACGTGCAGGGCGCAGCACTGGCGCAACGTGTGCGCGAACTGCAGGGCAACACCCGCAAGATGGCGGCGCGCCAGGTGGCGCAGCAGATGTTCGCCGGATTCCGCGTCGAGTCGGCGGCGTTCGCCGAGGACGGCCCGGTCGGTGCCCTGACGCTCGACGCAGTGCTGACGCGCAGCGGGGCCCAGCAGGACGGCGACGAGTTCGTCGCCACGCTGCCGATCCCGGCCGACAAGCTGGTGGCGAGCTTCGGCGACCGCGGCGAGCGCACGAAGCCGTTCCGCTTCCCGGGCGACGTGGCGAACGACTGGCAGCTCGAGGTCACGTTCGACGACGGACTGCAGCCGCGCGAGCTGCCGGCCTCGACGTCGCTCGGGCACGGCCCCCTGAGCTACCTGCAGGAACTGCGCTGGAACGG
>JAEUHU010000565.1 GCA_016793305.1 Planctomycetota bacterium
GCTGAGCACCACCAGTGGCACGCCGTCGGGCGGCCCACCGCCGGTCGCCGACAGCACGGTCAGCGACAACGGTCCCCCGCTGTGCTCGCTGACGTTCTCGACCACGGGCATCCAGGTCGACGACTCGCCCGGCCAGACCTATCCGATCGGCACGATCGACGTCACGGTCACCGGTCCGCAGGCCTCGGTCGACGCCAGCGTCACGTTCGACGGTACGTCGACCGCGACGATCGTCGCGACTGGCATCGCCGCGACCTTCCGCTTCAACCTCGCCACGCGCGAGCTCTCCGTCGCCCCTTGAGCCAAGCCATGCGCCTCCCACTCTTCCTCGCACTGGCCGCAACCCTGGTGTTGCCGTCGTGCTTCCAGCTCGCGCTGTCGGGCAACGTCGGCTATGCGCAGCTCGGCGTCAGTGGCGACGTCGGCTACGTCTCCGGAACGGGCTCCGCTGCCGTCCAGCAGGGCATCGACAGCGCCTTCGGGCTCGGCGACGACCAGGGCTCTCCCTACGGCCGTGTGGCACTCGACACCGGCGTGCAGGTGCTCAGCGTCTCGGCGTTCACGTTCTCCGAGTCGGGCCGCGGCAACCTGCAGGCCGACTTCGGTGACATCATCTCGTTGCCCGGCGGTGTGCCGGTGCAGACCTCGCTCGACCTGACCAACATCAAGGCGGCCTACGCGCTGCAGATCTCGCTGGGCCCGGTCGCGCTCTCGCCGGGCATCGCCGCCGACTACTTCGACCTCGACCTGCAGGTGCGCGACACGATCGGCATCGCGACCGAGGACGTGCAGCTGAAGGGGCCGCTGCCGCTGCTGTTCGTGCGCGGCGAGGTCGATCTGGGCATCGTCAGTGCGATCGCCGAGATCGGCTACATGGAGGCCGACATCGACGACGTGTCCGGCTCGCTGCTCGACGTCGAGGCGATGCTGCAGTACCACCCGACGCCGATGCTCTCGGTGTTCGCCGGCTATCGCGGCATGAACCTGCAGCTCGACGGGCAGATCGACGGCGACACGATCGACGCCGACCTGACCATCGACGGCTTCATCCTCGGCGGTGGGCTGCGCTTCTAGCGCCCCGCTTCGTCGGGGCCGACCGGGCGCACGGCTTCGTAGAGGTTGGCGACCACGAACAGCCGGTCGCCGTCCCACACCGGCACCAGGATGCGGCGGTACTGGTCGCCTTCGAACGCGTCGAGCGCCGCCCAGTGCGCCGACAGCGACCGGCTGTGCAGCAGCCAGACCGGCACGTGCGGGCCACCCTCGGCGAACGTGAACACCGGCCACTGCCGTTCGGCGCGATGGCCCGTGACGGTGGCCTGCCACCACGTGCCGTCGCACGCCGCGAGCTCACCGTGGTTCCTGCCGCCCGGAGCCAGCGAGCCGTAGCTCGCCAGCCAGCAGGCACAGCCGAACCGACGTTCGAGCGACTCGCCGGCCGCGCCACCGCGGGGCTCGCCGTGCTCGCGCGCCGCGTTGGCCAGCTGCACGAGTCGCAGCACGTCGACGACCATGCCGGCAGGCTAGCGCGGCAGGGCCGTTCCGGTCACTGGGCGGTGAAGCCGCCGTCGACCGCGACGGTCTGGCCGGTGACGAACGAGGCCTGCGGCGAGCTGAGCCACAGCACGGCGTCGGCGATCTCCTCCGGCTTGCCGACGCGGCCGATCGGGTGCAGCGAGGCCAGGAAGTCGCGCGGCACCATCTCGGTGAAGCGGTCGAACATCGGCGTCTCGATCGCCGCGGGCGCCACCACGTTCACGCGGATGCCGAGCTTCGCGTACTCGAGGGCTGCGTTCTTGGTCAGGCCGATCACGGCGTGCTTGCTGGCGACGTAGGGGCCGGCCCCCGGCATGCCGATCAGGCCGGCGACCGAGCTGGTGTTGACGATGGCGCCGCCGCCGCCCTTCAGCATCGCCGGGATCTCGTGCTTCATGCTCAGGTAGACGCCTTTCACGTTGATCGCGAACACGCGGTCGAAGTCGGCGTCGTCCTGTTCGTGCGTCGGCTTGATCACCGAGCTCTCGATGCCGGCGTTGTTGAAGGCGATGTCGAGGCGGCCGTAGGCGCGCAGCACGGCGTCGACCAGGTTCTTCACGTCGGCCTCCTTGGCGACGTCGGCGCGCACGAACAGGCCGGTACCGCCGGCCTTCTCGAGCAGTGCGAGGGTCTCCTTGCCCTCCTTCTCGCGCCGGCCGCTGACGACGACCTTGGCCCCGGCGCGGGCGTAGGCGATGGCGGTGGCGCGGCCGATGCCGCTGGTGCCGCCGGTGACGAGGGCGATCTTGTCTTGCAGGGTCTTC
>JAEUHU010000006.1 GCA_016793305.1 Planctomycetota bacterium
CCGGTCCTGGCGATCCGCCGAAGTGCGCTTGAGCCACAGCACGCGTTCGGTTCGCATCGCCCGACCGCGCCATGGAAGCACACAAGCTCTCGTCGTTCGTCGGCAGCGTCTGGGACCAGGACATCGTCCCGCAGCTGACCGACTACATCCGCATCCCGAACAAGTCGCCGGCGTTCGACAAGGACTGGGCCGCCGCCGGGCACATGCAGAAGGCGGTCGAACTGATCGCCGGCTGGTGCAAGGCGCAGCCGATCGAAGGGCTGACCGTCGAAGTCGTCGAGCTGCCGGGGCGTACGCCGGTGATCTACATGGAGATCCCGGGCGAAGGCACCGACACCGTGCTGCTCTACGGCCACCTCGACAAGCAGCCGGAGATGACCGGCTGGTTCGAAGGACTCGGTCCGTGGACGCCGGTGCTGCAGGGCGACAAGCTGTACGGCCGCGGTGGCGCCGACGACGGCTACGCGGCCTACGCGTCGCTGACGGCGATCCGGGCGCTGCGCGAGGCCGGCGGCAAGCATGCGCGCTGCGTCGTGCTGATCGAGGCCTGCGAGGAGAGCGGCAGCTACGACCTGCCCTTCTACATCGACGCGCTGAAGACGCGCATCGGCACCCCGAGCCTCGTCGTCTGCCTCGACAGCGGCTGCGGCAACTACGACCAGCTGTGGTGCACCACGTCGCTGCGCGGCCTCGTCGGCGGCGACATCCGCATCGACGTGCTGACCGAAGGCGTGCACTCCGGCGATGCGAGCGGCGTCGTGCCGAGCACGTTCCGCGTGTTCCGCCAGCTGATGGAGCGGCTCGAGGACAGCGCCACCGGACGCATCCTGCCGAAGCAATTCCACGTCGCGATCCCGAAGCAGCGGCAGGACCAGGCGAAGGTCTGCGCCAAGGTGCTCGGGCCGTCGCTGTGGCAGCGCTTCCCGTGGGTGAAGGGCACGAAGGCCATGGGCAAGGAGCTGCAGGAGCTGGTGCTGAACCGCACCTGGCGGCCGTTCGTCGAGCTGATCGGTGCCGACGGCATCCCGCACGTCGACAAGGCCGGCAACGTGCTGCGCCCGTTCTCGACCTTCAAGCTGTCGCTGCGCATCCCGCCACGCGCCGATGCCGCGGCGTGCCTCGCACACCTGAAGAAGGTGATGACCGAGCAGCCGCCGAGCGGGGCGAAGATCACGTTCTCGGCCGAGAAGGCGAGCACCGGCTGGGACGCACCGCCGTTGGCCGGCTGGCTCGAGAGCGCGTGTGCGGAGGCGTCGAAGGTCGCGTTCGGCAAGCCCTGCGTCTACATGGGCGAAGGCGGCACGATCCCGTTCATGGGCATGCTCGGCGAGAAGTTCCCCGAGGCGCAGTTCATGATCACCGGCGTGCTCGGACCGCAGAGCAATGCGCACGGGCCGAACGAGTTCTTGCACATCCCCATGGGCAAGCGGCTCACCGCGTGCGTGGCGATGGTGCTGCAGCGCCACCTCGAGCGGCCGCTCGGCAAGGCCGCGCGCGCCAGCGGTGGCAAACCGAAAGGCAAGCCGGTGGCGCAGAAGGTCGGCAAGCCGGCGGCGAAGAAGTCGGCGAAGCAGCCGGCGAAGAAGGCCCGCGGCAAGTGAGCCCGCGGGCCGAGAACTCGTTGGCCGAGCGGCTCCGGCGCACGTTCGCGATCCTCGGCTACGTGCTGGGGATCTTCGGCGGCATCGCCGGCGCCTGCTACCTGACCATCGAGGTCTGGAAGCTCGAAGGGGCTCTCCAGAACGTGGTGATCGGCGCGATGGTGCTGCCGCTCGTGGGCGTCGTGATGTGGCGGTTGCAGCGCTGGCCGATGCTCGACGGGTTCGCACCGAGCGAACGGCAGCGCCAGGAGATCGAGGCGGCGGCGGAACGGTTCGCGGCGCGTCGGCGCGCCGAGATCGCGCAGCGCACCGCGGAGCTCGCCGCCGACCCGCGACGCGCCCCGTTCGCCGCGCTGGCCCGCCAGGGCTTCCTGATCGACGACGCCGAGATCGAGCGGCGCCTCGCCCGCAAGCAGGCGCTCGAGGCCGTGCCGCACCGGGCGCCGTTCGCGGCGTCGGTGTTCGAGTTCCATCCGCCGAGCGACGCGCAGATCGACTACCTCGCCGATCCACAGGCACTGGCGACGTGCGTGCACCTGCATCCGGTCGAACGGGCGCTGCGGGCGGACGGGGTCCCAGTACAGCTGGTCCGCGACCTGGCGGTCCGCACCGACCTGCGCCTCGTGGACGACGTCGTGGCGCGGTTCCGGCTGCCGGCCAGCGTGGGGCTGCGCGAGGAAGTGATCGATCCGCGCGACGGCTGCCTGGAGCAGTGGCTGTTCTGCTCGGCCTGCCGCAGCTCGGTCGAAGCGAACGCCTACGGCCAGCCCTGGCCGGCGGGCACGGCCTCGCCCTGATCGTCCGAGCGTCCGGTGCCACCGGCGCGCCGCCGGGCCCGCGGATTTTCGTCGGCAGCACTGTCACCGATCGCGAGCTCGCGCGTGAGGCCGGGCAGAACGCATCCCGCGGCCCGGTCTCCGGGCCCGGCGACCGGCGCTGCACGCGTGTGCGGGCCGGGGCCGGACCGCGGGGTCGACCCTTCCAAAGAGCCCGACCATGCCGACACTCACCTCCGCCTTGCCGACCTCCGCTCCGACCTGTGGCCAGCTCGTCACCGCCGACGGCCGCACCTTGCCGCTGCAGCAGACGCGCCTCGTCGTGCGCGCCGCCGGCGGCCTCGCCAGCGTGCGCCTCGTGCAGACGTTCGCGAACCCGTACCAGGAGCCGCTGCACGTGCGCTACCAGCTGCCGCTGCCGGCCGACGCCGCGGTCGGCGGGTTCTCGTTCCGGCTCGGCGACCAGGTCGTGCACGGCGTGATCGACGGCAAGCAGCGCGCGCGCGAGCGCTTCGAGCAGGCGATCGCCAGCGGCCGCACCGCCGCGTTGCTCGAACAGGACCGCAGCAGCCTGTTCACCCAGGAACTCGGCAACCTGCCGCCCGGCGCCGAGGTCGAGGCGACCATCACGCTCGACCAGCCGCTCGCGTGGGTCGACGACGGTTGGCAGTGGCGCTTCCCGACCACGGTGGCGCCCCGCTACCTCGGTGCCGACGGTCGGGTCGCCGATGCCGGCCAGCTCGCGGTCGACGTCGTGGCACCGGGCACGCCGCTGCTGGCGCGCTGCGAACTCGAACTGCTGGTCGCCGACGCGCTGACCGCCGGGTCGCTGCCTGCCTCGACGTCGCACGCGCTGCAGGCCGTGCCCGCGGCCCTCGGCACGCGCGTCGCGTTCGCCGCCGCCGGTGGGCGTGTGGCGATGGACCGCGACGTGGTCGTGCACTGGCGCACCACCGCCCCCGCGGTCGGCGTCGCGCTGCAGACCGTTCGTCTCGGGGAAGGTCCGCTCGCCGGCCAGGCGTTCGGCCTGCTGACGATCGTGCCGCCGAGCAACGCGTTCGGGGCACCGCGGCTCGCCCGCGACCTGATCGTGCTGCTCGACATCAGCGGCTCGATGAGCGGCGCACCGCTGGCCCAGGCGCAGGCGGTCACCGAGGCCCTGGTGCAGTCGCTCGGCGACGAGGACCGGCTCGAGCTGATCGCGTTCGCGTCGCGGCCGCAGGCGTGGCGCAAGCGCGCCGAGCGGGCGACGTCGGCCAACAAGGCGGCGGCGGTGCAGTGGCTGCGCAGCCTGCAGGCCGGCGGCGGCACCGAGATGCACGAAGCGATCCTCGCCGCACTCGCCGCGACTCGCGACGGCGTGCAGCGCCAGGTGGTCGTGGTCACCGACGGCCTGATCGGCTTCGAACAGCAGATCGTGGCGGCGATCCGGAACGGCCTGCCGGCGCACAGCCGCGTGCACGTGGTCGGCGTCGGTTCGGCTACCAACCGCACGCTGACGCGCGGCGCGTCGCGCGCCGGCCGCGGGCTCGAAGTGCTGCTCGGCGTCGACGACGAGCCGACCGCGGCGGCGCAGCGCCTGCTGGCGCGCACCAGCGCGCCACTGCTCGACGAACTGGTCGTCGACGGCAGTGCCGTGCTCGAACGCGCGCCGCTCGCCTTGCCGGACCTGTTCGCCGGGGCGCCGGTGCGGCTGCTGCTCCGCCTCCACGCGGCCGGCGGCACCGTGCGGGTCGCGGCGGAAGGGCCGGGCGGCGCGTTCGCGCAGCAGCTGGTCGTGCCGCCGCTCGCCGAGGGTGGCGACGCGGCGATCGCGCGCGCGTTCGCTCGCGAAGCGGTCGAGGACCTCGAGGTCGAACTGGCCGCGGGGGCGGACTCGCGCACCATCGACGCGCGCATCGAGGCGCTGGGCCTGGCCCACGGCATCAGCACGCGGTTGACCTCGTGGGTGGCGATCAGCGCCGAAGCGACGGTCGACCCGCGGTCGCCGCAGCGCCGCGAACTGGTGCCGCAGGAACTGCCGCACGGCATGTCGGTGGCGCAGCTCGGCCTGCGTGGTGCGCCGATGGCGATGCCGTGTGTCGCGGACGAGAGCATGCAGGAGATGTACGCGCCGCCCGCACCACGCGCCGCGATGCCGACCAAGTCGATGCCGCAGCGCGCCGAGGCGGAGGAGCGCTCGCGTTCGCAGCGCGACGCGGACGACGAAGGTGGGGTGCTGCCGCCGCCGCCGCCGGCCGGTGCCGGCAAGGCGAAGAAGTCGCTGCTCGGGCGCCTGTTCGGCGGTGGCGGCAGCAAGGACGAGAGTGCCGGAGCAGGGGGGCCGCCGCCGCGCGTGCGTGCCACCGTGCGCCTGCGCGGTGCCGCGGAGTGGGTGCTCGAGTTGTCGGGCCTCACCACGTGGCAGCTGCCGAGCAAGGTCGTGCTGGTCGACGCCGACGGGCGCGAACAGGAAGTGCGCGTCGACGTGGCGCGCACGACGGCGGCGGCGGCGATCGCGCGGGGCGGCCTGGTGCGGCTCGTCGTGACGTTGCCCACCGGTGGGGTCTGGCCGACGCAGCCCGTACGGCTGCGGATGACGATCGCCGGCAGCACGATCGAGGTGTCGTTCGCATGAACGAACCGCGCGACAGCGACCTCGAGCTGCCGGCGATCCAGCAGGGCGACGCGGACGCGTTCGCCCGCTGGCTGGTCGGCGCCGAGCCGCCGCTGCGCGCGGGCCTGCGCAAGTTCGCGACAGTGGTCGACACCGAAGCGGTGCTGCAGGAAGGGCTGCTGCGCGTGTGGCAGGTGGCCCCGCACTGTGCGGGCGACGGCCGGCCGCACGCGCTGCTGCGCTTCGCGATGCGCATCACGCAGAACCTGGCGATCAGCGAAGCGCGTCGCCATCGGCTGCTGCCGACCGCGGTCGGCGACGAGCTGCCCGAGCCGGTCGTCGAGCCGGCGAACGCACCGGACGCGGCCGTGCGCGCGGCGGTGCAGCGCTGCCTCGAGAAGCTGCCGCCGCAGCCGTCGCGCGCCATCACCCTGCGGCTCACGGACGAGGCCCGCCACAGCGACCACGAGCTCGCGTCCGGCTGCGGCATGACCACCAACACCTTCCTGCAGAACGTCACCCGCGCGCGCAAGCTGCTGGCCGAGTGCCTGCAGCGTTCGGGCGTCGACCTCGCCCTGGAGATGGCATGAACGCGGACCACGCACGACTCGTCGAGCAGGCGACCACGGCGCACCGGCCGACCGGGCCCGGCGGCGAGCTGCGCTTCCACCCAGCGTTCCACGACCTCGACGCCGCTGGCCGCGAGGTCCTGTTCGAGGCGACGCGGCTGCAGCGGGCCCTCGAACGCGCGAACGATCCGCAGGGGCTGTCGAGCACGGCCCGCGCGGTGCTGGCGCGTCTGCGCGGCGGCTGACCTGCGGTGCCGCGGCACGTTTTCTCGTCGCGCCGCGCGACAGCCGCCCCCGTTGCCGCCATCCTGCGCACGTGCTGCATCGCTTCGAGATCCGCCTCGCCGACGTCGACCGCGGCGTCTACACCGACCTCGACCTGCGCGTCGCGCGCCATCCGTCCGAGGACAACCCGTACCTGCTGACGCGCGTGCTGGCGTTCGCGCTCGAGCACGAAGAGGACCTCGCGTTCAGCAAGGGGCTGAGCGAAGCCGACGAACCGGCGATCTGGCGGAAGACCGGCGACGGGCGCGTGGTGACGTGGATCGAGGTCGGCTCGCCGGCTCCGGACCGCTTGCACCGCGCCGCGAAGGCCTGCCAGCGCGTGGTCGTGTGGTGCCACCGGCGCCCGGACCTGCTGCAGCAGCGCTGCGCCAAGGAGAAGGTGCATCGCGCCGAGGAGATCACGGTGGTCAAGGTGCCGGGCGAGTTGCTGGCGGCACTCGAACAGAAGCTCGACCGCAACAATCGCTGGGACGTGTCGCGGCTCGAAGGGCGCGTGACCGTCGTGGTCGACGGCGAAGCATTCGAGGCCGCGATCGACACGATGCCGCTGGCGCCGGCGCCGGAAGCGTAGGAGGACGACGATGGACGAACGCGACACGATGCGGGCCCTGGTCGAGGCACAGCGGCACGGGGTCTTGTGCACCGCGCACACGGGTCTCGGCGGCTGGCCGTTCGGGTCGGTGGTCCCCTACGTACTCGACGCGCACGGCGACCCGCTGGTGTTCCTGTCCGACATCGCCGAGCACACGCGCAACGTGCGCAGCGACGGGCGCGCGAGCCTGTTCGTCGCCGATCCGGCGGCCGCCGCACGACCGCAGGCCGGGGCGCGCGTGACGCTGCTGGTGCGTGCCGCGCAACCGCACACCGACGAGCTGGCGGCGGCCGAGGGCTGCTACTTCGCCGCGTTCCCAGGGGCGGCGGCGATGCGCGAAGCGCACGGCTTCCACGTCTACCGGCTCGAGGTCGACCAGGTGCGCTGGATCGCCGGCTTCGGCTCGATGGGCTGGATCGATCGTGCCCGCTGGAGCGGCGAGCCCGACCCGCTGGCGCCGCACGCCGCGGCGATCGTCGCGCACATGAACGAGGACCACGGTGCCGCGATCGGCGAGCTGGTGGCGTTCTTCGGCGGTGTCGCGGCCGGGCGCGCGCAGGTCACCGCCGTCGACCGCGGCGGATTCACCGCTTCGGCCGACGGACGCGACGGCGAGCAGCACGAGGTGCGCCTGCCGTTCCCGGTCGCGTGCGCGACGCCCGACGCGGTCCGTCACGCGACGATCGCGATGCTGCGCGCCGCGCGTCGCGCGGGCACCTGACCGCTCATGCCTGCAGACGCGCCTGCACGGCGCCGAGCAGCTCGTTGGCGGTGAACGGCTTCTGCAGCAGCGCCCAGCGCGGGTCGGCGCCGCGGCGCAGTTCGTCGTCGGACAGGAAGCCGCTGACGAACAGCACCCGCAACCCGGGGCGCTCGGCGAGCAGCCGTTCGGCGACCGTGCGACCGCTGATGCCCGGCATCACCATGTCGGTGACCAGCAGATCGATGTGGCCGCCTTCCGACGCGATCTGCAGGGCCGCTTCGCCGCTGTCGGCGAGCAGCAGGGTGTGGCCGTGCATGCGCAGGATGCGCGCGGCGAGCTCGCGGTTGGCGGCGTCGTCCTCGACCAGCAGCACGCGCGCGCGCCGCGGGGACGCGGTGACGGTCTCGGGCTGCGGTGCGTCGGTCCCCGAGGGAGTCGCTGCGGGCCACCGCACGTCGAACGTGGCTCCCGCACCGGGAGCGCTGTCGACCGTCACCGTGCCGCCGGCCTGCGTGACGATGCCGTAGACGGTCGACAGGCCGAGGCCGCTGCCCTTGCCCGGTTCCTTGGTGGTGAAGAACGGCTCGAACAAGCGCTCGCGGACCCGTTCGTCCATGCCGCAGCCCGTGTCGCGCACCGACAGCAGCACGCGCACCCCATCATCGACGGGGCACGGGCGCACCACGATCGTCAGCCGACCGCCGGTGGGCATGGCGTCGCGCGCGTTGACGACCAGGTTGAGCAGCACCTGCTGGAACTGCACCTTGTCGATGCGCACCCAGGTGCCCGGTTCGTGCGTCACCTCGAGCCGGATCTCCGGGCCGAGCAGCTGGCGCACCATCGGCACGGACTCTTCGACGAGCTGGGCGGCGTCGAACACCTCGGTGCGCACGACCTGCTTGCGACCGAACGCGAGCAGCTGGTGGGTCAGCTGCGCCCCGCGCTGCGCGGCCCTCTGGACCTGGCGGGCGAGGTCCTGACACGGGTGGGCGTCCGGCAGCTCCTGCTCGATCTGTTCGGCGAAGCCGAGCACCGCGGTCAGGATGTTGTTGAAGTCGTGGGCGACGCCGCCGGCGAGCATGCCGACCGCCTCGAGCTTCTGGGCCTGCCGCAGCTGGTCCTCGAGCTGATGGCGGGTGCGTTCGGCGGTGACCCGATCGGCGACGTCCCAGGCGAACAGCACCGCGGCCTCGAGGTCACCGCTCGGCGCGAACACCGGGAACAGCACCTGGTCGAGCCAGCTGCGGCCGCTGCGTCTGCTCCAGCGGCGCCAGAACGGCTGTTCGAAGTCGATCTCCATCGCCGACAGCGTCGTCGCCTCGCCGTTGCGGCAACGCAGGAAGGCGGTGGCGAGGCCGTTCGCCAGCGCGGTCGGATCCTCGAGCAGGTTGTAGGTGCCCGGGAAGTCCGTGTCGGCCGCGAGGCCGAGCACACGACGCATCGCCTCGTTGAGTCGCCGCGCCGTGCCGTCGGGCGCGAAGATCTGCACGCCGATCGGGCTGCCGTCGATCAGGGCGGTCAGGAAGCGCTGGCGTTCGAGGGCGTGTGCCTCGGCGGCGGCGCGCGCGGCGGTCTCCAGCTGGGTCGCGAGTTGGCCGCCGACAGTGCACGCGAAGTCGATCTCGTCGCGCCCCCACACGTGGGGGCGCTGCACGTGTTCGAGGCACAGCGTGCCGTGGTGCCGGCCACCGAAGCGCAGCACCGCGTCGAGCCGCGAGCTGACGCCTCGGGGCAGCAGATGGTCGGCGGCCAGTTGGGCGGTGCGCGGGTCGGAGCGCACGTCGTCGACGTCGACGTAGAGGCCGCGCTGCAGGGCGGCGAAGAATCCCGGGGCTTCGTCGGCGCGCAGGCGTTCGCCGGCCGAATGCGTGCCGCTCGGGCGATCGAAGCAGCTCTCGCAGACCAGCGTGCCCTCGGTCGCATCGAACCGCCAGAACGACGCCCGCGCGCAGTCGTAGACCTCGACCAGGCGCTCGGTCAGGGCGCGCACCAGCGGCTGCAGTTCGCCGTGGTCGGCGGACTGGCCGGTCAGCCACTCGAGCAGCTGCTGGCGTTGCTGCGTGAGCTGCAGTTGCTCGCACGTGCGGATCTCGGCGGCGCGGCGCTCGGTGATGTCCTGGACGATGCCGAGCATCCGGGTCGACCGGCCGTGTGCGTCCTTGAGGATCGTGCCCTGGGCGTTGAACGTGCGTACGGTGCCGTCAGGGCGCACGACCCGCGCGTCGTGGTGGTAGCGGTGGTGGGTCTGCATCGCCCGGCGGATCGCGGCTTCGAGTGCGGCGATGTCGTCCGGGTGGATGCGGGCACGGAAGTGCGCGTAGGTGATCGGTTCGGTCGACGCCGGATCGAGGCCGAACAGCTCGTAGTGGAATGCCGACCAGGTGACCTGGCCGGTGCGCATGTCCCAGTCGAACATGCCGAGCTGGCCGGCGTCGAGGGCGAGTTGCAGGCGTTCGGCGTTGGCGCGCAGCTCGGCGGCCGCCCGTTCGCGCATCGAGATGTCGCGGTCGATCGCGAGCACCGCGGGGCGGCCCTGCCAGCCGAGGCCACAAGCGCGCGCTTCGATCGGCAGCAGGCTGCCGTCCTTGCGGCGGTGCCAGCCCTCGAAGGTCACCGTCTCGCCGGCCCGGATGCGCGCCAGGCGCGCCGGTGCCTCGGCGGCGGTCTCGGCGGCGTCCAGCGTGTCGACGATCGATCGGCCGAGCAGTTCGTCGGCGCGGTAGCCGTAGTCGGTCGCCGCGGCCCTGTTCAGGTAGAGGATGCGTCCCGCGTCGTCGCCGTCGATGCCCAGCACGAACACGGGGTCGGGGATCTGGTCGGCGAGCACGCGGAACTGCTGTTCGCGTTCGCGCAGGTCGGTGGCGGCGCGGGCCAGGTCGGTGACGTCGCGCAGCACCGACAGGTGGGCCCCCGGGCGCACGTTGGCGACGGCGCGGAAGTCGAAGGTGCGTCGGTCGGTGGCGTGGGCCATCAGCTCGGTGCGGCCCTCGCTGTGGCCGAGTTCGAGGAAGCGGGCCCATTGCTGCTCGAAGTGCGGCCGCTGCTCGGGCGGCATCAGGTCGGCGATGCGCAGTTCGCGGAAGCGCTCGCGCGACCAGCCGAACGTGGCGCAGGCCGCCGCGTTCGCGTCGAGGTAGCGGCCCTGGTCGTCGGCCAGCAGCATCGGTTCGAGGGCTGCTTCGAACACGGCCGCCAGTCGCTCGGGGGCGTCGGCCCAAGGGTGGGGCACCTGTTCGTGCCGGCCCTGGCTCCAGCTCAGCATGGCCAGCGGCGCGTCTTCCGTACCGCGTGGCAAGGGGTGCAGGCGCGCCACCAACGGGTTTGCGCCACTGCGGGACTCGAGCCAGCGGCCGGGTCGGCGGTCGCGCACCGCGGCGACGAGGCTCGCACGATCGTGTTCGTCGAAGCCGAGCCGCCGCAGCAGCTCGAGCAGGGCGTCGGGTGCGAGCCCGCCGCTGCTGCGCCAGGCCGAGGCATTCGCGTAGACGATCGTCGGCGGCTGCGAGCAGGCATGCAGCAGCAATGCCGGGTGGTCCAGGCCGTCGAGCAGCGCGCGTTCGCGAGCACTGGTCGCGGCTTGGCGGAGGATGTGGCTGCGTTCTTCCATGCGCAGAGGGCGACGCGGAGGATACCTCGGCAGGCTCGTCGTGGGTCGGTGACGATCTCGACGACGACGAGATTCTCTTTGCATGCGCCGTGGAGTCGGTGTGGCATGCACCGTTACCGCGCCCTCGCATGCCCGAACCGCTCGTCTCGCGTTCTCCCGTTCGCGTCGTCGTCCGCTCCAGCCGAGGCCAACTGGCCGCGTTCGCCTCGACCGACTTCGCCGTCGACGATCCGGTGGTCGTCGTCAAGGGTCGGTCGACGACCACGCCGACCCGCTACACCCTGCAGGTCGGCCCCGACGAGCACATCGACGCCAACCCGCTGCCCGGGACCGTCGGGGGCTATCCCGAGTGGCGCTTCCTGAACCACGCCTGCGAGCCGAACACGATGCTGCGCGGCCGGGTGCTGGTGGCGCGACGGCCGATCGAGGACGGCGAGGAGCTGACCTTCGACTACGAGTCGACCGAGTGGGACATGGCCACTCCGTTCGCCTGCGAGTGTGGCAGCGCCCGGTGCCGTCGGCGGATCCGCGGCTACCGGCATCTCGGCGCCGAACAGCGCCAGACCCTCGGTGCCATGACGGCGCCGCACCTGGTGCTGCTCGCGACCGGCCGGGCGTCGTCGTGAGCCTGCGCCGCGCATGCTGCTGACGGAACGGTTCGCGGCGATGGTGGCGCAGCACGGCGAACGGCTCGCCGTCGACGTGCCGCCCGGACCGGGTCGTGAGCAGCGGGCCACCGCCAGCTACGCCGAACTCGCGGCGATGGCCGAGGCGGTGCGCGAACAGGTCGCGCGCCACGGCACCGGGGAACGGCTGGTCGTCGTACTGCTGCCGCGCACGAGTCCGTGGTTGTTCGCAGCCCAGCTCGGCGTGATGCAGGCGGGGGCGGCGCACGTCTGCCTCGACCCGTCGTTCCCGGACGCGCACCTGCAGCACGTGGTGCGCGACACCGACGCGGCGCTGGTGGTGACCGGTGCGCAGGCCGCGGCCCGCTTCGGCGGCACCGGGGTGCCGTTGCTGGAGGTGCCGCTCGTGCCGCGGGCCAGTCGCGCCGCGCCCGAACCGCCGGCGTGGCTCGGCCCTCGTTCGCTCGCCTACGCGATCTACACGTCCGGCACGACCGGTGCACCGAAGGCGGTGCTGGTCGAACACGGGGGCGTCGCCAACCTGATCGCCGAGGGTGTCGAACGCTTCCGGGTCGGCCTCGGCGACCGCATCGCCCAGGGCAGTTCGCCGGCCTACGACTCGTCGGTCGAGGAGATCTGGCTGGCGCTCGGCAGTGGCGCCACCGTGCTGGTGCTCGACGACGAAGTGGTGCGTTCGGGGCCCGATCTGGTGGCCTGGCTGCGCCGCGAACGTGCGACGGTGCTGTGCCCGCCGCCGACCTTGCTGCGCGCTATGGACGTGGTCGACCCGCGCACCGAGCTGCCGGACCTGCGGCTCTGCTACGTCGGCGGCGAAGCGCTGCCGCCGGACCTCGCCGACACGTGGGGCCGCGACCTGTGGCTCGAGAACGGCTACGGCCCGACCGAGTGCACGGTGACCGTCGTGCGCGGCCGCGTGCGACCGGGTCGTCCCGTGACGATCGGCTGGCCCGTGCCGCCGCACCGGGCGCTGGTGCTCGACGAACGGTTGCTGCCGGTGCCCGACGGCGAGCCCGGGGAACTGTGCATCGCCGGCCCCGGGCTGGCGCGTGGTTACCACGGCCAGCCCGAACTCACCGCGGCGCGCTTCCCCGAGCTGCCGGGCATCGGCCGGGTCTATCGCACCGGCGACCTGGTCGTGCGTGCGGCCGACGGCGAGCTGACCTGCCTCGGCCGCATCGACGCGCAGGTCAAGGTGCGCGGCTACCGGATCGAGCTCGAAGCGATCGAAGCGGTGCTGGCGACCCAGCCTGGTGTGCGCGAGGTCGCGTGCTGCGTGCAGGGCGACGAACCGGCGCGGCTGATCGCCGCCCACGTGGTCGCCGACCCGTCGGTGCCCGTTCCCGACTTCGCGGCGCTGGCGGCGGCAGTGGCGGCTGCCCTGCCCGCCTACGCCGTGCCGTCGCGGTTCGCCGTGTGTGCGAGCCTGCCGCGCACCGTCGGCGGCAAGCTCGACAGGAAGCGCCTGCCCGTGCTGGCTGCGCCGGCGGCGTCGACCGCGACGGCGACGAAGCGCGCCGACGAACGGCCGGCCGATCCACTCGCCGAGAGCCTCTGGCGCGAGCTCGCCGCGGTGTTGCGGCTCGATGCCGAAGCGATCGACGGCGAAGCCGACTTCTTCGCGCTCGGCGGCGACTCGCTGCGGGCGGCCCTGCTGGTCTCGCGGCTGCGCCGACAGCCCGGCGGGGCGGCGTTCACGGTGCGCGACGTCTACGAAGCGCGCACGCCTCGGGCGATGGCGCGGGTGCTGCGCGAACGGGGCGAACGCGCCGCGGCCGACGCGCGAGCTCCGGGCCCCGCGGTGGCGGTGCTGCGCAGCGAAGGTGTCGCGCGACCGTGGCTCGCCACCGGCGTGCAGGTGCTGTTCCTGGTGGCGCTGCTGCTGGCGGTGTCGTCGGCCGCCTACGTGCTGGGCTTCGTCGTGGCGCCGGCCCTGTTCGCGACCTTCACGCTGGTCGAGTTGCTGCTGCTCGGTCCGTGGCTGTTGTCGCTCGGCTTCTTCGCCTACGCGCTGGTCGCCTTGTGGATCGCGGTCGTCGCCAAGGAGCTGCTGATCGGCCGGTACCGCGCCGTGCGCACGCCGGCGTGGAGCGGGCTGCACCTGCGGCACTGGCTGGTCGTGCGGCTCGTGCGGCTCGTGCCGTGGTCGCTGTTCGAGGGCACCGAGGCGAAGAACGTGGCGCTGCGTGCGCTCGGCGCGCGGATCGGCCAGCGCGTGCACCTGCACCGCGGCGTCGACGTGCTGAGCGGCGGTTGGGACCTGCTTGAGATCGGTGACGACGTGACGCTCGGTCGCGAAGTGCATCTCGGCACGGCCGAGCTCGACGCGGGGCACCTGGTGCTCGGACCGGTGCGCATCGGCCACGGCGCCACGCTGGCGACGCGCGCCGGCTGTGGCCCGCACGTGACGATCGGCGACGGCGCGTTCGTGCGACCGCTCGCCTACCTGCCGGAGGGCAGCGTGGTCCCGGCGGGCGAAGCGTGGGACGGTGTGCCGGCCCGCGCCGTGGGGCGGGCACCCGAACGCGCGCCGGCGACCGTGCGCGCCGAAGAGCTGTCGCCGTGGCTCTACACGGTGGCCCTGATGGCTCTGCGCTTCGCGCAGGCGCCGCTCGCCGCGTTCCCGTTCACGTTGCTGCTGCTGCTCGGCGCCAACCTCGTCGGGCTCGACGGGCCCGGGCTGGTGCGCTGGCTGTGCGAAGCCGGGCCATCGTCACAGCCGCTGTGGTGGTGGGCGACGATCGCGTGCGCGGTTGCGGCGGTGCCGGCCACGCTGCTCGCCCAGGCACTGTTCCTGCGGGTCTCGCCGAAGGTGCCGCTCGGCACGCATCCGCGCTGGTCGTGGCTGCACCTGCGCCTCGAAGTGCGCAGCGAGCTGGTCGACGCGGCCGGCCTGTGGCTGTCGGGCACGCTGTTCTGGCCTGCTTGGCTGCGGCTCGCCGGCATGCGCATCGGCCGCGACTGCGAGGTCAGCACCATCCTCGACGTTCTGCCCGAGCACACCGAGCTCGGCGGCGGCTCGTTCCTCGCCGACGGGATCTACCTCGGCGTGCCGCACCAGCACCAGGGTCGCGTCACGGTCGCGGCGAGTGGCTTCGGCGAACGCACGTTCGTCGGCAACCACGTCGTGCTGCCGGCCGGCGAACGGCTCGGGGACGACGTCGTGCTCGGCGTCAGCACGGTGGCCGAAGCGGCGCGCATGCCGGCGGGTACCGGCTGGTTCGGCCTGCCGGCGATGCAGCTGCACCGCCGCGAAGTGGTCGTGGTCGACCGTCGGCTGACGCACACGCCCGGGCCGCTGCGCTACGGCAACCGCGTGTTCTGGGAGGCGCTGCGGGTCACGCTGCCGGTGCTGCCGGTGTGGCTCGGGCTGTGGTGGTTCGACGTGATCGCCGCGGCGAACCCCGGTGGCTGGATGCAGGGTACGGCGGTCGCGACCGGGGCGACGTTCGTGTTCGCCGGCGTGCTGGCGCTGGTCGTGCTCGTCTTGAAGTGGCTGCTGCTCGGCCGCGTGCGGCCCGGTCAGCACGGACTGTGGTCGTGCTGGGCGAGTCGCTGGGACTTCCACTACGTGGTCTGGCAACGCTACGGCAGGGCCCTGCTGCAGCCGCTCGAGGGCACGCTGCTGCTGCCGTGGTTCCTGCGCGCGATGGGCATGCGCATCGGCCGGCGCTGTGTGCTCGGCGATGGCTTCGCGCAGGTCGTCGATCCGGACATGCTGACCATCGAGGACGGCGCCACGGTGCACGCGCTGTTCCAGGCGCACAGCTTCGAGGACCGCGTGCTGAAGATCGATCGCGTGCGCATCGGCCGCGGCGCGTCGGTCGGCTGCGGCACGGTCGTGCTCTACGGGGCCGACATCGGCGATGGCGCGCACGTGATGCCGCACGGCGTGGTGATGAAGGGCGAGGTGCTGCTGCCGGGCCAGCACTACGCGGGGTCGCCGGCCGCACCGCTGGCGGTGGCCTCGGCACCGTTGGCCGCGCCCGCCGACGCCGAGCCGGCCGCGCGCGAGCCGGCGGCGCCGCGAACGCGTTCGCGCGCGTTCGACGCCGCGCGAGGCCTCGCCGTGCTCGGCATGATCTGGCTGCACTTCGTGCCGGAGCCGGACGAGGGCGTCGCGGGGCCGCTGGCGGCGTTGGCGCGCACCAGCTGGCACGTTCTCGAAGGCATCCCAGCGGCCCTGTTCGTGCTGCTCGCCGGCATGGCCTGGGCGCACGCCGGGGCGATCGACGCGCGCGGCGAACACCTGCTGCTGCGTGGCTCGTTCGTGGTCCGGCGGGCGCTCGCGCTGGTCGCGCTCGGTGTCCCGCTGTGGCAGTGGCTGTGGCCCAACGACGTGCTGGTGCCGATGGCGCTGATGCTGCTGGTCGCGAGTGGACTGCTGCGCCTCGGCCGGCTCGCGACGACGGCGGCGATCGCGGCGATGGTCGCGACAGCGCCGATCCTGGTCACGCTCTGCCAGGACACGGTGCTCGCCGACTGGAACGAAGACGGCACGCACCGGGCGAACCACGAGTTCGGCCTCGCCACGCTGCGCTGGTACACGTTCGACGGCACCTACCCGCTGCTGCCGTGGGCGCTGCTGCCGCTGCTCGGAGCGTTGCTCGCGATCGGCGGTCGCCAGGACGCGTCGCGCTGGCGCCGATGGCTGTTCTTGGCGTTGCCGCTGCCGGCGATCGCCTACGGGCTCGACGCGTTCGCGCATGCCCGCTGGGAAGAACTCGGCGACGTCGCCGCCCCGCTGTTCGTCGAGTGGCAGCCGACCTCGGTGCCGTTCCTGCTGCGCAACGGCGGGATCGCGGTGGCGATCGTGGCGCTGCTGGCGTGGCGCGAACTGCGCTCGGGGCTCGGGCGGCTCTGCGAGCCGTTCGTGCTGATCGGGCGCGCGTCGCTGACGCACTACCTGCTGCACATCGCCTGCGTCTACGAGCCGATGCGCTGGAAGTGGCCCGACGAGTCGTGGGGCGTGGTGGAAGGGCTCGCCGCGGCGCTCGGCTACGCGCTGCTGGCATGGCCGCTGTCGTGGTGGTGGTTCCGCCATCATCGACGCGGACCGGTCGAGGCGTTGCTGGCGCGGCTCGCGGGATCGCCACGCCCCCTGGCGCCGTGACCGTCGCTTCGCCACGATCCCGCGCGTGACGTTCCACACCACGCGCTGGAGCCTCGTGTTCCGCGCCGCCGACGGCGGTCCGGACGGGCCCGCGGCGCTGGCGGAGCTGTGCGAGGCCTACTGGCCGGCGGTGCACGCGTTCTACCGGCGTGCGCAAGGCGACGAAGAACGGGCGCGCGACCTGACGCAGGGCCTGTTCGCGCGGCTGCTCGAGCGGCAGGACCTCGCCAGCGCCGATCCCGAACGGGGGCGCTTCCGCAGCTGGCTGCTCGCCTGTGCCCAGCATCACCTGGTCGACGTGCGGCGCGCCGACGGAGCGGCGAAGCGCGGGGGAGCGCGCACGTTGCCGTGGCCGGACGACGCCTCGGCCGGGCCGCTCGAGCCGGTCGACCCGGCGGCGACGCCCGAGGAAGCGTTCGCGCGCGCCTGGGTGCGGGCCCTGGTCGACCGGGCGCTCGCGGCGATCGTCGCCGAGGAGCAGGTGCGGGGCCGCGGCCGGATCGCGCACGCCGCGCGGCCGTTCCTGCTGCCGGGCGGCGACGACGGCGCCAACGCCACGATGCGCACCGTCGCGGCCGAACTGGGCACCGGCGAGGGCGCGTTCAAGGTCGCGGTGCACCGCCTGCGCGAACGGCTGCGCGAGCGCATCCAGGCCGAGGTCCGGCAGACGGTCGGTGCCTCGGACGAGGCCGGCGACGAACTGCGGCTGCTGCTGGAGCTGTCGGGTGGGGTGGTGCGACCGGGGCCACGCAGCGCTGGCGGGATTTCCACGCCCAGCCGGTAACCTCCGGGCTCCTGCTGCCGCACAGGCTGGCATGAGCCCCACTCCTCGCCCCGATCCCCGTGCCCTGCTCCAGGCGGCGGCCGCCGACCTGCCCGAGAACCAGCCGGCGGCGCTGGCCGACGTGCAGGCGCTGTTCCCCGAACTGACGGTCGAGGCCGCGATCGGCCGCGGCGGCAGCGGGGTCGTCTACCGGGTGCGGCAGACGAAGCTCGGGCGACTCGCGGCGCTGAAGCTGCTCGATCCGGCGCTGGTGGCGCGCGACCCGACGTTCGCCGAGCGACTGCGGCGCGAAGGCCAGGCGCTGGCCCAGCTCGACCATCCGGGCATCCTGAAGGTGCACGACTTCGGCGACCGCTCGGGCCGGTTCTACCTGCTGACCGAGTTCGTCGACGGCATCGACCTGCGCAAGCTGATCGCCATGGGCGAGCTCGCCCCCGAGGAGGCGATGCGCATCGTGCCGCCGCTGTGCGCGGCGCTGCAGTTCGCGCACGACCGCGGCGTCGTGCACCGCGACGTGAAGCCCGAGAACGTGCTGATCGACGTCGACGGCAACGTGAAGCTCGCCGACTTCGGGCTGGCGCGGCTGCTCGGCGACGCCGGCGACGGGCCGCAGCTGACGCGGCAGAGCCAGGTGATGGGCACGCCGCACTACATGGCGCCGGAACAGTTCCGGGCGGCGAACGTCGACCACCGCGCCGACATCTTCGCGCTCGGTGTGGTTCTCTACGAACTGCTGACCGGCCAGGTGCCGGCCGGCGACTTCGCGCCGCCGTCGCAGCGGCCCGGCGTGCCGCGTTCGCTGGACGCGATCGTGCGGCGCGCGTTGGCGCAGGATCCGGCGCGGCGCTACCAGCGCGCCGAGGAGCTCGGCAGCGACGTGCGCGCGCAGGCGGGTGGGCCGGTCGGGGCGCCGGCAGGGGCCGGGCCGGTGGCCGCAGCGGCGCTGCCCGATGCGGCGCGACAAGGGGTGTCGGTGGGGCCGTGGCTGCTCGGCAGTGCGGGGCTGCAGTTGCTCGCCGTCCTCGCGCCGCTGCTGTTCTTGCGTCGCGAGAGAGCGAGCGATCGGAGTCTGGCGGTTCTGCTCGAGGCCGAACCGTCCGTGGCACCGATGCCACTGTTCGCTCTCTCCGTGATCGGGCTGGTGGGCGTCGGCCTGGCCCATGTGGGCCTCGACCGCATGCAGCGAACGGGGCGATTGCGCGAGTGGTTGGTGCCGGCCCTGCTGCTGGCGTGGGGCGCCTTGCTCGGCGCGTGCGACCTGACGGTCTTCGGCGTGCTGCGCGCCAACGTGGCGATCGACGAAGGGGTCGCCGCGCTGTTCCACCTGCTGTTCGCGGTGCTGGGCGTCGCGTTCCTGGTCTGGCGGTACCACGTCGCGATCGCGGCGATGCCCGGGGCCCGGGTGGCGGCACCCGGCGCCCAGCGCCGGCCGGTCCTCGGGCTCCTGCTCGGCAGTGGGGTTCTTCAGCTCGTCGTGGCAGCGGTGCTGGTCGCCGTGCGCATCGTCTCCGGGCGTCGCTACAACGCGCAGCTCGCCGACTACCAGAAGGCGGTCGCCGAGGCCGCCGACGCCGGCAAGCCGCGACCCATGTTCGTCCTCGATCCCCTGCTCGAACCTGCTGCGGAGGCTGGCATGTGGATCGTGTTGCCGCTGCTGGTCCTCGCGGGGGTCGTGCTCGGCCACGTCGCCGTGTCGCGCATCCGCGCCGGCGGGCCGCCGTTCGCAGGGTTGCCCGCGGCACTGCTCGCCGCGTGGTTCGCGCCGCTGTTCGCGCTCGACTGGTTCGTCGCCTTCGAGTGCGTGGTGCGCAGCGACGCCGACACGGTGCACGTGGTCGCGGTCCCGGTCGGCATCGCCTTCTTGTGGTGGCGCTACCGCGCCGCGGTGCTGCCGCCGCTCTGGGAACGGGTGCGCGGCCAGGCCGGCGCGTGACGAACCTGTCGGCCCAGCGTGGACCTCAGCGCAGGCCCGGCAAGGTGCACGGGCGGCCCCAGATGTCCGAGTAGTGGCGGGCCCCTTCGGCGTAGTAGTGGATCACGAGGCTGTTGCGCGTGGCGCCGGCGCGCTCGATCAGGTTGGCGCCGTGGACCAGCGCCTGGTGCCAGAACAGCACGTCGCCGCGCTGCAGCAGCTGCGGTTCGCCACGGGCGCCGTGTCGCTCGGCCAGGGTGCGCACGGACGCGTAGTAGTTCGTGTCGAACAGCTGCGAGCGCTCCTGCTGCGAGGCGTTCGCCGCGACGCCGATGCTCGCAGCGCTCACGTACTCCCAGCGGTGCGAGCCGGGCCAGACCAGCAGGGGCCCGGCATCCGCGTGCACGTCTTCGAGCGCGACCCAGGCCGCGAGCATGCCGCCGCGTGGTTCGGACGACATCAGGATCTCGTCCGAGTGCGCGGCCTGCTGCGAACTCTCCGGCAGGCTCAGGCTCTGGTAGGGCAGGGCCCGTGCCCCGAGCAGCAGGTCGCCCCAGGCGAGCAGTGGTGCATGGACCATGATCGCGCGCAGGCACGCGAGATCGCGGTAGCGGTCGGTGACCTGGCTCGCCAGATCGGTGCGGGGGCGCCCACGATTGGCGGTCAGGATGTCCATGGTCGCCTGCGCTGCCGGCGTGACCATCGCGTCCGGGACCAGGTCCTTCACCACCAGGTAGCCGCGGTCGGTGAAGAACCGGCAGGCCTCGGCCTGTTCGCGGGTGAGCTGTCCCCTGCGCTCGAGTTCCTGGATGCGATCGTGGGCCCGAGGTTGGTCGAGCCAGCCGATTCCGGCAGCGATGGTCGAGTTCATGGGGAGCGGGTCGTGTGGTTTCGCCCAGGCGTGGCTTCCCTATCGGCCACGCGCGGGTCATGGTCCGCGGTCTTCGCGGTGGATCAAGCACCCCCACGCCGCGGCCCTGGGTCGTGCAGGGTGTGAGGATCGGAACGGGCCGTGGCAACGCCGCGGCGCTGCTTCGGGGCGGGAGGATCGGCGGGCCCGTGCTACCGTGCCGGGGTGACGCCTACCGAGTTCCGTCAGCTCGCGACCGCCCTGCCCGAGGTGGTGGAGTCCGAACATCACGGGCACCCGGACTTCCGGGCGCACGGGCGCGTGTTCGCGTCGCTGCTGCCGGATGGCGCGCGGGCGATGGTCAAGGTGCCGCCGGCCGTGCAGCAGCGGTTGGTCGCCGCCCACGGGAACGTGTGCACCCCGGCGAACGGGGCCTGGGGACGGGCCGGCTGCACGGTGTTCGTGCTGGCGCTCGCGACGCGGCCGCTGGTCGGCGCGGCCCTGCAGGAGGGCTGGCAGTTCGCGGCCGCAGGGATCGCCGGCAAGAACACCAAGCGCCGCCGCCGGACCTGAGCCGCGCGTGTGGATCCGCCCGTTCCGCCGCTGCGAGGCCGAGGACGGGCCATGCAGCCTGGACGCTGCCGGGTCGGACCACCTACCATCTGCGACCGCTTCTCAGCAACGAACATGCACATCGCCTCCTCTCGTCGTCTCGGCCTCGCCCTCGTGGCGGGCGCCGCGTTCCTCCCCAGCTGCACGAGTACGGCGCCCAAGGCGGCTGCCGTCGAGTCGGCCTACCTGCCACCGCGGGTCGTCGCCCAGGACCCGGTCGAGGCGCCGATGAGCCAGGTGCACCCGCGCACGATGGCCACGCTCGGCTTCGCGATCGGCGAGCAGGACTTCGAGGTGAACACCGGCTCTGCCGTCGTCTCGGGCAGTGGCGATGCCTTCGGCTTCCGCTTGAAGGGGGAGCACTACCTGGAGTCCGACCTGGGCTTCCACGCCACGGTCAACTACACGAAGGCCGACGACGTGTTCAGCGGGGCTCGCTCGGGCATCACCAGCACCGGGATCTTCCTCGGCCTCGCCTACCGGGCGACGGTCGACGACGTGTTCCGCCTGCCGGTCCGCTTCGGCCCGTTCTTCCACGAGTCGGAACAGGAAGTGCCGAGCGGTGGTGACGGCGACATCGAGCGTTCGACGATCGGCGTGCGGCTGGCCGCCGAGCCCGAGTACATCGTGTTCCAGCAGAACGAGGGCGGCAAGATCCGCGAGCTGTCGGTGTTCGCCGAGGTCGGCTGTGGGGCCGGCCCTTCGGACGTCAAGGACAACGTCGACAGCGAGGACGGCTACTCCTTCAACTTCAACTGGGAGATCGGCGCGCGCTACCGCATGCCGTCGGGCCTGCTGGTCGGCCTGTCGTACATGGCGATGAAGAACCACTACGGTGCGACCGAGACCTACAACAACCCGGCGATCGTGTTCAACGGCGTCGACGACGACTTCGGCGGCTTCGTGATCACCGCTGGCCTGCGCTTCTGACGCGGGCGGCCCGGGGTTCAGGTCACCTCGGGCGGTGCACGACGCGGAAGCCGATCGAACTGCTCGAGCGGTTGCGCCGCAGCTCGGAGGTCGAAGGGTCCTTCCGGATCGGCCAATTGCTCGCCGTTCCGGTGCCGCGCAGCCACTCGTCCTTGCCTTCGTCGTCGCGCAGGTTCTTCACGGCTGGGTTGCCTGCGGCGACGAGCTTCGACCAGTCGGCTTCGGTCGGCAGATCGAGGTTGCGACCGCGGTCGGCGAGCCAGGCCACGATCCCTTCGGCGGAGACTCGGCTCTTGGCGGCGTCGCCGCCGGAGCCTTCCCACTGCCGCTCGCTGACCTCGCGCACCGCCGCGTAGAACCCCGGCTTGCCGGTGCTGTCGACGGCGATTGCGACCAGTTCGATGCCGGTCGTGTCGTGCACGATCGCGAGCGGGTAGCCGCTGCTGGTGCGTTCGTCGCCCTTCGCGCGGAAGCCCGGCAGCTCCTTGGTCGCGACCTGCGGGACGGGATCGACCTTGGGCGGATCCGGCTTCACCACCGGCGGGGTCACGACCGGCGGCACCGGCTCGCGCGCGGCCTCGACGACGATCGCGACGTCGCACGTGCCGCCGTTGCCGGCCGCGTCGGTGGCGACCACGCGCCAGCTCGTGCTGGCGGTGGGGGCCGGCAGGCTGAGCGTCCACGTGCCGCCGTCGGCGCTGGTGCGTTGCACCTGGGCCAGCCGACCCTCGGCCTCGATGCGCGGATCGCTGCGGTCCTGCCACGTGCCGCGCAGGGCTACGGTGCCGCCGGCGGGAACGGGATCCGGGGCGGTCGCGGCGACCTGCGGCGGCGTGCTGTCGAGCACCACGCGCAGCTGGCGCACCGGGGAGTCGTCGTTCTCGTTGCGGGTGCGCAGTTGCAGCGTGCACGGCTCGCCTTCGCGCAGGTAGGGCTGCAGGGCGAGCCCGAGCGGTTGGGTCGGCGTGACCTTCTCGTCGCCGACCAGCAGTTCGGCGGCAGGGTCGTCGCAGAGCAGACGCAGCACGGCCGCGGCCGACGCGACGTAGATCGGCGCGTTCGCATCGCTGCCGATCGGGATCTTGGTCGCGCCGACCTCGAGTTGCTGCAGCGTGAGGCTCGGACCGCGCGCCTTGCAGTCGATGTCGAAGTCCTCGGTCCCCTTCTTGCCGGCGAGGTTGGTGACCGTGACTCGCAGCTTGTTCGGGCCGGTGGCCAGCACGACCTCCCCGGCGAACAGGCGTGGATCCGCCGCGTCGCGCACGAGTGGGAACGTCTGGTCGAGGATGCGCACGACCACGTCGGTCGCGTAGTCGTTCGTGGCGCGGACCACGAACGGCACCCGCTTCTTGGTGCTCTCGTTGTTGTTGCGGCGCGGCGGCGTGATCGGGTTGAGCGTCGTGGGGTCCATCAGCCGCACCACGCGCACCGTGGTCGGCGGCGTCGTGCGATCGCTCTTCTTCGCGGTGAAGCGCAGCTCGCGTTCCCCGTCCTTGGTGAGCTCGAGGGACAACGAGAAGGAGCCGTCGGCGCGGAACTCGGCGCGTTGCTCGACGTCGTCGACGTAGAGCTGGGCCCCGGGCTCGCTGAGCTTGCCGACCAGCACGATGCGCGCCTCGCCGGTGACGAGCTTGCCGTCCGGGCGCGGCTTCGCGAGCGTGATCTCGCCGACGAAGGACAGCCCGGGCGGCGGCGGCGCCAAGGTCACGCGCCACGGCGGCAGCGCCAGCGTCTCGTCGTCGACGCGCACGGCGACCGCGAGCTCGCCCTTGCCGTCGACGCGGCGTCGCGCGGTGAAGCGGCCGTCGGCGACACGGCCGACGGGCTCGCCGCCGAGCAGGAGTTCTTGCACGTAGCCGGCCGGCAGACGGCCAGCGAACTCGATCTCCGCATCGCCCGGCTGCGGCGCGTCCGCGGCGGGGCGTTCGCGCAGCAGCGCGGCAGCGGCGGCATCGCGCATCGCCGCACGCAGGGCGACACGCTGTTCCTGCAAGGCTGGTGAATCGGCCTGCTGCTGGGCGCGGCGCAGGTCGGCGCGCGCTTCCTCGAAGCGGCCGGCGGCGCTGGACCGCTCGGCGCGCTGCGCCAGCAACCGCGCCAACCTTGCCGGCAGCTCCGGCGTCGCAGGCGCCTCGGTGGCGATGCGCTCGACTTCGGCCAGCGCGCCGTCGAGGTCGCCCTTGCCGAGCCGTTCGTCGGCGAGTGCGAACGGCGCCGGCGGCGGTGCGGGCGGCTTCGGCGTCTCGTTCGGCGTCTCGTTCGGACCGGGCTTGTCCTGGACCGGCTTGCCGCCGTTGCCCACCTCCGTGCCCGATCCGCCGTTCGGCGGCTTCGGGTCGATGGTCGCCTGCCCGTTCTTGTCGGGATCGATCGGGTCCGGGCGGCTGCTCCACCACGCGTAGCCACCACCAGCGCCGGCGACGAGCAGCACCGCGGCCAGCATCAGCGGGCTGCGGCCGCGCGGTGGCTTGGTGCCGTCGGGCGGCGTCTGCACCACCGTGCCACCGCGGGCCTGAACCGCAGTGCCGCCTCGCGGCGGCGTCACGATCGTCTGCCCGTCGTTCTGCGCGGGACCGCCGGCTTCGCCGAGCCGCGAGGGTGTCTGCGGGCGCGTGCGTGCGTCCTCGCGCCACCACTTGCGCAGCTCGTCGATGTTCTCGAGCGGCGGCGGCGACAGCATCGTGCGCAGTTGCGTCGTGCCGGCGGCGCGGTCGCGCAGCGACGCGCGGCGCGTGTCCAGTTCCTCGATCGCGTCGGCCAGCTCGCCGGCGTCGAGGAAGCGCGCCCCAGGTTCCTTCGCGGTCGCCTTCGCGAGCAGCGCCGCGACGTCGGCCGGCACGTCGGGCCGTTCGGCCAGCACGTCCGGGAACGGCTGCAGCACGATGCGGCTCATGATGCGCGCCGGCGATTCGTCGCGGATCGCCTCGCGGCCGACCAGCAGGAACCACAGCGTCGCGCCGAGCGCCCACACGTCCGCGGCCGCGGTCACCGCGGCCCCGTCCCACTGTTCGGGTGGCATGTAGGACGGCGTGCCCATGATCTGGTTCGCCGACGACAGCATCGACACCTTGCTGCCGCCGTCCTTGCCGAGCGTGGGCTTGGCGAGGCCGAGGTCGGCGACCTTCACCTGGCCCTGCGTCGAGATCAGCAGGTTGTCGGGCTTGATGTCGCGGTGGACGATGCCGAGCCGGTGCGCTTCGCCGAGCCCACGCGCGGACTCGTACAGGATCTGCAGCGCTTCGCCGATCGCGAGCGGCCCCTTGCGGTCGACGCGCTGCCGCGCGGTCTCCCCCTGCACGTACTCCATGATGAGGTAGTGCAGGCCGTTGTCCTCGGCGACGTCGAAGACGCGGATCACGTTCTGGTGGTTGATGCGCGCCGCCGACTGGCCCTCACGGCGGAACCGGGCCACGAACTGCGGGTCGTCGCGCACCAGGGCCGGCTTCAGGCACTTCACCGCGACCTCGATGTCGAGGTTCAGGTGGCGCCCGCGGTAGACGGCGCCCATGCCGCCCTGGCCGATGCGCGCGTAGACCACGCAGGGCGGCAGCACTTTGTAGCCGGCCACCTCGGTGACCTGGGCCAGCAGCTCGTCGTTCTGCAGTTCGCTCATCGCGCCAGGGTGCAATGTGCCGTCTGCCTGTCGTCGACGGAAGGCGCGAGCGCGGCTTCGCGGGTCGGAGGACCACGGGCTGGCCGTCGGGACGGGGCGAACGCCCGGCCGCGGTCGGGCTGCGCTATGTTCGCGCGGCGCTCTGGAACCGGGCCTCGAGGTCCGCGTCCTGCTGCGACCGCCCATGCGCCAAGCGATCCGCCCCGTCTCGTTCGTGCCCCTGGTCCTGGCCCTGGCCGGAACGCTCGTCGCCCAGGCGCCACAGAAGCGCGGCCAGCAGTTGATCGAGGTGACCCGCGCCGGCCCCGACGAGATGGTCGGGTGCGCCGCCGCCCACCAGAACGGGGCGGCGCCGGCGCGGAACGGGGCCTTGTTCGTGCTCGTCTCGCGCGCGACCTTCGGCAAGAAGACCGGCGGCAACCCGGGACAGTTGCTCGACTGCGATCTCGAACTGTGGCGCAGCGACGACGGCGGTCTCACCTGGCGGCGAGCCGCCAGCGCGCCGACCAGTGGCGACGGTGCGGGCTCGGTGATCCCCGACGGCGACCTGCTCGCATGCCTCTGGTCGTCGCGCCAGGGCTCCCCGTTCTCGCACGTGTTCTTCCAGCGCTACGACCCGGCGAACGACCGCTGGCTCGGCGAACCGGTGCAGCTGGCCGAGGCGGCCAGCAGCGACGACCAGTACCACGCCGGGGATCTGGTGCGCACGACCGATGGTGCCTTGGTCGCGGTGATCGGCAACCACGCGATGGCGCGTGGGCCGGCTTGGACGTGTTCGTGGAGCACCGGCACGCGCTGGCTGAAGGCCGGTGCCGCGGCGACCGAGTGGTCGCCGGTGGTGCAGACGAACGTCAACAGCTATGGCTGCATGGCGAGTGCGCTGGCGCGCGGCTCGCTGGTCGACATCACCTACCGCACCAACCCCGGCGACGCGATCCACGGATTGCGCACGGTCGACGGCGCCACGGGCGACTACGTCCAGCAGACCGACGAGAACGTCGGACCCGAACCGGGGCCCGGCCAGTACGTCGCCAACGTCGGCATCCTGTGCGGCGACGGCGTCGGGGGCCGTTCGCTGCTGCACCTGCTCGGCGACCGCGTGCCCGGCAACGGGCGGCTCGCCGTCACCTGGTCTCGGCCAGGGGAGCCGCTGCGCACCACGACGATCGCATCCGATCCGGACCTCACGTCCGGCAACGAGAACCCGCAGCACTTCGTGCTGGCACGGGGCCCGGGCAACCAGGTCTTCGCGCTGTTCGCCAAGCAGAGCGAAGGGTTCGCCGACCTCTGGCAGTGCGTGCTGGAGGACGGTCAGCCCGTCGGCGAAGCGAAGGTGGTCGCGCGTGGCGAGAAGGGCGCGTTCGTCTCGTTGACCGGCATGCGTTGCAGCGAGGTGTGGTGCGGTCTGCGCGCCGTGACACTCGGACGCACCGAGCAGCACCCGGGCGGCATCGTGTCGGCGTTCGGCGCGTGGCCGGCGCGCAGCGTCTGGAACAAGCCGGCGGCGGCCGCCGCACGCTAGGAAGGCTGCCCGGGTGGCCGCCGTGGCGGCACCGCGCAGCCGCTCGAGGTCTGCACCAGCTTCGCGGCGACCATGCCGAGCAGCAGGCCGATCGCGGTCGCACCCTGGATCCGCAGGAAGTACTCGACTGCGAGGCCGCACACGAGGAACAGGACCGCGACCGCGATCCGCAGCGGGGAGTTCAGGGTTCAGAGCATGGCCGGCAAGGTAGGCCGCGACGCGTTCGTGCCAAGGCGGCGGACGGCGTAGCATGCATCGGCTCGATGACCCTTCCTGCTGCTGGTGATCCTCCTGCCTCGCCGCCACCGCGGCGACCGAACCGGCACAAGATGGTGCTGCTGACCTGGGTCGGCATCTGGCCGGTGATCACGTTGGTGCTGCTGCTGGTGCTGCAGCCGCTGCTGCAGCTGTTCCCGTTGCCGGTGATCACGCTGATCGTCACGGCGCTGGTCGTGCCGCTGATGGGCTACGTGGTGATGCCGTTCCTCGTGCGCACCTTCCACGACTGGCTGCACCGCTGATCGTTCACGGCAGGGCCACGACGGTCGGTGCGCCGGCTTCGACCTCGATCGTGCGTTCGTGCACGAGGCGGGGGCCCGCGTAGGCGCGCAGCAGCCAGCGGCCGGGCAGCACCGGATCGAGCCGGAACGTGCCGTCGGTGTCGCGCAGGTCGGTGCGACGCAGCGCATCGCGCACCTTGCCGAAGGCCGGCGGCGCGCCCGGCGGCGCTTCGAGGGCGATCCGGTCGATCGCCGGCTCGTTCGTGCGCAGCTGCAGCGAGCCGAACGCGCGGGCAGGTGCTTGCAGCTCGATCGTCGGCGGCGTGCCGTCGCCGGCGAGGTCGATCGACGTGCCGCCGAGGTCCACCGCGAGCCAGCGACGGCACTGGGCGTACCAGTCGGTGCCACGGTCGAGCACGACGAGTCGCCAACGGCCCGGGCCGAGGCCCTGCAGCGCCACGCTGCCGTCCGCCGTGACCTCGGCGGTGCGCGGCAAGCCTGGCTCGTCGCGCGTGGCGAGCACGGCGAGGGGCTGGCCGTCGCTCCCGACCACCTGGGCCCGCAGGGTCGTGCCGGCTGGGAGCGAGATGGCGAGGTGATGGCGGCCCGGCGTCGCGAGATCGAGCCACCGTTCGGTGGGCGCGTTCGTCTCGCTGTCGACGGTGAGCAACCAGCGACCGGGCGGCACCGGCGGCAGGGTGATGCCGGCCGCCGGACCGAAGTAGTGGGCGAGCGGGTCCTGGCGCGAGGCGGCGTCGGCACAGAGCGTCACCAGCACCTGGGTCTCGGGAGCCACCCCGTCGACCTGCCACTGCAACTCGGCACCGCGCGGCAGGGCCAGCCGGTGCGGCCGTTCCCGCGTGCGGTCGTCGAACGGTCCGAACACCGTGCCGACGTGGCCGTCGGCGACCACGGCCAAGGCCCAGCTGCTCTGGGTGCGCGGGCGCACGAAGCGGCCGTCGGTGTCGACCCGGTCGCCGGGCAGGCGCGCGAAGTCCGGCAGCGCCGCGCGGGTCGCCAGTGGCTCGGGGGCGGGCTCGATCAGGTGCACGTAGGCGTTCGGCAGCGGCGCGCCGTCGACCGCGTCGACCACCTGGCCGGTGACCGTGGCCGCAGCGACGAGTTCGAGTTCGAGGTCCGCGTCGGCTCGTTCGAACCGCTGCGCCGCCGTGCGCACGTGCCCTTCGGCGAGCGCCTGCACCAGCACCGGCGGCGGCGGCGCGTCCGGCACGAAGAACCAGCCGTCGGCATCGCTGGTCGTTTCGCGCACGAGCGGCACCGTCGCTCCGGCGGTCTGCAGTTCGGGATGCACCCGAACGCGCGCGCCGGCGAGAGCGCGGCCGCCGCTGCGCACCACGCCGCGGTATGGGGTCGCCGGCAGCAGCACGAGGGCGCCGACGTCGATCGCGCGCCCGGCGTCGTCCGTGGCGTCGAGGTCGCCACGCTGGCCCGGTGCGAAGCCGTCGGCGAGCGCGCGCAGCGAACAGCGTCCCGGGGGGACGCCGCCGAGCACGAACGTGCCGTCGCCGCCGCAGCGCACTTCGGCGACGACGCGGTCGCCGTCGATGCGCTGCACGCGAGCCGAGGGCACTGCGGTGCCGAGCGCATCGGTGACGCGGCCGGTGAACGCGCCTACCGGCGGCGCCAGCAGCTCGGGCGTGTTCGTGGCCACCGGCGCGAGGGGCTCCGGAGCAAGGCTCGGCCCTCCGGCGCACGCGACCCCGAGCAGCAGCGGCAGCAGCCGGTGGG
Organism: Planctomycetota bacterium; assembly: GCA_016793305.1. The sequence goes on from JAEUHU010000006.1 coordinate 28,959, forward strand.
CCGCGATCCCGTGGGCGCCGCCGCGCTCGCTCACTGGAACGTCTGGCCGGTGTTGCGCAGGCCCGCCGACGCGGTCGCCGAGGCTTGCCACGTGAACGCACTGTAGTGGTTGCCGGTGCCGACGAGCTGCAGCGACAGGCCGACCGCGGAGGTCGACGCTTCGCTCTGGCCGATCGCTTCGGCCGTGCGGCCCTTCGCCGCTCCACTGACGCACGCGAACGAGCCTTCGTAGGCGAGCAGGTGCATCACGACCCCGGTGCTGGTGACGAGGCACAGGCCGTCGGGGCCGTTCTGCAGGCCGGCGAACGGGAAGCTCAGCGTGCCGTAGCCGTTCTGCTGGTTCGGGATCGTGCCGCTGAGCCGCAGCCGCGCGTAGGGCGCACCGTTGGCGCCGTCGTAGGCGACCAGCATCCAGTCGTCGACCTTCTCACCGGCCGGGCCGGCGATCTCGACCAGCTCGTTCACGTCGGTGCCGTTGTTGTCGTAGTGGAACTCGTTGATCCAGATCTCCGGCAGCCGCACG
>JAEUHU010000029.1 GCA_016793305.1 Planctomycetota bacterium
GTCGGCAAGAAGGAGCGCAAGCTCGGCCTGCGCGGCTCGCCGACCACCGAGATCGTCTGCGAGAACGTCAAGGTTCCGGCCGACTGCCTGATCGACAAGGAGGGCAACGGCTTCACGATCGCCCTCGACACGCTCGACGGCGGTCGCCTGGGCATCGCCTCGCAGTCGCTCGGCATCGCCAGGGCGGCGATCGAACTGATCCGCGTGCACCTCGCGGCCCAGGTCGACGCCAAGGGTCGCTCGTCCTCGACGCAGCCCGACCAGTGGCAGCTCGCCGATCTCGCCGCCGACCTCGACGCCTACCGGTTCCTGACCTGGCGTGCGGCGATCCTGCGCGACCAGGGCGTGCGCTGCAGCACGGAGGCCGCGATGGCCAAGTCGTGTGCGTCGCGGCTCGCCAACCGGGCCGCGCGAGCCGCAGTGGCGATCCTCGGCCAGCAGGGCGTCGACGGCAGCACCGCCGCCGAACGGGTGTTGCGCGACGCGCGCATCACCGAGATCTACGAAGGCGCCACCGACATCCAGCGCCTGGTCATCGCGCGTGGCCTGCTGAGCCCCGCATGAGCTCCCAACCGCCGAACTCGCTGCCGCCCGGCTCACCGCCGAGTCCGCCGCCGGGTGTGCCGCCGCAGGCGCCACAGTGGCCGAACGGTTGGCCCGTGCAGGCTGCAGCACCGCGCGAGTCGCGCGGCGTGGCGTTCTTCGTCGCCATCTTCCTCGGCATCCTGCTGGTGGCCTCGGCCGGCTTGAACGTGCTGTTGCTGCTGCTGAGCCTCGGCTCGTTGACCAGCGGGGGGCTCGGTGACGTCGACAGTGCCGTCTACGACGAGGTCTACGTGACCGGCGTGCGCGGCGGTCGCGACAAGGTGCTGCAGATCGGTGTGCGCGGGGCGATCGCGGAGAGCGGCAGCCCCGTGCTCGGAGCGGCGGGTGGTTCGGTGTCGCAGGTGAAGCGCGGGCTGCGCATGGCGGCGGCCGACGAGGTGCTCGGTGTGCTGCTCTACGTCGACTCGCCCGGCGGTGGCGTCACCGACTCCGACGAGATCTGGCGGCTGATCCGCAAGTTCCGCAGCGAGCACCCGCAGAAGCCGGTGGTGGCCTTGTTCGGCGACCTCGCGGCGTCGGGCGGCTACTACGTGGCGGCCGCCTGTGAACACATCGTCGCCCACCGCAGCACGATCACCGGCAGCATCGGTGTCATCATGAGCGGTTGGAACTTCGCCGAGGCAGCGAAGAAGTTCGGGGTCGAACAGGTCGCCATCAAGTCCGAGCGCACGCCGTTCAAGGACATCCTGTCGCCGACCCGGCCGATGCGCGACGACGAGCGAGCGCTGCTGACCAAGCTCGTCGACGAGCTGCTCGACCAGTTCATCACCGTCGTCGACGAAGGGCGCAAGGGCCTCGATCGGGACGCGGCGACGCGGGTCGCGAACGGCGCCATCTACTCGGCCTCGCAGGCGCTCGAGAATGGCCTGATCGACGAGATCGGCGACCTCGACACGGTGCTCGCGTGGTTCGACCGCCGGCTCGGCAAGGCCGTCACGATCGTCGAGCCACGCCGCCGTGCCGGGCTCGGCGACCTGCTGTTCGGCGCCTTCGGCGGCAAGCGCCCCGAGGCGTCCCTCCCCGACCTTCTCACGTCGTCGACCGGCCCCCGCTTCCTCTACTACTGGCAGGGCGGGCGCTGAGTCGCATTGGAGATCGCATGCACAACCTGCAGCTGACCGAAGACCAGGAAATGATCGTCGACACCGTCCGCAAGTTCGTCGCGGACGCGGTCGCTCCGAAGGCCCAGGAACTCGACGAGCACCGCACGTTCGTCCAGGAACAGTTCGCTGGCCTCGCCGAACTCGGTGTGTTCGGCCTGTGCGTGGGCGAAGCCGCCGGTGGCGTCGGCATGGGGCTGCTGCCCTTCGTCGCCGCCCTCGAAGCGGTGGGTGCACACAGCAGCTCGCTGGCCCGGCTGTGGATCGGCCAGGTGCAGGCGGCGCTGGCCCTCGAAGCCGCCGGCGGCGACCTCGGGGAAGTGCTGGCCGGCTCGTCGGTCGCGGCGTTCGTCGGCCCCGAGCACGGCCTCGTGCTCGACGGCGGCAAGCTGCGGGGCCTCGCCCGGGTGGTCCCCGCCGGGGCCGAGGCTCTGCTGTTCGTCGTCGCAGCCCAGCAGAACGGATCGCCGGTGCTGGTCGTCCTGCCCGGGGGCGAACCGAAGCGCTGCGCGCTGAAGGGGCTCGGCCTCGCCAGCGCCGCCTGCGCCGCGGTCGACTTCACCGGCGTCGCCGCGAGTGCGCTGGCGAGCGGGGCTGCGGCCACGGGCGCGATCGAGAAGGCGCAGCGCGCGGCCTGGATCGGCGTCGCCGCGACCGCGATCGGCGGTGGACACGGCGCGATCGCGCAGGCGAAGAAGCACGCCGGCGAGCGCATCGCGTTCGGCAAGCCGTTGCTGGTCCAGGAAGCCGTGCAACGCAAGCTCGTCGAGTGCAAGCGCGCGGTCGACGCTGCCCGCCAGCTGACCTGGCACGCGGCGCGACTCGCCGACCTCGGTCAGGACGCCAGCGAAGCGGCCTTGGCGGCCCGCATCGGTGCGGTCGACGCGATGGTGCTCGCCGCCGACGAGGCGATCCAGATCCACGGCGGCTTCGGCTACACGGTCGAGTACCACGTCGAGCGCCACTACCGCGACGGCAAGATGCTCGAAGTGCTCGACGGTGGCAGCGAGTCGATGCGCAACCGGCTCGCGGCGCTGCAGCTGGCCTGAGTCGGCCCAGCGTTCAGTCGCCGCGCGCTCGACCGGCCCCGGCATCGCCGCCGCGGGCGGCTTCCAGGTCGGCTTCGGCGAGCCACGCGGCGAGCCGGGCCTCGATCTCGGCGACTCGGGCGTCGGCGAACTGCACCTCGCGCAGCTGCACGCGCAGCAGGTCGCTGCGGCCGAGCTCGAACGCGCGACGTTCGGCGTCCACCAGCTGGCCGGCCAGCTCGCTGTTGCGGCGACTCTCGGCCAACTGCTGCAGCGCGGCGTCGAGAGCCGAGCGTGCATCGGCCACCTCGGTGACGATGCGATCGCGCGCGAAGCGCGAGTCGATCTCGAGCCGGGCCCGTTGCGCCGTCGCCTGCTCGACGCGGCCGAGGGCGTCGCGTCGCCACAACGGCAGCTTCAGCTCGCCGCCGACGAACAGCTCGGTGCGCTCGATGTCGCCGTAGGTCGCATCGCCGAGCGAGCGGGTCGCTTCGACGACGAGGTCGAGGTTCGGCAACGACTGGTTGCGGGCCAGCTCCAGTTCGGCCTCGGTGCGGGCCAGCAGGTGCTGCAGCCGCCGCAGCTCCGGGCGCTGTTGCAGGGCCTGTGCCGCGTCGGCCGTCACCGACGTGATCGGCCGAAGTGGCTCGCCGATCGCGTCCGGCAGGTTGCCGCGCTCGGGCACGATCGGCGCATCGTCCGGAGCGCGCCAGAACAGCGACAGCTCGAGTGCCGCCTGCTGCAGTTGTCGTTCGGCGCGGACCACGAACAGGCGGCGTTGCGCGATCAGGCGTTCGTTGTCGGTGACGTCGATCGGCGCCAGGAACTGCCGCTCGACCGCGCGAGTCAGGTCGTCGACGCGCTGTGTCGCCAGGGCGAGCAGCTCCTCGGCGACGCGCAGGCGCTGGCCCGCGGCCACCCAAGCGTGATAGCTGCGCGCGGCAGCGCGCACGAAGTCGAGCCGGGCCCGCTCGATGACCGGCTCGGCGAGTTCCTGGTCGATGCGCGCCTGCAGCACGCCGGCGCGGCGTCGATCGAAGCCTCGGTCACGCAGCAGCGGGATGCGGCCCCCGACCACGAAGGCGCCGCTGTCCTGGGTGCGGTCCTTGTCGTAGTCCGGCAGGAAGCCGTCGCTGACCCGGTAGCCGCCGTAGAGCGTGTCGCCGGTCGCGAGCGGCTGCTCGAGCAGGGCCTGCAGCGTGGTCGCTTCGTAGTAGCCCTGCACCTGACCGCCCAACTTGGCGGTCAGGTTCGGGTCGAAGCCGCCGAGCGCCTGCGTCAGTCGGCCCGAGGCGAGGTCGCGCTCGAGCAGTGCACTCAGCAACGGCGGATACCGTTCGGTCACCGAACGCAGCACCGTCGTCAGCTGCAGCGGTCCACGCGGCGCCGGCATGGGTGCCGGCAACGGCGGCTCGTCTGGGGCTGGCGGCAGCTCGCCCGTCGCTGCGACGGGCGAGGAGGTCGGGGCACCGCGCACCGGCCTGCGCAGGCTCGTGTCGAGCGGCTCCGGTCGGTACGGCGCGATCGTGCACGCCGAGACGACGGCGAGCGCCAGCCAGCAGGCCACCCGGTGCCCACGTGCGAGAACGGTCACCTGCCGCCACCCTTGCCGTCGTCGCCGGCGCCGTTGCCCTTGTCGGGAAGCGACTCCGGGCTCGGCACCTTCGACTTCGGCGGCGGCAGCTGCGGGGGGAAGCCGTTCAGCTGGCGCCAGATCTCGAAGCCGAGCGAGACCTCGTCGAGCACGATCCAGCCGCGGGCGCGCACGCCCTGGCGTAGCCAAGGATCTCCGGGCCAGGCGTGGGGATTCTCCGCCGCGTGCACCTTCTCGAAGGTGATCCGCCGCCGCAGCCACTCGACGAACGGGCCCTCCGGCTCGCGGAACGGCCGCTCGTCGGGAAGCACCATCACACGGAACCGGCCGGTGCCGTCGTCGAAGCGATCCACGAACGCGACGCGGCCGCCGAACGTGCCGACCGCCGCGGACGGCCAGCCGACCCACTGGATCGCCGGCCAGCCCTCGAACTGAAGCCGCACGTGGCGGCCGACCTCGACGAACGTCACGTCGTTGCCGTCGACGAACAGCTCGACCGCGAGCTGCTTGCTCCGTGGTACCAGCACGGCGAGCGTCGTGCCCTGCTTGACGAACCCGCCGCCCTGGCCGTTCGCGGTCAGGTTCTGCACGAAGCCGGCGACCGGGGCGGTGAGCCGCTGCTGGCGCTGTCGCTCGAGGTCGCGCTGCGCCCGCAGTACGCTGCCTTCGGCCTCCGCGAGTTCGCCGGTGGCGCTGTCGCGGTTGGCCTTCACCGTCTGCACCTTGACCTGCTCGTCGCGCTCGACGCGCACCCGCGCACTGGTCCTGGCGCGCAACTGGGCCATGCTGCCCTGCACCGCGGCCTCGCGAGCCTTCAACTCGGCCTTGGCGATGCCGAGCTGCTGGCGGGCGTTCTCCAGCTCGACGCCCGCACCGATGCGGTCGGTGACGAGCCCCTGCCACATCGTGGCGTTGAACTCGCGGAAGCGCACCGTTTCCTGCGCCACGGCCACGCCTTGCTCGGCGACCACGACCGCCTGCTCGGCGGCGGCGATCTCGTCGTCGGCGAGGCGCATCGCGGCCGACCTCGCCTGCTCGGCCTCGGCGATCTGCAGCTCGTACTGGGCGAGCTTCTGGCTCGCGGCGGTGCGCTTCTGTTCGGCTGCGGCCAGCTGCTCCTGCAGTCGCTCGAGCAGCATCGCGTCGTTGTCGGCGAGATCGACGATCGGTTCCCCTGCTTCGACGAGCTGGCCCTCGCGCACGTGCCAGCGCAGCACCAGGCCGTCGGTGCGCGCCTGCAACGGCATCGGCCGGTCGACCGGGTCGAACTCGATCACACGCCCGTCGCCGGGCAGGTTCTGCTGCCAAGGCGCGAAGGCGAGCACGAACGGAGTCACCAGCAGCATCAGCAGCAGCATGCGGCCGATGCGGCGCGTCACCCGACGTCGGCCCACCAGCTTCAGTGCCGGCAGTTCCATCGCCGGGAACGTGGGTTGGTGCGTGCTGGTCACGAGCGACCCTCCGCCTCGGTCGAGGCGCTGCTGGGATCGAGATCGATGCGTCGGTCGCAGACGGCGACGACGTCCGGCATCTGCGTCACCACCAGGAGGGTCCAGGCGTGCCTTCGATCGAACAGATGGGCGAGCACCCGGCGCCGGATGCGCGGTTGCAGCACGTCGAGGGCCCCGTCGAGCAGCAGCAGGCGTGGTTCGCCGAGGATCGCGCGGGCGATCATCAGCCGGCTCGCCTGGCTGCTGGACAACGGGTGGCCGCGGGTCGACAGCGGCGTCTCGAGGCCGAGCGGGAGCTGCAGCACCTCGTCCCACAGCTCGACGGCCATCAGGGCGTCGCGCACCGCTTCGGCCCCGACCGAGTCGCGGCCGAAGCGGAGGTTCTCCAGCAGCGTGCCCTCGACGATCTCGGTGCCGTGCACCAGTGCGATCTCGTCGCGCATGCGGCCGAGCTGCAGTTGGCGCAGGTCGAGGCCGCCGATCGTCACGTGCCCTTCGGTCGGCGGCCGCAGGCCGAACAGCACGTCGAGCAGGTAGCTGGCACTGCCCCCGGTCGTGCCGACGATGGCGATGCGTTCGCCCGCCGCGATGCGCAGGTCGAACTCGCGCAGCGAGTGGGGGTTGTCGGGCACGCCACAGCCGACCGTGCCGAGTTCGACCGCGAGCCCCTTGCCGGCCGGCAAGGGCGCGCCGTCCTGGCGTTCGAGCGGCAGGTCGACGAGGTGACCGATCTTGTCGCTCGCGGCGCAGACGTCGTAGAAGCCCTGCAGGATCTCGCCGAGTTTCGTCAGGTTCGCCACCACGGCCGTGACGATCAGCTCGCTGGCGACCAGCTGGCCGGGCGTCAGCTGCTGGTCGATCACCAGCCACCCGCCGATCGCGAGCACCGCCGTGCTGGCCAGGACCTGCAGCCCGAGGCTGCCGCAGACCTGGCGGAACCAGATCCGGAAGTGTCGGCGACGTGCCAGCAGGTAGTCGCGGCACAGCATGTCGGTGCGTTGCAACGCGAACTCGGCGCCGCCCTTCGTGCAGAACGCCGTGGTGTGGCGGGCGAGTTCCTGCAGCCACGCGGCGACCTCGAACTTCGCGATCGATTCGGCGACCGAAGTGCGCACGCCACGCACTCCGAAGCCGAAGATCAGCACTGCGACGGCGGCCAGCAGGCACAGCACGAAGAACAGCAGGAACGGGTGGTAGAAGGCCAGCACCGCCATGCCGACACCGCTCTGCAGGACCACGTTGGTGACGGCGAGCAGCAGCTTCGAACTGCTCTTCTGCACGGTCACCGTGTCGAAGAACCGGTTCAGCAGCTCGGGGCCGTAGCGGCGGTCGAACGCAGTGATGTCGACGCGCGGCAGTCGCCAGGCGAGGTCGCCGGCGACCCGCACGAAGATGCGTCGCTCGATCGTCTCGGCGACGAAGACCTGCAGCGCGCGCAGCACGCCCTGCAGCAGCAGGCAGCCGAGCAGCACGGCGACCAGCACGACCAGCGGCGTCAGCAGCGTGCCGAACGTCAGGTTGCTGATCAGCGCGTCGACCGTGAGCGGCACGGCGAGCGTGAGCACGGCACTCGCAGCGCCGTAGACGACGATCGTCGCCATGTCGCTGCGCTCGGGCCGGAGCAGGTGCAGGAAGCGCCGCCAGGGGGGCAGGTGGTGGGAGTGGGCCGCGGCGGCCGCTGCGGGGGCAGGCTGGTCGTCGTGCATCGGGGCAAGCGAGATTCGGGTTGAGTTCGCCGTGGCGCCGCGAGTGGATGCGCTGGGCCAGGCGGTTCGACGGGCGGCAGTAGGTTGCCGGCTCGGGGCCGCCAAGGGGAGTTCCGAATGGAACCTGACCCGCCTCAGGAGGTGCTGTGGGCCTCGGCCCACTCCCCGGCTCGTCGGCCGGCGGTGCGCCGCAGCCGGCGCCAGGGCGAGGCCTGCAGGAGTCTCCGGTGGGCTCGTAAGTAGGCCCGAACGAACCGGGCTACGGTTGCAGCACCGCCTGGTTGGCCGGCGGCTCGGAACGCGGCGAGCAGGCGGCCGAGGTCCGCACCCCGGCCCCGGCTGTCGAGCGTCGGGCGGCGCCGGATTCCGTCGAGGTCCACCATCGCCACGTGGCCGTGGTCGGTGCGGACCAGGTTCTCGAGCTTCAGGTCGCGGTTGCCGAGGCCGTGGGCGTGCAGGCGGCCGACGGAGGTGCCGAGCGCCGTCGCGGCCAGCGCCAGTTCCTCCGGCAGCAGCGCGCCGGCGGCGAGTTCGGCGGCCAGCGACGGGCGGCGCAGGCGCTCGACGAACACGAGGCCGCGGCCGGCGTTGAGCCGCATCGCCACGGGGCGCGGGCATGGGACCTGCGCGAACTGCAGCCAGTAACTCGCCCGCCACAGCCGCCGCGCCGCCGCCGCCGGCCGTTCCTTCGCGGCGAGCTCGGCCAGCAGCCACACCGAACCACGGCTGCCGGTCTTGTCGGGCGCGGGCAGGTTCTGCGCCAGCGCCTCGAACGCGCCCTGATCGATGGCCGGTCCCGCGCCTTCGTCCGGCAGGTGCCAGAACCACACCGGCGTGGCGCGGCGCCTCGGGGTGGTCCGCGTGTGTCGGCAGTCGCGTTCCGACCGGCGACCGAACGCCGGTAGCGCGCCAGCTCGCCAGCGCCGGGTCGCGGCTGCGAGCTCGGCGCGGAAGGTCTCGCCGAGCGAGGCGCCGTTGCCGAGGTAGGCGGCGAGCAGCGGTCGGGCGAGCGCATCGAGGGCGCCGCCGTCGAGCTCGTGGCAGAAGAACGCCAGCGCGCGCGCTCGTTCGCGCAGGGACGGAGCTCCGCGGTGGTGGACCGAGGTCAGGTCGAGCAGGTGCAGCGAGCCGTCCTCGCCGACCAGCAGGTTGCCGGGATGCAGGTCGTTCGGCGCCATGCCGCGTTCGTGCACCGACCGCAGCAGGGCGCCGGCGGCGGCCAGGTCGCCGGCGGTGGCCGTGGCGAGCGCGAACGGCGCCCCGGCGATGGTGCGGGTCACGACGCAGCTGCGCCGCGCGCCGTCGACGGTGGCGAAGCCGTGGCCGAGTGGTTCGACGGTCGGCAGGCCCAGTTGCCATGCGCGCTGCAGGTTGTCGTGTTCGACGCGGCCGCGATCCATCCGCAACAGGTCGCGTGCACGATCGGCGAAGCGGTCCGGGCGGAACACCTTCACGTGCATCGGGATGCCGGCCAGCGTGCCGCGCAGCACGAGGCGCACGGTGCGGGCTTTCACGACCACGAAGCCGTGCTCGGCCCAGCCGGCGACGTCGTGCCGCAGCAGCTCGGTGAAGGCTGTGGCGATGGCGGGGGAGGCACGTCCGCGGCCGTCCGGCAGGGCGAGCGATTGCGGCAACGGATCGTTGCCCTGCAGCTTCGGATGCGGAACCATGGGTCGGCGCGATGTGGCGTCTGCACCGATACTACCTGAGAGAACTGACGGTCAACGCCTCCGTCACGTTCCTCGTACTGTTCGCGATCGCGCTGGTGTCGTTCATCTACCGCGGCATCCAGCGCGCGGCCGGTGGCGCGTTGCTCGACGCCTTGACCATCACGCTGCTGTTCGCGCTCGATTCGGTGCAGCACCTGCTGACCATCTCGTTCCTGCTGGCGACGGTGATGACGTACACCCGGGCGGCCCAGGATCGGGAACTCACCGCGATCCGCGCCGCCGGCATCTCCCCGCGCGTGCCGATGATGCCGGCGCTGCTGCTCGGCGTACTGCTGTCGACGGTCGCGTCGGTCGGCGCGCACTACGTGATCCCTTGGGTGCACTACCACAAGTACCACGTGGTCGCCGACGTGGTGCGGAACATGTTCCTGAACCTGCGGCTCGGCAGCGACCGCATCAAGCTGCTCGACACCGGTTTCGTGATGGCGTTTCGCGAGCAGGACGGGCGGGAGTACCGCGACTGCCGTGTCTACTGCCCCAGGCTCCTGCAGGGCATGCAGTCGCCGATCCTGTTCGTCGAACGGGTCACCATCCCCCCCTTCGTCGAAGGGGACGAGTTCCTGTCGGTCGTACTGACCGGCGTGCGCGACCCGATCGGTGGCACCAGCAGTCGCGACGACCTGGTGTTCGCGCTGTCGGCGCCCGACTTCGGCAATCGCGGCCGCCGGCACGATGGCGACGCCGATCTGCGCAGCGACCAGCTGCTCGCCGAGGTGTTGCGCGAAGTGCATCCGGAGCCCCAGCAGGCCTGGTTCACGTTGTTCCGCCGTTGCAGCGCGTCGCTGATGCCGACGCTTCTGGCGCCGATCGGCTACTGCCTCGGCGAGATGTCGCGGGAGCGCGGCCGGGTGTTCGCGTTGCTGCTGACTCTGCTGCCGCTGGTCCTCTACTACGCCGGCGACTTGATCGGTGCGCGCGTGATGGTGTCGGGCGATCGGGCGTGGGTCGGCTGGCTGCCGCTGGCCCTGGTGTCGGCGCTCGCCACGACCCTCGTCTGGAGGCAGCTGCGCCGATGAGCCTGCTCGATCGTTACGTCGGCCGCATCGCGCTCGGTGCCTTCACCGCGGCGATGGTGTTCTTCGTGTTCCTCACGGTGGTGATGCACCTGTTGAACAACGTCGGCAAGCTGGTCGCCCGGGCCGCCGAACAGCAACTTGGTGGGTTCGACCTGACCCTGCAGCTGGCCGGGTTCTACCTGCGCATGGTGCCGGTGCTGGTGACCACGGTGACGCCGTTCGCGGTGGTCACCGCGGCGATGCTCACGGTCGCGCGACTGCAGCACGCCAACGAGGTGGTGCCGATGCTGTTCGTCGGGCGCAGCATCCGCCGCATCCTGCGACCGGTGGTGCTGCTCGGGGTGCTGGCAGCCGGCGGCATGGCGGCATGCTGGGAGTGGGTGGTGCCGGTCGTCGGCGGCGACCTCGCCAGCACCGAGGCGTTCCTCAAGGGTGGAACCGACGAACAGAAGTTCCTCGTGCACGAGCGGCTCGGCGCGGAGCAGGAGCTTCTCTACGTGCGTCGCTACTCGCCGGCGACCCGCGAGATCGTGGGTGTGGACCTCATGGTGCAGGGCGACCTCGCCGCCGACTGCACCCTGCTGAACGCCAAGTCGGCGACCTGGGACCCGGTGCGAGCCGATTGGCGACTCGTCGAAGGACGGATGACGCGGCTGGTCGGCGGTGGCGGGGCCGCGCGACAGATCGTCTACGAGCCGCGCGAATGGCTCGGTCGCCCAGACCTGACGCCCGAGCTGCTGCTGCAGCAGGGACGCGAGAGCATCGAGCCCGAACTGCTCGGCTACAGCGACCTGCTGCGCATGGTGGAAGCGCGACCGAACCGCCCGGACCTGCGGCTCGCCCTGCACCGGCACATGGCGCATCCGCTGTCCTGCCTTCTGTTGCTGCTGCTGACCCTGCCGCTCGCGGTCTACTACGAGCGCGGCACCCGCATCGAACGGCTGCTGGGTGCGATCGGGCTGTGTGCCGGGTACCTGCTGCTCGACCTGACCTGCCAGAGCCTCGGTCAGGGTGCCACGGTCGAGGGGACGACGATGCTGCATCCGGTGGTCGCCGCGTGGACCCCGTCGATCGTGTTCGGTTCGCTCGGCGCCGTGCTGTACGGGAGCATGCGCACATGACCGAGCCACGTCGCACCACCGGTGGTTGGATCGTGGCGCTGGCGCTGCTGTTCGTCGCCGCCGTCGGCGCGCTGATCGTGCTCGGCGCGCGCCGCTGAGGCGCTCTGGCTCGGCCGAGTCAGACGAGGTCCGCGTCGCCGAGCGTGTGGTACCACTCGTTGGCGTAGAAGCCGCGGTCGTGCACGTCGAACTGGATCACGACCTGGAAGTAGTCGGTGCCGTAGACGTGGAAGCCGAGCTTCTGGAAGGTCAGGAAGCGCGGGTCGCGATGCTGGAACAGCGTCGCCAGCACCGCGGCACCGTGGGCGTTGGTGCGGCGTTCGGCTTCGGCGACCAGTGCCGTGGTCGCGTCGAGGTCGTCGGCCGGGGCCAGCCAATCGACCAGGAAGCATGTGTTCGGCAGCACGAAGTCGCGCTTCACCAGCACGGCGAGGCCGCGCAGTCGCCCGCTGCTTCGCTCGCGGCACTCGAGCAGTTCGTAGCGCGTCTCCGGGGCCGCGGCGTAGCGCCAGTTCAGGTAGCGCGCGTCGCGGATGCACGACAGGGTCGTCGTCTTCGCGAACTCGGCCCACAAGGCGTCGGTGTCCTGGTCGAAGCGCGCCACCTGCTGCACGAGGAGGTCGCCGGGGCTCGCGCGCGGTGGCAAGCCGCCGGGTGGCACTTCGCGGAACAGGAACGCCCAGTCGCGGATCGGCAGGTAGCGCAGGTAGCGGTTGCCGATCCGCCACGCGGTGATCGTCCAGCCGAAGTGGAACGAGTTGCGCTCCGGCCCGTCGCCGCCCCACAGCTCGTAGTGGGCGAGGCCGAGGTTGACGAACAGGCCGGGGCGGCCGGTGGCGCGGCGATGCTTCGGCAGCACCCACAGATCGACGCACTGGCCGGCGAGCCGCTCCTTGCCCTCGACCAGGTAGCGGTTGGGCATTGTCACGTAGGCGCCGACGATGCCGTCCGTCGCGTGCTCCGCGACCATCGTGTGGATGCGACCGGTCGGGTTGTCGCGGAACTTCCAATGCCAGTGCGCGAGCGAGCGCTCGGGGAAGATCTGGTTGTGGCCCGCCAGGATCCCGTGCTCGTCGCCGGGTCGGTAGGGCCGGATCGTGATCTCGCTCATGGCAGGCAGGCTATCGGTCGGAGGCGGGGTGTCGCTACGCGCGGCTCCGCTGCTCCTGCCAGCGGCGCAGCAGTTCGAGCGCCTGGCGCGGTGTCAGGTCGTCGAGGTCGAGCTTGCCGAGTTCTTCCAGCACCGGATCGGGCGGCGGCGCGAACAGCTCCTTCTGGGCGAGGCCCGGCTTCTTGCGGTCGCGCGCGGTGACCAGCTTGTCGCGCACGGCGGCACCCTCGTCGTCGAGCTCCTGCAGCACGGCGCGCGCGCGCTCGAGCACCGGTTTCGGGATGCCGGCGATCGCCGCGACGTGCAAGCCATAGCTGCGGTCGGTGCCACCCTGCTCGATGCGGTGCAGGAACACGATCTCGTCGCCCCATTCGCGCACGGCGACGCGGCAGTTCACGATGCCGCGGCCGGGGCCGGCGAGGTCCATCAGCTGGTGGTAGTGGGTGGCGAACAGGCCGCGGCAGCGCACGCGGTCGTGCAGGTCCTCGGCGATCGCCCACGCCAGCGACATGCCGTCGTAGGTGCTGGTGCCGCGGCCGACCTCGTCGAGCACGACCAGGCTGCGTGCGGTCGCGTTGTTGAGGATGTTGGCGGTCTCGGTCATCTCGACCATGAAGGTCGAGGCGCCGCGGCTGATGTCGTCGGCGCCGCCGACGCGCGTGAACACGCGGTCGACGAGGCCCACGTGCGCCGCCTTCGCCGGCACGAAGCTGCCGATCTGCGCCATCACGACGAGCAGCGCGTTCTGCCGGATCCAGGTCGACTTGCCCGCCATGTTCGGACCGGTGAGCAGCACGAGGCGGCGGCCCGGCGGGGCGAGGTCGGTGTCGTTCGCGACGAACGTGCCGGCGGCGTGCGTGGCCTCGAGGACCGGGTGGCGCCCGTCCTGGATGCGCAGCACCAGCGAGTCGTCGACGACCGGACGGCAGTAGTCCCGCTCGCGTGCGACCGCGGCGAGCCCGGCGAACGCGTCGAGCTCGGCGACCGCGCGCGCGGTGCGCTGCAGGCGGTCGACCGCCTGGGCGACGCGTTCGCGCAGCGCCTGGAACAGGTCGTACTCGAGCGCCTTGCCGTTCTCCTCGGCCTTCAGCACCTTGCTCTCGAACGTGCGCAGCGCGTCGGTGACGTAGCGCTCGGCGTTCTTGGTGGTCTGCTTGCGCACGAACTCGGCCGGCAGTGCCACGTCCTTGTGCGTGTGCGTGACCTCGATGTAGTAGCCGAACACCTTGTTGAACCCGACCTTCAGGCTCGGCACACCGGTGCTGGTGATCAGCTCCTGCTGGTAGCGCGCGAGCCACTCGCTGCTGTCGCGCGCCAGCGTGCGCAGTTCGTCGAGTTCGGCCGAGTAGCCGGGGCGGATCAGGCCGCCTTCCTTGATCGTGGTCGGCGGTTCGTCCACGAGCGCTGCGGCGACCGCCGAAGCGAGGTCGGGCAGCGCGTCGAGTTCGGTGGCGAGCTCGACGAGCCTCGGCGCACGGCAGGTCCGCAGGCGTTCGGCGAGCGGTGGCAGGCGTTCGAGGCTCTGCCGCAGCCCGACCAGGTCGCGGCCGTTGGCGCGGCCGAACGCAGCGCGCGCGCCGAGCCGTTCGAGGTCGAGCACGTGGGCGAGCTGGCCGGTGACCAGCGCCCGCAGCTCGCCGTCCTCGAACAGTTCGGCGATCGCGTCCTGGCGGCGTACGATCGCCGGCACCTCGGCCAACGGGGCCAGCAGCCAGTGGCGCAGCGTGCGTGCGCCCATCGGCGTCTGGCTGCGATCGAGCACCTGCAGCAGCGACGTGCCCTCGGCGTCGCGCATCGTCTGCACGAGCTCGAGGCTCTGTCGGGTGGCGCGGTCGAGGCGCATGAACGCACCGTCGTGCCACACTTCGATCCGGCGCAGGTGCGGCAACGCGCACAGTTGGGTCGCTTGCAGGTAGGTCACGAGCGCGCCGGCGGCGCCGACGCCGAGCGGCAGGTCCTGCACGCCGAAGCCGGCCAGCGTCTTCACGGCGAAGAACTGCTGCAGCAGCCGCGAAGCACCGTCGGTGCCGAAGTCGTAGGCCGGCCGGAAGCTGATCGGCACACCGTCCTGCGGCAGCCAGTGGCGGTGCTCCCCACGTCGTTCTTCCGGCAGCAGCAGCTCGGCGGGCTCGATGCGCGCCAGTTCGTCGGCGAGGCGCTCTGGTGCGCACTCGTGCACGAAGAAGGCGCCCGTCGACAGTTCGACCCACGCGAGGCCGACCTTGTCCTTGCCGTGCAGCACCGCGGCGAGGTGGTTGTCGCGGCGGCCGTCGAGCAGGTTGTCCTCGGTCAACGTGCCGGGTGTGACGACGCGCACGACCGCGCGTTCGACCACGCCCTTGGCTTCCTTCGGATCCTGCATCTGTTCGCAGATCGCCACCTTGTGGCCCATCTGCACGAGGCGACGCAGGTAGCCGTCGACGGCGCGGTAGGGCACGCCGGCCATCGGGATGGCCCCTTCGCCCTTGCTGCGGCTGGTCAGCGTGATGCCGAGCGCCTTCGCGGCCGTCTTCGCGTCCTCGAAGAACAGCTCGTAGAAGTCGCCCATCCGGAAGAACAGCAAGGCATCGGGATGGCGCTGCTTCTCCGCGAGATACTGCGCCATCGCCGGCGTGGTCGCGGTGTCGCTCATCGCGTGCCGGCTCCGAACGCCGACGGGCGTGGCGCCGACGCGCGCAGGCGCAGGGCCTCTTCGACGAGGATCGTCGCGGCGGCCTCGGCGTCGGCGAGGCCGGTGTCGGCGCTCCACGACAGCCGCACGACCTCGCGCGACGCAGCGCGGTCGAGGCCGATCGCCGCGAGCACCGGATTGTCCGGAGTGGGCTTCTTGGCCGCTGGCTCGTCCGCCGCCCCGTCGCCGTGCGCACCGTGGCAGGCTGCTCCGGTCGAGAACGCGAGCCCGCGCGCGTCGCAGCGCAGCAGCAGCGTCTGGCCGTTCACCGACGGCAGCCGCAGCGACAGGATGTGCGGCAGGTGGCGGGTCGGATGGCCGAGGCTCTCGCAGTCCGGCAGCGCCGTGCGCACGCGCGCCCACAGCAGGTCGCCGATGTCGCGCAGGCGCGCTTCGTGCTTCGCCTGGTGGGTGAGGCAGTGCTCGGCAGCGAGCGCCAGGCCGACCGCGGCGGCCACGTTCTCGGTGCCGCCGCGCAGACCGCCTTCCTGGCCGCCGGCGGGCAGCACCGGCGCCACGTCGGCGGTGCTCGACAAGGCGAGGAAGCCCGCGCCGCGTGGGCCGTGGAACTTGTGTCCCGACACCGCGACGGAGTCGACGTCGAACGCGTCCAGGTCGAACGGCAGCTTGCCGTAGGTCTGCACGAGGTCGACGTGCACGTGGGCCTCGGGAGCCGCGCGGCGCACCAGTTCGACCAGTTCGCGCAGCTGGCACAGCGTGCCGAGCTCGTTGTGGCCGTACATCAGCGCCACGGTGCGAACGTCCTGGCCGAGCGCCTCGAACAGCGTCTCCGGCGCGAGGTCGCCGTAGGGCGTCACCGGCAGCAGGCTCACGTGGTGGCGCAGCCGCGCCAAGAGCGGCGTGCAGTTGCGCAGCGCCGGGTGGTCGCTGGTCGCCATCAGCACGCGGCCGGGCGAACGGGCCAGCGCACTGCCGACGACGCCGAGCTGGTCCGCTTCGCTGCCGCCGGAGGTGAACACCACACGCGCGGCCCCGAGCGTGCCGCGCAGGAACTCGCGCGCGTCCTCGAGCAGGGCGCGGGCTGGTGGGCCGAAGGAGTGGAGGCTGCTCGGGTTGCCGAACTGCTCCCGCTGGATGCGCGCCATCGCGTCGACCACCGTCGGCAGCGGTGGTGTGGTGGCGGCGCAGTCGAAGTGGAGGCGATGCGGACCGGGCATCCGCGCATCATCGCGGGTCGGCCGGCACGAGGCCAGTTCGGTGGGGGCCGGTCCGTGGCAGGGTGGACCGGGCGAACGCATCCCGGTCCGCTGGCGGTCCGGCCGAGCGGCGGTTCAGCCGTCGAGGCAGAGGCGCTTCAGCTTCTCGTAGAGGGTCGAGACGGCGATGCCCAGCAGCTGAGCCGTCTTCTGGCGGTTGCCGCCGGTTCGCTGCAGCACGTCGAGGATGTGCTGGCGTTCGAGCTCCTCCAGTGTCGCGATCGGCGTGCTCTCGGGAGTGTCTGTCCCGGAGCCGAAGCCGGGCGGCAGGTGGCGCGGAGCGATCGGATGGTTGCCGGCCTGCGCGGTCGCCGACTCGAGCACGAGGCGCAGCTCGCGCAGATTGCCGGGCCAGCTGTGGTCGGCGAGCAGGCGCTTCGCTCGATCGGTCAGCAGGCGCGGCGAGCCGTCGGGGTTGCTGCCCATCTCGGACAGGTAGAGTTCGGCGAGCGACAGCACGTCCCGGCGGTCACTGCGCAGCGGCGGCACGTCGATGCGGTGGGGCTCCAGCCACTCGTACAACGTGCGGTCGAGCTGTTCGGGCTGGGCGGTCGCCGTCGCCACGACCAGCACTGGTGGCGCCGTCTCGTCGGGGCTCACCGAGGCCAGGGCCTCCACGAGGCGCTGCTGCAGCGCGGTCGTCAGATGGTCCACCCGATCCAGGAACAAGGTGCCCCCGCGCGTCTTGGCGAGCAACCCGCCGGGATCTCGCGCGTCGCCGAACAGATCGCGTTCGTGGCGGACGGCGGGCACGTGCGCTGCGCACCAGGGAGTGAACACCGCCTGGCGGCGCATTCCTTCGGCGTGCAGGTAACGAGCGAGGTCCTCGCGTTCGGTGCCTTCTTCGCCGACCAGCCACAGCGGCTCCGGGCTGCTGGCGCGGTTGCGCAGCTCGCTGCGGATCGACTGCAGGCGGTTGCTCAGCAGCAGCGCGTTGTGGGTGGCAGTGCCGTGGAAGCGCAGGCGCTTCACTTCGTCGCGGAGGCGCAGCCGTTCGGTCGTCTCCTGCAGCCGATGCCAGACGACGTTGCCGAGCGACTGGGCCAGGCGCAGCAGATCCTGGCCGTCCGGCGCGTCGGGCATCGGCCCTTGCAGCACCATCAACCCTTCGCCGTTGCGGCCGAGCGGCGTCAGCAGGCGGTCGATCTCGCGGCCTTGCTCGCGGGTCGTGACGATGTGTGGGCGAGCGATGCGCCGTGCCTCGCGCAGCACCGATTCGGGCAGGTGCGTCGCAGTGGCCTCGCCTGGCGGGGTGTGTGCGGCCAGCAGCTCGAGGCTGCCGCCGTTCGAGAACCGACCGACGAAGCCGGCCCGCCGCATGGTCAGGTTGCGCGCCAGGTCGAGCAGGGGTTCGGCGGCGTCGCGCAGGTCGCCGAGGTCGGCGAACGTCCACTCGATGCGATCCAGCACCTGCACCGCCGCGGCGGCGGCGGAATGTGCGGTTGCGGTTGGGTGCTCGTCGTCCGAGATCTGCCGCGACAACACCACGGTCTGGTGGTCGTTGGTGACCACGGGGGTGGCCTGTTCGCGCCGCTCGAGGATCAGGCGCGTCAGGCCGATCTCGAGCACCTGACCCGGGCGGAGCACCCCTTGGCGGAGCGGCTTGCCGTCGAGCACTGCTGGGTTGCTGCCGAGGTCGCGGAAGCGCAGTTGGCCGTCGACCCATTCGAGGTGCAGGTGCTTGCGGCTGACCGTCGGATCGCGCAGCACGATCGTGCAATCCTGCCCGCGTCCGACGGTCCAGCGGTCCCCGCGGAGGGTGATCGTGCGAACCGTGCCATCGCCGAGGATCAGCAGCCGGAAGTCGGCCGGCGTTGGGTTCCCTGGTGGTGGCGCGGACTCGGTCATGTTCCCGTCGCGAGTCTCCGGAAATCGGAGGGTCGTTGCAAGGGCTTCGTGAAGACGTCGAGAATCGGAGGGTCGAGGTTGCGCTCGCCGATGCGGCACATACTCTCCCACCGCGGGTCGAACACGGAGTCGAGTTTTCGTCGCGGGCAACTCCCCCAGTTGGATGCCACCGGTCTGGATTCCCAGTTCGGGTTCCACCGGCTCGGCGCACATCTCGCCTTCAGCCATGGTATCGAGGCGCCGATACCACGATCCATGTGGCTCTGGGTCGTGCTCGGCTGGTGCGTCTGTGCGGTCGGTGCAGCGGTCGTGCATCACCGCGTGCGTCGTGTCGAGCAGCCGTTCTCCCCGGAAGTCGCGGCGTTCCTGTTGCGCTTCGAGAACGAGCTGGCCGAATCGCACCCGCAGGTCGACTACCTGGGCCTGCTGCCGGATCGCTTCGCCTGCCTGTTGCGGGTCGACGGCCAGGAGACGGTCGTCGGGCTGCACGAGGCGTTCCGCCACGCGGAAGCGTTCCCCGACGCCTTCTCACGCATGGTTGCGCGACTGTTGGCCGACGTGCGCGAGATCGGGCTGAGCCACGTCGAGGATGTCGACTTCGCGGCCGCCGCGACGCAGCTGCTGCCGCAGGTTCGGCATCGGGACTGGCTCGCCGCGCGCGGCGCCTTCGGCGACTCGGGGCTCGTGCACACGCCGCTGAACGACGAACTGGTGGTCGTCTACGTGATCGACACCACGAGCAGCATGACGTTCGTGTGCCGCGAGCATCAGAAGCGCTGGCGCAAGTCCGTCGAGGATCTGCACCGGCTCGCGCTCGGCAACTTGGCGCGGCGGGGTGCTGCCGGCCTCACACAGCGGCCGCGCGACGAGGCGACGGTGCTGCAGACCGGCGATGGCTATGACGCCGCGCGGGTCCTGCTGCTGGAGGCGCAGGAGGGCCTGCTGGTCGCTGTGCCGGATCGTGACACGCTGTGGGTCGGTCCCGAGCAGGGCCAGGATCTCGCGAGCCTGATGGCGACCACCGCCGAACTCGCCGAGCAGGCACCACACCCCGTCTCGTCGCAGGTCTACCGGGTCAAGGACGGCCAGCTCGCACCGCTGCCAGCTCGTTCGGAATCGTGATCGGCCCGGCGGCCGGCACGTCGAAGGTCAAGGGTGCCTTCGCCGACAGGGGCGCGCCGAGTTCGTAGCGCCCAGCGCCGAGCAGTACCCTGGTCACGGTGCCGCGGCGCAGGAACAGTCCGCTGCTGGCGTGGTGCATCGGCAACCAGCGAGGATCGTCACTGCGGCGCAGCTGCAGCGGTCCTGCCGAGGGCGCGTTCGCTGGCAGTTGCAGCTCGACCTCGGCGAGGGCTACCGGGAAGCGCACCGGCGTGGCGCCGACCTGGCTGGCCGGGACGGTCATCCGAGCCAGATGGGCGTGCTGGGCGAAGGGCTCGCGTTGCGCCAACACGACGACCCGATCGCCGGCGGCGAACACGGGCACGCGCACGACGAAGCCGGTGGCCGTGCGTTCGCAGCGATCCAAGGGCGTCCACTGGAACTCCGAGCCGTCGAGGGCCAGGAACGACGCGCAGCCGGCTTCGGCGCCGAGCAGCGACGCGCCGCTCACCTGCAGCTCGACGGCCAGGATCCCTGGTCGCCGTTCTCCGCTTGGCTGGCTGGCTTCGACCGCCGTTCGTGCGAAGTCGGGGCTCGTGGTCAGTCGTTCCGGCTTGGGCAGTTGTCCGATCGCGACCGGGGGCACGGCTTGGAACGGGTGGTCGGGCACCCGGGTGCGCAGGCCGACCACGCCAGCGTAGAGCATCGTGCCGGCGGCCAGCGCCAGCAGCAGGGCGAGCAAGAGATAGGCGAAGGGGCGGATGGTCGGAGCTCCTCGGGGCGGCCAGTCTAGCACTGCGCGTGGCCGATCCCGAGCCGCCGCTGCATGGCCTCAGCGGTTGCCGGTCGGCGGGCGCGGCGTCGGCTCGGCGGCCGGCTTGCCGGCGGTCAGCTGGACCTTCTGATCGCCCGACAGGGTGATCGGCTGGGCCACTTGCTCGCGGTTGCGCACCGTCAGCAGCAGGAGGTGGCGGCCCGGCGCGATCGCGTCGAAGCGGAACGAACCGTCTTGCAGGCGGGCGCTGAAGCTGCGGTTCTGCCGCAGCCACTCGGCCAGGTTCTCCGGCATCTGCTCGAGGCCGGGCAGCAGCTGCACCCGGCCGACGAGGTCTGCAGCGTTCACCCCGTCGGCGACCACCGTTCCCTCGATGGTGCAGGTTTGGACGTGGATCGCGACTTCGGCCACTGCGTCGGCGAACACCTGGATCGCCTGTTCGTGCAGTGCGCCGCCGCGGGGGCTGGACGTGACGCGCAGCTGGTAGCTGCCGGCCGGCACCTTCTCGACCTTGAACTGGCCGGTCGCCGACACCAGTCCACCCAGGTTGCGATTGCCCATGCCGCCGAAGCCGCCGCGACCGCGGCCACCGCCGGGGGCGGCCTGGCCGGCATCGCCTTCTGCCACGAGTTCGATCATCAGGCCTTCTGCCGGCCGCCCGTTGTTGGTCACGCTGCCTTGCACGGTGCCGAGCTGTGGCCGTGTCACCGTCAGGTCGAGGCGGGTCTCCTGGCCACCGGTGACGACCGCGTCCGCGGGCAGCTGGCCAGCCAGGAACTGCGGCATCAGTTCGCGCATCAGGTCCTGCGGGGCCCCGATCCAGCTGCGTACCAGGTACTCGCCGGGTGCGAGGTTCTCGAGGCGGTAACTGCCGTCGGCCGCGACCTCGGCGCTGGCGAACGGTCCATTGCCGCCGCCGCCACCACCGCCGCCGCCCTGGCGGCCGCGGCCCATCATCGCGCCGAGCCCCTGCCCGAGCGGCACCGCGGCGACCCGCGCCGTAGCGATCTCTGCGTCGCCGAGCCCGCGCACCTTGCCGGTGATGCTGCCGAGCGCGCCGAGGCGCAACTCGACGGCGGAGCGATCGGCGGCCAGCTCGAACGGTTCGGTGCGAGCGTCGGCGTGGCCGCGGGCCTGGGCCTCGAGCCGGTAGGTGCCAAGAGGCACATGCTTGAACACGAAGGCCCCGTCGTCGTCCGTGGTGGCCTCGAGCTGCAACTGCGTGCCCATGGCCATGCGCTGGAACTCGCGTGCCATGCCGCCGAAGTCCTGGGGCTGGTTGCCGCCGCCGTTGCGGCCGCGACCGCCCAGACCGTTGTCGAGGGCCGACGGTGTGCGCAGCTGGACCCGGGCACCAGCGACGGCATTTCCGTCCTGGTCGACGACCGCGCCCGACACGAAGAAACCGCCGTGCAGCATCACCTGCAGTTCGGGGGCGCGCAGGCCGGCGCGGACCTCGAGCTCCGCCGAGCGGTAGCGTGCGTGGTCCGGCGACTGCACCTGCACTTCGTAGATGCCTTCCTGCAGCCCCGTCGCCTGGAACCGGCCGTCGGCGTGCTTGGTCGGACGGTCGAGCTCGTTGCCACCTCGTCCGCCCTGGCCGTCGTCTGGTCCTCGGCCGCCCCCCTGGCCGCCGTCCTGACCGGGCCGGCCGCCGCCCGGTCGCGCGCCTGCGAACTGCTCACGCAGGCTGCCCAGCTGCTGGCGCAGCTGCGCGCGTTCCTCCTCGCCGAGGTTCGGATCGCGCATGCGCTCCATCAACGCGCCGACATCGACGTCGGCCTGGCCTGGGGCAGGGAGACCGCGCAGGCGCACGGCACGGAACGCGAACAAGGTCACCAGCTCGCCGTCGCCGTCCTTGACCACGCCGTCGATGCGCAGGCCGTCCTGCATGGTCAGCTCCAGCGGTCGGCCGAGCTTCGGATCGATCGCTTCGACCCGCAGGTGCAGGTAGCCGTTGGCGTCGACATCGAGTCGCATCGCGGCTCCCGGCAAGTGCTCCAGGAAGAACTGCCCCTTCTCGTCGGTGGTGGTGCGGTGTTCGCGGCCGCCGCCAGGGTTGGCGCCGGGACCGCCTCGTCCGCCGTTGCCGCCGCGCGGCGGCCCGTCGTTGCCGGCACCGTTCGGGCGGCCGCCTTCGGAACGCATCGCCACGTTGGCCTTGGCGATCGGTTCGCCGCGCTCGTTGCGCACGGTGCCCGACACCTCGTAGCCCGGGCCGAGCCGGATGTCGGCCACCTCGACCACGCGGTCCTCTTCGACCACGAACGTCGCCGAGCGCCCTTCGGTGTGCATCTTCGCGACCGCGGTCAGCGACCAGTCCCCGTTCGCCGCGTGCGGCCGCCGGTAGAAGCCGTTGTTGTCGGTGGTGATCGGCGGCGTCGTGCGATCCCGATCGCGCGCGAAGCGTTGCGGGTTGCCGTTCTCCGGTTGCAGGCGCAGCTCGGCGTTGGCGATGCCGTTGCCGTCGAGGTCGGTGACCCGGCCGCGCACCTCGCCGCCGTTGCCGAGCATCAGGTCGCCGAGATCCACTTCGGCCGTGACGGTGCCGACGTCCTTGTCGAACGTGCCCGGCGCGAAGTGCTCGTGGGCGACCTGCAGGTTCACGCGCAGGTTGCGGAAGGTCTGGCCCTGGAAGGCGAACCGCCCGGACGCGTCGGTCGTCACCGGGTCGGGCACCCGGCGCTGCCGGTTCTGCCCGCCGCCGCGAGGCCCACCGCGGCCGAAGTCGAGCCACACGGTGGCGTTGGGGACGCCGTGCGACGACTTGTCGACCACCCGGCCGCGTAGCAAGACTTCGGTGCGTTCGTCCGCGGGGCCCGCACCGCCGCCACCGAGCTCGGCGGCCGAGCGCTCGCTGGCCAGGTCCCCCTCGCTGGTCTCGACCGATGCGGCAGGCGTCGGGTCCACCAGATCCTCTTCGTCCGCCGAACTCCATCGCCCGATGGGCACCGCCGGGTCGGCGAGCAGCTGCGGGATGGCGATCGCGCCGGCGACGAGCAGCAAGGCGGCAGCAGCGAGGAGCAGGAGTTGGTTCTTGTGCATGCAGCGGATCCGGCGGGTGCCGAAAACGAGGGCGCCATTACGTCCATCGCACGGCAACGCCGACAGCCATGGCCTGTAACAGCTTCGCACTGTGACCGGGCCGAGACGTTCGCCCGGGGCCAAGCGGTCTCGCAAGCAGGCTCAGGGGCCGACCAGGAACGGGCGTGGCGCCGTGGCACCGAGCACCCCGTCGGTCGAGACGAACCCTACTTGCACCAGGGCGGTGGGCAAGCCGACCAGCCCCGGGTTCGACGTGGCGAGGCTGATCGCCCCGGTGGCATCGAGCTGCGCCAGCACTTCGACCGTCGTCGAGGCGAGCAGGCCAGCTTCCCACCACAGTGGCTGTTCGTAGCCACCGAGGAACATCGGCATCGGCCCGACCGGGTTCTGCAGGTCGAACACCAGCAGCGCCATGCCGTTGGCCGGACCGCCGGTGACATCGAACGAGAACGGGCCGCTCGGCAGTGGCGATGGTCCGGACAGGGCGACGGAAGCCTCCGCCGTGTCGACCGAGGACAGCAGGTTCGTGCTGCCGAAGTCGGTGCCGTGCACCAGCATCGCGCCGTTGCGTGGCTGGAACGGTTCGAACACGCCGAAGCCGGCGCCGGGAACGAACTGCAGGGTCGCAGGGCTCACCGGGCTGCCCACGTAGTCGAGCAGTGGGGCGCCCAGCAAGGGCTGGGACGAGCCGACGTCGTGGATCTCGCGCACGTTGTTCTGCATCCAGTCGACGTAGAAGACGTCGCCGTCGTCGTCGACCGCCAAGTCGCTCGCGGCATCCAGGCCGCCGAGCACGAGCGCAGCGCTGTTCGCTCCGAGCACCACTTGGTTCGCGATCGCCTGGTCGATCGTCGCGCGTGGGAAACGCAGCAGTTCGGCGGTGCCGGGCGGGGTCGGGAAGGCGAGGCTCGAGGTTGCGTAGAGCACGTCGCCGTTCGCCAGCAACGCCACCGGACCCGAGGCGCCAGGCAAGCTCGCGATCGACCGCCAGCTGCCGGTCGTGAGGTCGAGCGCGACCAGGTCGTTGTCGGGCGTGGCGAAGCCGCCGAGCTTGGCCGACAGCAGCGCCGTCTGCGGCGTCAGCAGCACGGCGTCGTAGTTGTACGGCACCGTCGCCAGCGGCGCGCTCGGTGCCGGGCCCGCGAGCGGCACCAGCCAGAGGTGGTTGTTGCTGTTCTCGCCGAACAGCACGTGCTGGCTGCCCACCGGAATCGTGAACGAGCCGAACACGAACGACGACAAGCCGAGCAACGTGCGCACCGGCTGGCCCGGAGCGTGCAGCTGCAGTTCGGTGCCCGTGCACAGCACGACGCCAGCCGACGTCTGCAGCACGGCACTGGCACCCGCAGGCAGCGGCGTGTTCGTCCGCAGGTAGCCGGCAGGGGCCTGCTGGGCGGTGAGCAACGCGGTGCCGAGCAGGATCGGCAGAAGGGTCGTGGCGCTGTGCGCGAGGCAAGAAGGCATGGGAGGCATGGGTGCGGGTCAGGGCAACAGCTGGGAGGAGATGGAGTTGGTGGTCGCGATCGCGCCGTTCGGCGCCTGGATCGCGGCCTGCAAGGTGATGGCGACGTCGAGGCCACCCGCGTACGGCAGTGGCACGACCGCGACGCCGCCGCTGTCGACGACGAACGGCAGCACGAACTGGATCTGGCTCGGGTCGAAGCCGAGCCACCACGCAGGACCGCCCGTCCAGACGAACGGGGCCTCCGGCGCGCCGGTGCCAGGCGCGATCAGCACGAGGCCGGTGCCGTTCGCCGCGGCATGGTGCACGACCAGCTGCGTGCCACTCGTGATCGAGGTCGTGGGGGTGAGCACGGCGGTCGGTCGTTCTGGGTGCACCACGATCTGCTCGACGATGGTCCAGTAGTCGCTGCAGGTGACGTGCAGCGACGGCGCGTGGCTCGCCGGTTGGTGCGGAGCGAACGGTGCGCCGCCACCGCCGCGCCAGTGCAGCCCCGTGACGTAGCGGTTCGTCCCGGCGGCGAACCAGGTCTCGACGGCGTCCAGGCCTCCTGGCGCGGTCCGTCGCACCTCGCCGCTCGCCGGATCACTGACGTAGACGCGGTCCGCGTCGTCGACCGCGAGGTCGTAGATGCCGGCGAAGCCGGTGCCGATCTGGCTCACCTGGCCGATCGACAACGTGCCGCCGGCGATCGCCGCCTGCACGGCGGCGGCGGGGAACCTCAGCAAGCGCGCCGCCCCAGGTGGAGGCGGCACGATCGCACCGAGTTCGGCGAGGATCAGGTCGCCGTTGCCGAACCGGTCGAGTGGCGCCGACGGCCCGACCAGCTGCAGCAGGAGTCGCGGGGCCACGCCTGGTTCGACGAGCCAGAGCCCGCTGTTGCTGCCGCCGGCCGGCCAGGTCGGATTCGCCTGCACCAACAGCCGGTCGTTCGCGAGCGGCTCGACCGCGAACGTGTTGGCGAGTCCTTGGAACGAGCCCAGCAGGGCGCCGCTGGCCTCGTCGAGCACATGCACCGTGCCGCTCCGCAACCCGCCCACGTAGAGGCGGCCGCCGCCGTCGGCTCGCGCGCAGAACGCGATGTCCTCCTTGCTCAGGTCGAACATCGGGCGCTGGCCGGCCACCAGGCTGCCATCCGTCGCGAACAGCTGCCGCCGGTGCACGACGTAGTGTTGGCCAAGACCGCGCGGCAGCACGCTTCGCACCAGGCTGGCCTGGTGGCGGGTCGTGAACGAGGTCGTCGCCGCGAACCCGTCGTCGGCGATGGTCTGGCCCGGCAGCGTCGCGAGCAGCATCGCCGTGGCCAGCGCTGCCGCGGCTGCCGACGAGGGGGGCGACGCGACAAATCGCGTCGGAACGAACGAAGAACCACCCTGCGGTCGCGCGGCAACGCGCACACCGCGGGCACGGAGCCCGGCACCTGGCATGTTCCACCTCCGGTGTCTCGAGCACCGGGTCGGAGCAGTCGACGGTCCGGTCGGACCGGCCCGACGCGGATGTTCTGGCTTCCGGGGTCTGGCCTACTGGTCCGCCTTCCCAGCTCGCCCATCGGGGCTCGCCAGTGGCATAGAGGACGGTCGTACCCGGTGACAGCTGCGGGACAGCGCCGGAGTCTCACCGGCTTCCCCGCGAAGGGCAGGTGGCAGGGTAGCTGCGGGGCGCACCGGCACAAGAGTCTGGGGACGAGGAGAACAGCCTCGCGGCGGACCAGGTTTCGACCACGTCAGGGGCACGACGGAGGTCCATGCACGAGACCACCGGGAACGGGGTCTTGCACAGCGGCCATCGGGAAACGAAAACGTCGCTCCGGCCCGCCTTGCCCGGCGGGCCGCCCATCCGCCGATCCCGGCACCGCTCCAGGTCCCGTCAGCCATGCGTTCGGAACTGCTTGCCAGCGCCCAGGAAATCGCCGTCCGGGGCGGGCTCAACCTGTTCGGCCTGGTCGACGCGTCGCGGTTCGACGGCTGCTCCCCGTGCGAGCAGCGCTTCGCGTCGCGGCACCCCCGGTGTGGCACGCTCGTGGTGCTCGGCAGCGGCGGGCGCGCCTTCTGGCAGCAGTACGCGGCATCGTTCGCATCCGGCGCCAGCGCCGACGGCCAGGACCTCTACACCGCGGCCACGGTGCGCGCGGTCGTCGCCCGGCTGCACGAAGGTGGCGTTGCCTGCGAATCGGTGCTGCTCGCCGCGTCGCCGAAGGTCAACGCCAACCGGCTCGGGGAATGCGCTGGCTTCGGCACCGTGTCGCCGGTCTCGGGGCTGCTCGTCCATCCCGAGTTCGGACCGTGGGTGCGGGTGCGCGCCGCCCTGCTCCTCGACGGGCGACCGTTCGGCGTCGTGCCCGATGCGGCGATCTCCGATCGTTACCAGCCGTGCTGTTCGTGCAGCAAGCCGTGCGTCACGGCGTGTCCCGCGGGGGTGCACGACGGGCGTGGCAACCAGGATCTCGGTGCGTGCGCCTCGCATCGGCACGATGGCGGCTGCGAGCATGTCTGCGCGTCGCGCCTCGCGTGCCCGGTCGGCAGCCAGCATCGCGACGAAGCCGGCGAAGACGCGCACCGCCACGCGTTCCGTCTCGCGACCATGCAGCGTTGGTTCGGCTTCGGCGTCTGGCGGCTCGTGCCGACGTTCCTGCGCCATGGGCGGTGACAACCAGTGGGGGCCGCGCCGCCTCGTCAGCCTGGTGCCGAGCACGACCGAGAGCGTCTGTGCGTTCGGCGCGCGCGATCGGCTGGTCGGCTGTACGCGCTACTGCACGCATCCGGTGGGCGTCCTCGATGGAGTCGAGCGACTCGGCGGCACCAAGAACCCCGATCGCGAGAGCGTCTTGGCGCTGGCTCCGGATCTGGTGCTCGGCAACGCCGAGGAGAACCGGCCCGAGGATCTCGCGTGGCTGCAACAGCGCGTGCCGGTGTTGGTGCAGACGCCGCGTCGGATCGGCGAAGCGGTCCAGGGGCTCGCCGAACTGGCCGAGGTGCTGGGCACCGGCGAAGCGTGTGCGGCGGCGGTCGCCCAGCAGGTCGACGCGGCGCTGCGTAGGGTAGAGCAGGGCCGCGTCGGGCCGCGCGTCTACTACGCGATCTGGCGCAAGCCTTGGATGAGTGTCTCGGCCGACACGTTCGTGCACGACGTGCTGGCGCAGGCGGGCGCCCGGAACGTCTGCGCCGACGAGCCCGCGCGGTATCCCGAGGTGTCGCCGGCGGTCGCGGTCGCGCGCGCGGTCGACCGGGTGCTGTTGGCCAGCGAGCCGTGGGCGTTCGACGAAGCCCAGCGGGCCGAGCTGGCACAGCGAGGGGACTTCGGCGACGCGCGGCTCGTGCTGTGCGACGGTCGCGACTTCTGCTGGCACGGTGTGCACATGGCGATCGGGTTGCCGAGGGCGTTCGCGCTGCTCTCTGCTTGAGCCGCGTGCCCGCGGCGGCGAGCATGCCGGCATGAGCGACTCCAAACCGCGCGCACTGCCCCTGCTGCTGGTCGCCGCGGCCTTGACGTTGGTGGTCACCCTGCTCCGGTTGGTCGGCGAGCGGCAAGGGTGGGATCCGAACTGGTTCTCCACCGAGCCGGGCAGCCCGCTGAATCCGTTCGGCATCGTCTGGCTGGTGCCGGTGTTCGGCTTCCTGCTCGGCCGGCGGCTCGCGGCCGCCGGCAAACCGCCGTTCGTGGCGTCGTTCTTCGTGCCGGCGTTCGGCTTCGTCGCGATGGTCGGTGCCGGTGTGTTCGTGTTGCACCACTTCGACGGCGACGAGCTGAAGGCGGCGATGCAGTGGCTGTGGATCGGTTCGCCGTGTCTCGCCCTGCTGGCGCTGTTCGCCTGGCCGCGCGCGTTCTTCGCCACGCTCGCCTACGGGCTGATGGCGCGGGTGCCGGTGGCCCTGGTGCAGTACTTCGACGTCGAGCACGGGTGGCAGACGCACTACGGCAAGGTGCATCCGAAGCTGGTCGGCATGGATGCCGCGTCGCGCCACCTGTTCCTGGCGATGGCCCAGGCGACGCAGTGGCTGCCGTTCACGATCCTGGCCGGCACCGCGTGTGCGGCCCTCGGGGCCGCGACCGTGCGGCGCAGCTGATCACGGGTCGCCGATCACGAGGTCGACGGCGGCGCGGCACCGCTTGCACCAGGGCCGCCTGAGGCTTCTGCCCCAGGTTGCCGCGGTTTCCCGCGCCGACGCAACGCATAGAGCGCCTGCATGTGTCGGTCGGCGGCCGCCTTGCTGCGCAGCTGGCCGAAGCCCACCAGCAGCAGGAACCCGAGCACCAGCCCGCCGAGCAAGAGGCCGATGCCGTCCATGGTCTTGCCGACCTGCAGGTCGAACTGCGTGATGTCGGCGGCCACGAACAGCGGCGCCCTGCGGTCCGTGCCGTCCTTCGCGCTGTAGATCGACCAGCGGTAGAAGTGGCCGCGCACCTCGACCTGGCAGCGTTCGGGCAACGCCGCCACGCGCTTCGGTACCCAGACCGGCACCAGCGTGCCACCGCCGTACTCACGCACCTGCACCCACGCGGCGGTCCAGGCATCGATGGCGGCCGGGTTCGGCGGCGACACGAGGGTGCGCCGCATGATCAGCGTGCCGAAGATCCGCATCGGCGTGCCGCGCGCGATCTTGCCCGAGCGCAGGGCTTCGTGGCGGTCGTTGTTGAGCGTGCCGGCCTTGTGCCACTCGGCGTTGGTGCGCGCGCCGAACGTGTCGCGGGCGTAGGCCGCCAGGTGCCAGAGCGCTTCGGTCTGGTCCTCTTCGACGTTGCGCCAGACCGGTGCGCCGAGCGAGTACGACTCGTCGTCGACCGAGGCGAGCAGGGCTGCGTCGAGTTCGGTGACCGGACCCCACTTCGGGTAGTCGCGCAGCAGTTCGCGGCCGACCAGCAGCGGCGCGCGGTCGATTGCCGTCGGGTAGGTCGTGTCGCGCAGCTTCAGCAGGAATCCCTCGGCCCGGGCCCAGCTGCCGACCACCACTTCAGCTGCCGGTGGCAGCGAGAACGTCAGCATCGCCGCGTCGCCGTTCTGCAGTCGCAGGGTCGCTTCGTAGATGCTGCGCCCGGCGACCGGGTGGCCTTCACGCGGCCCCGACAGGTACTCGACCTCGCCTTCGTAGAACAACCAGCGGCCGCGCCAGCGGCGTGGGTCGGCGCGCAGTTCTTCGAGGGGCACCGGATGGTCCGGCAGGCCGAGCGCTTCGGCGACGGTCGGGCCGACGTCGAGCGCCTGCTGCAGCAGATGGCGCAGAGGCTCCTTCTCGACCTCGAGCCGTTGCTCACGCGTCCCGTCGAGTGCCGTGCCGAGGATCGCCGAGTCCAGGGTCGGAACCGCGATCGCCGCTGGTGGCGGGTCAGGGTCCGGCACGGGAGCGTCCGACCATTCGACGCTGGTCAGCAGGTAGCCCAGCGCTGCGACCATCAGGCCGCCGAGCACGTAGCGAAATGCCGGCGGGATCGGCGGCAGCAGGGAGGTCCTCGCTGGCAGGAACGATGGCATGTCCCTGCCAACGGTGCGACCTGCACTCCGGTTTGCGCGATTGCCGGCTCGCGGCGTGCTCCCGCTGCCCGTCACGCGCCGTCCGGCTTCTCGAAGAGCCCGCCGAGATGGAAGTTCGCGATGTCGGAGCGATCGACGATCGTCGCGGCGTTGACGCCGAGCGTGATCGCGATGACCTCGGCGATCTCGGCGCTGGTGGCGCCTTCGCGCTTGGCCTTCTTCAGGTGGCCTTCGAGGCACCCCTTGCAGCCCGAGGTCAGCGCGGCCGCGATCGCGATGAACTCCTTGGTCTTCAAGTCGATCAACGACTTGCCGTAGGTCGCCTTGTAGAAGCCCATGTAGAGCTCCTTCAGGTGCGGGGTCAGCAGCGCGTAGCTGCGCATCGAGGAACTCGGCAGGCGGCCGTCGGCCAGGGGTTCGGACTTCTTCGATTCGTCGCTCATACGTCGAGGTCGCGGGTATACGGCTTCCGGCCCGAAACGGGGCGCGGATTATTGCAGGCTCGTCTGCAGCCGCACCAGCGCGTCCCGGTCGCCGGCGACCTCGAGTTCGCGGAACGCCGCTTCGAACGGCAGCCACAGCGCTTCGCCGATCATCGGGCCCGGCGTCACCGCCTGCACCGGGCAGCTCGGCGTGCCCGCTTGCCAGGCGAACGGCCACTCGACCACGCCCATGTCGCCGAACAGCTCCTTCTGCGGGCCGGTCAGCTCCATCAGGTGCACCGGCCGGCGCAGCCCGGTCTCGGCCTGGACCTCGCGGCGGATCGCGTCCTCCAGCTTCTCCCCTGGATCGACGGCCCCGACCACGGGGCCGAGTGGCCATTCCTCGCGCGGGCGATGCCGCAGCAGCAGGAACTCGACGCGGCGGTCCAGGACCTGGAAGACGAAGACGCGCACCCGGTGCTCGAGGGAGAACATGGTCGGCTCGTGCCGGTGGGGTGTTCGCCCCGCCGGTGCTACCTCCTAGTCGGCTTCATCGACCGGTTTGCTCCCCGGGTTCTCGGTCGCAGCGCACTTTTCCGCGCCGCTACTTGCCGCCGCCGGGCGGAGGCGTCGCCTCGCCTGTGCCGGCCTTGCCAGCGCTCTTGCCCTTGCCAGCGGCCGGTTCGGCCTTCGCTGCTTCGGCGAACAGTTCGCCGATCATCGCGAAGGAGTAGGGCAGCGTCTGGTCCTGGAAGCCGGCTCCCCACGAGTGGCCGCCGCCTTCGATCAGGCGGAACGTGTGCGCGACCTTCTTCTTGTCGAGCGCTTCGTGCAGCAGCTGGTTGCCGTTCGCGAAGCCGTAGCGGTCGTCGGTGCCGGCGTCGAAGTAGATGCGCAGCGTCGCCAGCTGCTTCTGGTCGGTGTTGGTCGCGAGGCACAGCGGGTTGGCGCGCTGCCACGCGTCCTTCTGGATCGGGTTGCCGAACACCTCGTCGAGGCCCAGGCGCTTGGCCATGCCCTGGATGCGCTGCGGCAGCTTCTCCGGGTCCTCCTCGAACACCGCCGAGCTGTGAGCACCGACCGCGCCGAACAGTTCGGGCTTGGTGAAGGCGATGCGCAGGGCGGCCATGCCGCCCATGCTGACGCCGGTGATCGCGCGCTGCCGGCGATCCTCGGCCACCCGGTAGTGCTTGGCGAGGTGTGCCAGCAGGTCGACGGTGACCAGGTCTTCCCACTTCTGGTCCTTGCGATTCACGTAGAGCGACGTCGAACCACCGTTCGCGGTCACGAAGATGCAGGGCGGCAGCTTGCCGTCATCGGTCGTCTTGTCGAGCACCGCAGCGCCGCCGCGGTGGTGGAACCGCATGTGGTCCTCGAACATGCCGTGCAGCCACACGACCAGTGGGTAGCGCCTGTCCTTGTTCGCCTCGTCGTCGTAGCCGAGCGGCAGGTAGAGGCCGAACTCCATCTCGCGGCCGACCGCGTCGCTCTGGAACTTCTCTTCGCGGAACGTGAACTGCTTCAGCTCGACCGGCTGCGCTTCGCGGCGCCGGCGGCCGCGGCCTTCCTGGTCCTGGGCCGGCAGGACGGACGCGGCGAGCAGGGTGGCGAGCAGCAGGGTGGTTCGACGGTGCATGCGGATACCTCGGGGTCGGGCGGGCCGGTAGTGTTGCGGTCGTCGCGACCGTCGCCAATGCCCGGCGCGAAATCTCCGTGGACAAAGCCGTCGAACGCCTGGCCCCGCTGCTGCTGCAGCTCGTCAACTACGAGCGCCTGCGGCCCGACAAGCGGCTCTGGGACCTCGCCACGATGCGCCGGCTGCTGGCGCGCCCCGGAGCGCCGCCCTCGCCGCGCCCGGCGGTGCAGGTCGGTGGCAGCAAGGGCAAGGGCACGACCTGCGCGTTCCTCGAAGGGCTCGCGATGGCGGCCGGCCGACGCGTCGGCTGCTACACGTCACCGCACGTCACGACGCTGCTCGAGCGCATCCGTGTCGACGGCGCCGACATCCCGGTCGAGGTCCTGGAGCGACTTCTTCCCGAACTGCTCGAAGCCTCCGAGGACGATCGCGCGCCGACGTTCTTCGAAGCGATGACGCTGGCCGCGGCAGCATGGTTCACGCACGAAGCCGTCGATCTGGCCGTCTGGGAGGTCGGCCTCGGTGGGCGCCACGACGCGACCACGGCGCTGCCGGTCGACGTCGGCATCGTCACCAGGATCGAACTCGAACACACCGACGTGCTCGGGGACACGCTCGCGGCGATCGCCGGCGAGAAGGCGCCGGTGATCCGGCCGGGTGGGCTCGGCCTGTCCGGGGCCGAGGGGGAAGCGCTGGCGGTGATCCGCGCCCACGCCGCGGCGGTCGGTGCGCGGCTCCTGGTGCTCGGCGAGCACTTCGGGGTGCGTTCGGTGCAGTGGGAGCAGGGGACGGCGCGCGGCGAGCTGTGGTTGCCCGACGGGCGACGGCTGCCGTTCCGGCTGCCGCAGGCCGCCGCCTACGAACTGCCCGCCCTGGCGCTCGCCGCGGCCGCGTTCGTCGAAGTGCTGCCGAACGCGCCGCTGCAGCTCGATCCTGCGCCGCGGCCTCGGCTGCCGTGCCGGTTCGAGGTGCACCACGAAGCCGACGGCGAGGTGCTGGTGCTCGACGGCGCCCACACCGAAGAGTCGATGCAAGCGGTAGCCGACGAACTGGGGCGCCGGTGGCCGGGCCGGGCCGCCCACGTGCTGTTCGCCTGCGCTGCCGGCAAGCGTTGGCGCGAGGGCTTGAGTCGGCTGCTGCCGGTTGCCGATACGTTCGTTGTCACCGAGCTGTCGGGCACGGTCGGCGAGGCTCCCGGCGCGATCGCCGGGTTCCTCACCGGCCTCGGTCGGCGGTGCGAGACGGTGCCGGACGCGGCGACCGGGTTGCGTGCTCTGCGCGAACGACCGGGGCCGCGGCTGGTGGTCGGCTCGTTCTACCTGGCCGGACAGGTCCGGCAGCTGGTGCGTGCCCCGACGGGCGACGAACCCCGATGAACGACCAACCCGACCCGCAAGGAACGTCCGCCGCCGCGGTGTTCGTCGAGGACGTGTTCCTCACCGACGTCTTCCTGATCAAGGGCCGGCTGCCGAACAAGCCGAAGCGCCTGTCGAACCTGCTCGAGGACTGGACGCGCACGTTCCTGCCGGTGCACGACGCCACGCTGGTGTCGCTGCGCTCGCGCGAGGTGATCCGCACGCCGACGGTGATGGTCAACCTGCGCGAGGTGATCCTGGCGCACGAACTGGTCGACGTCGCCGGTGACGACACGCTGCGGCGCCTCGCCGGCAGCACCGACAAGCGTTCGCGGATCCGCGCCTTCTACAACGGCGCCACGCAGTTCGAGCTCGCCGGGCAGATCGAACCCGGGGCCTACGAGTCGCAGCCGGCGATGCCGCGCAAGTTCTTCATCATGCAGAAGCCACAGGTGCGTGGGCTCGATCTCGCGCATCCGGAGCTGTCGCTGCTGAAGGGGCTCGACTACGCGATCCTCCGGAAGGATCGCATGGCCTACGTCTACGACTTCGGGTAGGCGCGAGTCGGTCGGCGCCGCGCCGCGCGCCGCAAGTTGCGCCGGCCCCCCTTCCTGGGTGCGCTCCGAGCCGTAGCATGCTGCACGCGGGCTCGGGCCGGGCCGGAGGGAAGTCGCCCTCCGCCGACGGGCCCCCGCCGCTCTCTTCGGCGCCACTCCAGCCATGCGAATCCCTCGCACCGTCGCGATCCTGGTCGGCTCGCTGCTCCTCGCCAACGCCCAGGCCCAGTCCGGTCGGTCGATGGTGTTGCTCGCTCCAGTGGTGCTCGGTCAGACCGCGACCATGGCGCTGGCGCATCCTCCGGCCCTCGCCGGCCGTCAGTTCGCGATGGCGATGTGTTCGCCGACGTATCCTGGCGAACTGCTCCTGACCTCGGCAGGGGTGTGGCAGGGCACCTTGCGGCTGGATCCGCTGGCCTACGGTCTGCTCGGGATCGGCGTGCTCGACGCTTCGGGGCTGAGTCCCCGGTTGGTGTTCGACGTGCCGAACGATCCGCTGCTGGTCGGGGCGTCGTTCGACGTGCAAGGGGCCGACGTCTCGGCGACGTGGTTGACCACGCTGACCGACAACGACCTCGAGATCGTGGTTGCGGCGGCGCCCGCCGACCCCGACATGGTGGCGATCGCGCCGGGGCCGTTCGCGATGGGCTCGGTGGCCGTGCCTGGTCGACCTTGGGAGGGGCCCGTGCATCCGGTCACGGTCTCGCGACCGTTCTGGATCGGGCGCCACGAGGTCACGCAGGCCGAGTACCAGGCGGTGATGGGTTCCAACCCCTCGACGATCCTCGCTGCCGACCGGCCCGTGGACGGCGCCTCCTACGCCGAGGCCATGGCCTACTGTGCGGCCCTCTCCAGCCTCGAGGATGCCGCTGGCAGGCTGCCCTCGGGGTACCTGTACCGGTTGCCCACCGAAGCGGAGTGGGAGTACTGCTGCCGAGCCGGCACCAGCTCGGAGTGGAGCACCGGCGCGAGCCTCGGCTGCGGGCAGGCGAGCATCCAGGCGTGCGTCGCGGCGCCCACGGCGGTCGGGACCTGGCCCGCGAACGCCTTCGGCCTGCACGACATGCACGGCAACGTTCGAGAGTGGTGTCTCGACGGATGGGATGGCGTCATCGGCTGGCCGACCGCGAACGTCGTGGACCCCTACAGGATGGCCGGTCCAGCACGCGTGGCCCGCGGCGGTTCCGTGCTCGATGCGGCGGTCGACTGCCGGTCGGCCAGCCGCGTGGCCGTGCCGGCGGGCGCGGCCAGCCCCTTCCAGGGCTTCCGCGTGGTGTTGGCCCCCGCGCTCGTGCGCACGGACCAGCCGTCGGCGTCCAGCACCATGGTCGCGATCTCGCCGGGGTCGTTCTCCATGGGGTCCGCGGCGGTCGGTGGCTGGTCGGTTCCCGAGCACCAGGTGACCATCTCCCAGCCGTTCTGGATCGGTCGGTTCGAGGTCACCCAAGCCGAGTACGCAACCGTGATGGGCAACAACCCCTCGGGCTTCCAGGGGGTGGCGTACCCGGACAGCGGGGGGCGGCCGGTCGAAACGGTCTCCTGGAACGACGCCGTGGCCTACTGCGAAGCCGTGAGCGCGCAGGAGGCCGCCGCGGGACGGCTGCCGTTCGGCTACGAGTATCGACTGCCGACCGAAGCCGAATGGGAGTACTGCTGCCGCGCCGGCACGACGAGCGAATGGCACTTCGGGGCCAGCGTGGACTGCACACAGGCGAACCTCGCGGCGCCCAACCCGTGCTTCGGGCAGACCCGCGCCGTCGGCTCTCATCCGGCCAACGGCTTCGGTCTGCACGACATGCACGGCAACGTGTGGGAGTGGTGCCTCGACGGCTGGTCGTTGTGGGCCGGCTACGCCCCTGGAGCCGTCGTGGACCCCTACGCGACCACGGGGTCGCTGCGGATCTGTCGTGGCGGCAGCTGGGCCGACCATGTCGACCACGGTCGTTCCGCGCATCGTGGGGGGGCGTTTCCCACCTACGTCGAACACGGCATCGGCCTGCGGATCGTGTGCGCCCCGATCCTGCCGTGATCGCGGTGGCGTGATCAGGCGTTCGCTGCCGGCCGTGCGGCCGCGAGGACCAGCAGTCCGTCGACCGACTGCAGCAGCTGGGTCGCGGTGAAGGGCTTGTTGAGGATCGCCGCCGGCCCCGGCGCCGTCGCCACCAGCGCCTCGCTGTCGCTCGCGTAGCCCGACATGAACAGCACCGGCGTGGTCGGGTGCGTCGCCGCCAGATGCCGCACCAGTTCGCGGCCACCGAGCTGCGGCATCACCACGTCGGTGACCAGCAGGTCGATCTGGTTCGCGGCGGCCAGCACGAGCGCCTCTTCGCCGTTCTTCGCCAGCAGCACCCGATGGCCCGCGCGGAGCAGCGCCCGCTGCACCAGTTCGCGCACCAGTGTCTCGTCCTCGGCGACCAGGATGGTGGCGCGGCGCGCCGGGCCGCGCGGCACCTCCACGACGGGCTCGTGGTGCAGGGTGGCGCCGACCAGCGGCAACCACACCCAGACCGTCGTGCCCTTGCCGACCGCGCTGTCGATCCGCGCAGCACCGCCGCTCTGCTTGACGGTGCCGTAGACCGTCGCGAGGCCGAGGCCCGTGCCCTTGCCGGGTGCCTTGGTCGTGAAGAACGGCTCGAAGGCGTGTTCGCGCGTCGCCAGCGACATGCCGCAGCCCGAGTCCTGCACCGCCAGCACGGCGTAGCGGCCTGGGCCGAGTTCGGGCGGCCGATCGGGCCCGGCGCGTTCGTCGTGCACCGAGGTCGCGATGGTCAGTCGCCCGCCGTCGGGCATCGCGTCGCGCGCATTGAGGGCGAGGTTCAGCACGACCTGTTCGAACTGCGCGCGATCGACGCGCGCGCAGACGGGGGTGTCGTGGCGGCGGCAGACGACCTGGACCCGTTCGCCGAGCAGCCGCTGCAGCATGTCGGCCATGCCGGCGACCACGGCCCCGAGATCGACGACCTCCGTGGTGAGGACCTGGCGGCGGCCGAACGCGAGCAGCTGCCGGGTCAGGTCGGCGGCCCGGGTCGCCGCGCGCACGATCTCGCCGGCGTCGTTGCGCAGCACGTCTCCCGTGGGCAACCCGTCGCGCACCGCCTCCGCGTAGCCCGAGATCGCGGTCAGCAGGTTGTTGAAGTCGTGGGCGACACCGCCGGCCAGCTGGCCGATCGCTTCCATCTTCTGCGACTGGCGCAGTTGTTCCCCGAGTTCCTTGCTTCCCGTGATGTCGGTGATCGCGCCGTCGCAACAGGCGATGGCGCCCTTGGGGTCGCGCACCACGGTGGTCGACACCTGCGCCCAGAACGGGCTGCCGTCGCGGCGGTGCAGCCGTCGTTCCTGGAGACGCGTCGAGGTCTCGGTGCCGCAGAGCCACGCGAGGCTGTCGCGATGCTGGGCGTCGCCGCCTGCGGTGGCCACTTCGCGCAGCATCTCCGTCGGTGTCGCGTAGCCGAACATCGACGCGCAGGCCGGGTTCACGTGCACCAGCCCGACTTCGGGCACGATGCGGAACAGGCCTTCGCTGACGTTGGCCTGGATCGACGCGAGCAGGCCTTCGCGCTGCTCCCGTTCGAGGGCGAGTCCGGTGAGGATCGCCGCGCGCTGCAGCAGGGCCAGGTCCGCGGCCGAGGGCTCGTGCACGTGGTCGTGGTAGACCGCGAACGTGCCGAGCACGGCTCCGGACGCCGCGTGCACCGGCAGCGACCAGCAGGCGATCAAGCCCTGTGCCTTCGCCTGCTCACGCCACTTCGCCCACTTCGGATCGCAGCCTGTGTCGCGGGTGACGATCAGCGTGTCGCCGTGCGCGGCCGCGCCGCAGCTGCCGCTCATCGGGCCCATCTCCAGGCCGTCGGCGAGCAGGCGGTACTCGGGTGGCAGCGACGGGGCACAGGCGACGTAGAGCCTTCGCCCTCGCGTCACCATCAGTGCGGCACGTGCGCCGAGGAACCGCTCGATGCCCTGCACGATGACGAGCAGCGCCGCGTCGAGCGGGCCACCGCTCGCGATCGCTTCGAGCGCGCGCATGTGCCAGGACATCTGCTCCTCGGCAGCGCGGCGAGCGCTGACGTCGCGCACCACGCCCAGCACC
Source organism: Planctomycetota bacterium (assembly GCA_016793305.1). The sequence continues at coordinate 38,107 of JAEUHU010000029.1, forward strand.
TCGCCGTTCTCCAGCGGCACGAACCGCACTTCGCGCTGGTGCGGGTGGTCTGGGGTGCGCAGGGCGTACTCGACCGGTTCCGACGGGATGCCCGAACGGGCGCGGCGCAGTTGGGCCTGCAGGTGGTCGACGTACTGCGGATCGGCCACGTCGCCGAGTCGGCGGCCGAGCAGGCGTTCCTTCGCCACCGGCAGCACGGAGCCCTCGGGCACCATGACGTCGAGCAGGGTGTCGTCCGAACCGAGGCGGTAGACGACGTCGGGCAGCACGCGCACCAGGGCCTGGCGCAGCCCTTCGCTGTGCAGCCAGCGGTGCACGTTGTGTTCGGCCGCGGCGATCAGCGCGCCGAGCACCAGCGGCACGGCGACCGTCAGGGTCACGAACACCTGCGCCGCGAAGTGCCGTTCGGGCAGCGGCACGACCTGGAACGCGCCGATGCCGTAGGTCGCGAACGCGGTGATCGTCAGCGTCGCCAGCAGGGCCTGGGTCGCAGCACCCCGCGCCCCGTGGCGCACGGCCGCCAGCAATGCGATCGGCAGCACCGTGATCAGCAGCAGCACGCTCGACACGCTCGGTGCCAGCGCGACCATCACCACGACCACGGTCGTCACGGTGGCGGCCGCCGCCAGCAGAGTCTCGACCGCTTCGCCGCGGCGCAGGGCTCGCCGAGCCCCGAGCCAGAGCAGTGCCGCTGGCACCACGGCCAGGGTGCCGAGCAGGTTCATGCGCCACCAGCCGTCCCAGCCCGAGTAGAACGGCAGTTCGCGGAAGTTGCCGGGGATGGTGCGCCCGACCAGCGAGAACAGGATCGAGCCGAGTGGCGCGAGCGCCGCGGTCACCGCCAGCACCGACAGCTCGCGCAGCGACGCGAAGTCGCCGCGCAGGCCGAGGCGCCGCAGCAGCCAGACGCCGAGCAGGGCCTCCGTGGCGCTGCCGAGCATCGCCGGCACGTAGATGCTCGCGTCGTAGCCGACCTGCAATCGGCCGAGCAGCGTGGCGACCGGGATGGTCCAGACGGCGCGCACCCCGAGCAGCCAGAGGCCGGCGATCGCGATGCCCGTCGGCAGCCAGACGATCGCCTGCGTGATGGCCATTGGCACCGGCTCGCAGCGGTTGCCGGCCACGATCAGGGCGGCGAGCAGCAGCATGTGTCGCCGCATGGTGGCCGGGACGAGAGCCATGGGGGCAGGCTAGTCGACGGAAGTGGCCAGGCAATGACCTATGGGGCCCAGGCCTGCGAACCATGACGCATGGCCCTCGCCGTTCGTAACGGCGTCCCGTCACGGTATACGTGCGTGGATGCTCCGTCGGCTCGCCCTCGTACTCTCGTCGTCGATCTTGTTCGCTTGCCAAGCCTCGGTGAATCCGAGCAAGGTCGAGGAACCCGCTGCCACCCCGCTGGCCCAACGTCCCGCCGCCGCCAGCGACGTGTCGGGCAAGGCCAACGAGAAGGCCGACGACAAGGCGACCGAGAAGGCCGCGGCGCGCAAGCAGAAGCAGAAGGAGCTGCGCCAGAAGGAGCGCGAGCTGGAGGCGGCGCGCGTCGAAGGCCAGATCCAGCAGATCGACCGGGCGATGCGCGAGGCCGGCGTCGCCGCGGCGCTGCGCCGCACGGCCACCGAGCTGGCGAAGGCGAAGCAGGACCTCGAGCTGTTCCTCGCCGAGGTCAAGCCGCGCGAGCTCGAGGAGCGTCGCATCGGCCTCGACCAGAGCATCTACCGCGCCGACCACAGCAAGGACGAACTCGGCGAGCTGGTGGCGATGTACCAGGCCGACGAGTTCGCGAAGACCACCAAGGAACTGGTGCTGAAGCGCGGCCGGCGCGAGCTCGAGTCGGCGGAGCGCTACCTCGCGGTCGCGCGGGCCGAGTTCGCGCACTTCGAGAAGGTGACCCAGCCGCAGCGCGAGCGCGAGTTGCGCGACAAGGTCGTCGATGCCGAACTCGAGCGCAGCAAGGCCGAGCAGGAGGCCGAGAAGGCGAAGCTCGAACTGGGTCTGCAGGCACAGAAGCACGAGCACCGGCTCGCCGACCTCGCCGAGGAGATCGCCGACCTGCGCGCCGAGCTCGCCAAGGAGTCGTCGTGAGGACGGCGGCGCTGCTGCTCGCGGTGGCCGGCACCCTGGCGGCTCCGGGGGAGCTCCCGGCCCAGGAAGCTCGACCCGCCCCGGCAGCGACGCCCGTGGCGCCGCAACCGGCGCCGGTCGGCGTCGATCGCGCCGCCGGGCGCGCCGGCTTCGACCGCGCCATCGCCTTCCTGGTGAGCACGCAGAACCCGGACGGCAGCTGGGGCAGCACGTCGTGCGAGACGACCATGGAGATGTCGTTCGCGGTCGAGACGCACTACGCGTGGGGCGTCGCCGCGCACGGCCTCGCGACGATGGCGCTGCTGCGGGCCGAGGAACGGCCGGGCCGGCGGCAGGCGCTCGACAAGGCGGTGCGCTGGTTGTGCAACTGCCGGATGACCCAGCGCGGGTCGAACTGGGACAACGACGCCGTGTGGGGTTGGCTCTACGGGGCGATCGCCAGCACGGCGATCGCGCAGGACG
>JAEUHU010000046.1 GCA_016793305.1 Planctomycetota bacterium
AACCGAAGAGCCTTCAAGAGTGCGTATGGAAGCCTGCGGAGTCCGCGGTGTTCGGCGAGCTGGCGCCAAGGCGCCTGAGTCCTTCGAGGAGTAGTTCTCAAGACCACTGGCTATTGACGGGCCCGGCCCTCTCATGGAAGCCTGGGTCGGCCGCACGGGCGCCGCGTGCGTCGGTCGCCACGGGCCGGGCGCGCCGGCCCCTTCCCAAGCCAGCGCTGGTCGGATAGATCGCGGGACTTGGCTGGCGTTGCCGCGAAGGATCCGCCGCAAGGTGACCTCATGATGAAGCCGATTCGCCTGTTCGCTCCACTGGCCTGCTCGTTCCTCGCGGCCACCGCGGTGGCCCAGACCGGCCGAACCATGAGCCTGCGGGCCCCGGTGGTGCTGGGGCAGACGGCCTCGATGGTGATGGAGTACCCGTCGTCGATCGCTGGACATCAGTTCGCGATGGCGATGTGTTCGCCGAGCTACCCGGGGGCGTTGCCGGTCTCGGTTCCGGGCCAGGTGACAGGCGTGCTGCGGCTCGACCCGCTCGCCTTCGGCGTGCTGGGGATCGGTGTGCTGGATCCATCGGGCGTGAGCCCGGCGCTGACCTTCCTCGTCCCGAACGACCCGCTGCTGGTCGGGCTGACGTTCGACGTGCAGGGGGCGGACATCGATGCGCTCGGGTTGATCACGCTGACCGACAACGACCTGGAGATCGAGGTGGCGGCCCCACCGCCGGCGAGCCTGAACATGGTCGCGATCGCGTCGGGGACCTTCTCGATGGGCTCGTGGGTCGGGCCGCTGGGGTTCCCGCCGTACTACAACCAACCGAACTCCCTCCAAAGGCACGAGGTGACGATCACGCGGCCGTTCTGGATGGGGAAGTACGAGGTGACGCAGGCGGAGTATCAGGCATTGACGGGCAGCAACCCGTCCCTCTTCACGGCACCGTGGTCTCCGGGGAGCCTCGACCGACCGGTGGAGCAGGTGTCCTGGACCATGGCGGTTGCCTACTGCGATGCCTTGACGGTTCAGGAGGCTGCGGCTGGCCGACTGCCCTCGGGTTACGAGTATCGTCTGCCGACGGAAGCAGAGTGGGAGTACTGCTGCCGCGCCGGAACGACTTCGGAGTTCCACTTCGGAGCCTCGCTGGTCTGTGGCCAGGCCAACTTCGGTTTCAGCGACCACAGCAACGGCAACTGCAACTCGCCGGGGCCGATGCCGGTCGGGAGCTTCCCCCCGAACGCGTGGGGCCTGCACGACATGCACGGCAATGTGTGGGAGTGGTGCCTCGACAGCTGGGACCTGTCCAACAACTACCCGGCGGAACCTGTCTCCGATCCCTACGTGGTGGTCGGAACCAGCCAGATCGTCCGGGGCGGCGCCTGGAGCGATGACTCCAGCTGGTGTCGGTCCGCGTTCCGGTTCGGACTCGGCCCCAACCTCTCGGAGGTCAACCTCGGGTTTCGGGTCGTCTGCGCCCCGATTCGCTAGAGCGGGGACGCCCTGACCGATGGCGGACGAGCGCCGACACACGTCCACTCGGGTGCGAGGCCATCGGTCATTCAGGTGCCTAATGGGGTAGCTGGCGCTGCTGTTGGCAGCTACGGTTCTGCGAACGGAGTCGGCTGGGAATGGGCGACCAGGGGTTGCCCAGATCTCTCGGCCGAAGGCAACCATGCATCCTTCGCGCCTGCTCGTACCTCTCGCCAGTTCGTTGGTCGCGGCGACCGCGGTGGCCCAGACCGGTCGCACGATGAAGCTGATGGCGCCGGTGGTGCTCGGCCAGACGGCGTCGATGGTCATGGAGCACTCGCCGTCGCTCGCGGGCCGGCAGTTCGCGATGGCGATGTGTTCGCCGAACTTCCCGGGGGCGCTGCCGATCTCGATCCCTGGCGTGGCGGTGGGGGTGCTGCGGCTCGATCCGCTCGCCTTCGGAGTGCTCGGCGTCGGCGTGCTGGATGCATCGGGCGTGAGCCCGGCGCTGCAGTTCCTGGTGCCGAACAACCCGTTGCTGGTCGGGGCGTCGTTCGACGTGCAGGGTGCAGACGTCGACGGCGCGGGGCTTCTCACGCTGACCGACAACGACCTCGAGATCGAAGTGGCGGCTCCGCCGCTGGCCAGCTCGAACATGGTGGCGATCGCGTCGGGCACGTTCTCGATGGGGTCCGCCCTGCCCGTCGGTTCGGCGCCCTACTTCAACCAGACGACTTCGAAGCCGGTGCACTCGGTGACGATCTCGATGCCGTTCTGGGCCGGGAAGTACGAGGTGACGCAGGCGGAGTACCAGGCGCTGATGGGCAGCAACCCGTCGCACTTCGCAGGGGTCGACCTGCCGGTGGAACTGGTGTCCTGGAACCAAGCGGTGGCCTACTGCGACGCGCTGAGCGTGCAGGAAGCGGCGGCAGGCCGTTTGCCGACGGGATACGAGTATCGCCTGCCGACCGAAGCGGAGTGGGAGTACTGCGTTCGTGCGGGAACGTCGACGGAGTTCCACTACGGATCGGGGCTGGCCTGCGACCAGGCGAACATCTGGTACGACTCCCAGGCCGGCAGCGTGTGCTCGAGCCCGGGAACCGCGACTGTCGGCAGCTACGTGGCGAACGCGTGGGGACTGCACGACATGCACGGGAACGTGTCGGAGTGGTGCCTCGACAGTTGGGACAACAGCGCCAACTACCCTGCTGGCTCGGTTGCCGATCCGTACGAGGCGAGCGGCCCCTACCGGATCGTTCGCGGCGGCGGCTGGTCCTTCCACTCCTACCTCAGCCGTTCGGCGTTCCGCCTCGGCGGGGTCCCCGATTTCGCGCACCGCAGCATCGGGTTTCGGGTGGTCTGCGCGCCAGTCCGCTAGAACGGAGCGCGACCGTTCGTTGGCGGACACGCTGGGGTAGACCTGGACCGCCTGCTCAGCGGTGCTTCAGCAGGATGCGCCGTGCGTAGACTTCGTCGACGGTCTCGTCGAGCACTCGGCTTCTGAACGAAGCCGGCTCGGTCTCGGCACCGTGTGCATCGACCGCGTCGAACGCAGGCAGACGCTGAAGGAAGCGTTCCGCATGCTGGCGATGGCGCGCGTCGTGACGCCGGTGCGGCGCATGGCGGCCAACGCAGTGCCGCTCGGTGCGGAAGTCGACGAACGCTACGAGAAGGTCTGCCTGCTCGACGTCGGGTTGTTCGCGACGATGTCCGGCATCGACGCGGCCGCCTTGCCCGTCGATGCCGTGGCGCGTTTTGCCAACCACGGCCAGCTCGTCGAACAGTACGTGGGCCAGGAGCTGCGGGCGTGCCACGCGTTCGACCAGGAACCGGCGCTGTTCCCGTGGGTGCGCGAGGCCAAGAATTCGAACGCCGAGGTCGACTACGTGCTCGAGGTCGGGGGGCGCGTGGTGCCGGTCGAAGGGAAGGCCGGTGCGCCCGGCACGCTGCGCAGCCTGCACGTGGTGGTCGCCGAGAAGCAGCTGGACCTCGCCGTGCGGGTCGGGCCGGGGCCCCTGCAGGTGCTGTCGACGACGTCGTCGAGCTCGGTGGGGCCGGAGCGCCCGTTCCGCTTGCTGTCGGTGCCGTTCGCGATGGTCGGCGAGATCCCTCGCCTCGTGCGCGAGCTCGGGTGAGCGTGGGCGACGATCCGACCGGCTGCGCCGCCGAACGATCATCTCACGCGGTCTCCGTGCTGCGCCTGGGCTTGCTGGTGCGTTCGCGGCACCCGGGGCTCACGCCAGTATCGGGGCGTTGCTGCGGTCTCGGGAAGTGCCTGGCCGCGAGAGGTGGTTCGAGTCGCTCGCCTCGCGACCCGCATCCTTCGCTTGACCCACCGCCGCCCAGGTGCCAGCCTCCCGAGCTGGCCATGGCGCAGCGCGAACGCAGCATCGAGAACTTGATCCAGCGGTTGCACCGCCTGCCCGGCATCGGCCCGAAGACCGCCGAACGGTTGGCGTTCCACCTGCTGCGCATCGACGCCGACGAAGCGCTGCAGCTGGCGAAGGCGATCGAACAGGTGCGCGCCGCGGTGAAGACCTGCAGCCGCTGCTTCCAGCTCGACGCCAGCGACCCGTGTTCGGTCTGCAGCGACCCGGCGCGCGACCAGCGCATGCTGCTGGTGCTCGAGGACCCGCGCGAGGTGCAGCGCTTCGAGGACGTCGGCTACCGCGGCCTCTACCACGTGCTGCAGGGCCGCCTGTCGCAGCTCGAAGGCATCCGCCCCGAGGACCTGACCACCGGCCCGCTGCTGATGCGCGTCACCAAGGAAGCGTTCGCCGAAGTGTGCCTCGCCACCAACCCGGACCTCGAGGGCGAAGGCACCGCGCGTGTGCTCGCCGAGAAGCTGGCGCCGCTCGGCGTCAAGGTCACGCGGCTGGCGCGTGGCCTGCCGGCCGGCGCATCGATCGCGCAGGTCAGCGCGTCGATCCTCGCCGACGCCATCGAAGGGCGGCGCACCCTGTCGTGACCGTGCCTCGCCTGGATCTGCCGATCGACGTGCGCCTGCCCGACGTGGTCGCCGCGTTGCGCGAACGCACCTCGCTGCTGCTGCTGGCGCCGCCGGGCTCGGGCAAGACCACGCGCGTGCCGCCGGCGTTGTTGCCGCTGCTGCAGAAAGACCAGCAGGTCGTCGTGCTCGAACCGCGCCGCCTCGCGGCGCGCGCCGCGGCCGCACGCGTCGCCGAAGAACTCGGCTGCGAGCTCGGGGGCCTCGTCGGCTACCAGGTGCGCGGCGAGAGCCGCACCAGCAAGCAGACCCGGATCCGCTTCGTCACCGAAGGGGTCCTGGTGCGGCAGCTGGTGCAGGACCCGTTCCTCGAGGGCGTGGGGGCCATCTGCCTCGACGAGTTCCACGAGCGGCACATCGAAGGCGACCTCGCCCTGGCGATGCTCGCCGAAGCGCGCGCCGAAGTGCGGCCGGACCTGCGGCTGTGCGTGATGTCGGCGACGCTCGATCCGGCACCGCTGGCCGCTTTCCTGCCCGGGGCTGCGGTCGTCGAAGCCGACGGGCGGCTGCACCCGGTCGAGGTCGTGCACCTCGACCGGCCGGTCGACGGCCCGCTCGAAGTCGCCGTGCGCACGGCGATCGAGAAGGCACTCGACGAGACCCCCGGCGACGTGCTGGTGTTCCTGCCCGGGGTCGGCGAGATCGCCCGCTGCGAGGAGGCCCTGCAGAACCTGGCGCGGCGGCGGGCGGTGCTGGTGCTGCCGCTGCACGGGCGGCTCGACGGTGACGCGCAGGATCGCGCGATCCGGCCGCAGGGCCAGCGCAAGGTCGTGCTGTCGACCAACGTCGCCGAGAGTTCGTTGACGATCGCCGGCGTCACCGCGGTGGTCGACAGCGGGCTCGCGCGCGAACTGCGCTTCGACCGCGGTCGCGGCGTCGACGTGCTGCAGCTCGAGCGCATCAGCGTGGCGTCGGCGACGCAGCGGGCCGGGCGCGCAGGCCGCACGGGGCCCGGCCGTTGCTACCGGCTGTGGACCGCGAGCGAAGAACGCGGCATGGCGCGGCACGCGCTGCCCGACGTGCAGCGCATCGACCTGTGCGGGCCGGCCCTGCTGGTGCGCGCGTTCGCGGGCCGCGATCCGCGGCGCTTCCAGTGGTTCGAGCGTCCACCCGAACCGGCGCTCGCCGCCGCCGACCGCCTGCTCGACGAACTCGGCGCGCTGGAGCAGAACGGCGCGCTGTCGCCGCGTGGCCGGGCCTTGCTGCAGCTGCCGCTGCACCCGCGGCTCGCCGCGGTGGTGCACGCCGGCCGCGAGCTCGGCTGTGCGGTCGCCGCGGCGACCGCGGCGGTGGTGCTGTCGGAGTTCGAGCAGCTCGGCCGCGCCGACGGTGCCGATCTGCACGCGGCGGTGGACGCGTTCCTGCTGGCGGAGGAGCGCGGCTTTCCCGACCACCTGTGCCGCGAGTTCGGCACGTCGGCGTGGCAGGCCAAACAGGCGCGGGCGTTGCGCGACCGTTGGCTCGGTGGTGGCCGGCGTGGTGGGCCGGGCGACGGGGCCCGCGACAGCGACCGGCTGGCGCGCTGCCTGCTGGCCGGCTTTCCCGATCGCGTCGCGTTGCGCAGCAAGACCGGCGACCCTCGTACGGCGACGATGGTCGGTGGGCGTGGCCTGTCGCTGCCGGCCGCGGCCGACGGCCACGACCTGCTGCTGGCATTGCGGCTGCACGAGGTGGGGCGGCAGCAGCGTTCGAAGGCGGTGTTGACGCTGGCGCTCGAGCTCGCCGACCTCGAAGCGTTCGCCGGCGCTCTCGTCACCGCGGTGCGCGCCGAGCTCGACGAAGCGCAGGGCCGCGTCGTCGCCGTGCGCGAGCAGCGCTACCGCGACCTCGCGTTGCGCTCGGCGCGCGGCGGCGAACTGCCCGAAGGTGCCGCTGCCGAGCTGCTGCTGCCGGTGCTGGCCGCCGACCCGTGGCGCTGGCTCGGCGAACAGAAGGAACTGCGCCGGCTGCTGGCGCGCATGCGCTGGCTCGCCGCGCGTTCGCCGGACCTCGAACTGCCGGGCTGGGACGACCGGGCGGTCGCGGCGGCAGCACTGCAGCTGCTCGGCGAGCGCAGCGACCTGCGCAGCCTGCGCGACGCCGAGGTCGGCGAGCTGCTGCTGGCGAGCTTGTCGCCTCAGCATCGGCGGGCGCTGCAGCAAGGGGCTCCCGACCGCATCGAGTTGCCGACGGGGCGGGCCGCGGTGGTCGACTACGACGCGCCGGCCGGCCCGACGATCGCGGCCCGGCTGCAGGAGTTCTTCGGCCTGCGCGCGGTCTCGGCGCTGGCCGGCGGCCGCGTTCCGGTCGTGCTCGAACTGCTGGCGCCGAACCACCGCCCCGTGCAGGTGACGACCGACCTGCCGAGCTTCTGGGCGAACGTCTACCCGCAGGTGCGGCGCGAACTGTCGCGGCGCTACCCGCGGCACAGCTGGCCCGAGGATCCGCTGGCCGCGGCCCCGCAGGCGCGGCCCGCGCGGCGTCGCCCGGAGTAACGGAGCGCCTGTCGTCGGGCCGCGGCGCGCCGGCTCGAACCGCCTCGTCCCGCTCCGGGCCGGGTCGCTGCCGCATTTCCGGACAGTTCGCCCCGGCAGCGCTCAAGATCGCGGCGCCGGGTGCCGAAAGTCCCACGCGGACCGACTTTCCGCGTCATGAGTCTCGAACTTCGCCAGGGCCTGCGCCAGGAACAGCGTCTGCAGCTGCTGCCGCAGATGCTGCAGTCGATCGAGGTGCTGCAGCTGGCCACCGCCGACCTGCTGCAGATGCTCGATGCCGAGCTGCAGCAGAACGAAGCGCTCGAGCTGCGCGTGGTCGACCAGCAGGAGCCGCCACCGCCGCCGGCCGAGACGGTGGCCCAGCGCGAGGAGACCGGTTGGGACGAGTGGCGGCGAGGTCCCGCGGGCGACGACGAGGACAAGAAGGGCGCGTTCCTCGCCAACGTGCCATCCCGCGAGCACACGCTGGTCGACTTGGTGCGCCAGCAGCTCGCCTACGAAGAGGTCCCGGACCTGCTCGCGTCGGCGGTGGTGGCGTTGGTCGAGCACCTCGACGACCGCGGCTTGCTGCCGTTCCCGATCGA
>JAEUHU010000064.1 GCA_016793305.1 Planctomycetota bacterium
GGCACCGCCGCGAGCCGTTCGAAGCGCCGCGCCTGCGCGTCCAACGGGGGCGTGAGCCCGAGCCGGCGCGCCGTCGCGAACGCCGCCGCCGCCGCCGGTCCGGCGTCGAGCAGCAGCTCGGCGCGGCCGAGTTCGAAGTGCAACCCTGCCTGGTTCGGCGCCTGTGGCAGGGCCTGCCGCAGCAGCTGGCGCGAACGCTCCGCGAGGCCCCGTTCGAGCAGGAACGACACCACGAGCCGCACCACCGGCACCGGCAGGTCGTCGCGCGGCGCCAGCCGATCGACCAGCGCGTCGCGTTCGGCGAGTTCGCCGTGGCGATCGCAGCTGGCCGCCAGCTGGGCCAACGCCGAAGCACTCACCGCACCTGCCTTGCTCGCCGCCTCGACCACGGCACGCACGTCGTCGTGGCCGCCACGACGGAACGCCAACGCCGCCGCCCGTTCGACCAACTCGGCGCGCATGGGAGCCCGCAGCGCCGCCGCCCGAGCCGCGGCCGTCGCGGTGTCGACATCCCCGGCGGCGAACGCCAGCGCGTCCATTCGCTCGAGGCGCGCGACGTCGACGACCTGCGGCACCAAGCCCGCGAGCACGGCCCCGATCGCGGCCTTGTGCTCGCCCGTGCGCAGCACGTGGGCCAGGTGGTCGCAGACGACCTCCTGCACCTCCGGGCGCGCCCCGACCAGCTCGACGCAGCGACGCGCGGCGCGCAGCGGATCGCCGGGACCGAGCGGCATGCCGGCCTCGGCGCGCAGCAGTTCGTCCTTCAGCACCAGGAACCAGCCGAGCGCCTCACCGGTGATCGGCGGCAGCGGTGCTGGCCGCCCGGTCCAACCGAGCAGCTCGGTCAGTTCGAACTCGAGGCGCGGCAGCACGTCGAGCGGCGCCCGCGGATCGAACGCGAGCTCACCGCTGCGCAGCACCTCGAGCTTCTGCCCGTCGACGATGCGCCACTGCAGCGCCCCTGGCCGCAGCACCCCGTCGCACAGCAGGCGCACTTCGCCCTGCTTGTGCAGTTGCCCGAGCACGGCAGGCTCGAGCAGTTCGGCGATGCGCAGGAAGGTGCGTTGCCCGTCGACCGGCCCGAGGAACGGCAGGAAGCGCACGCCGCGGTCGCCGTTCCCGTTCAGCCGCGCGACCAGGAGCCGCGGCAGCTGTCGCGCCAACACGTCGGCCGGGGCCGCTCCGGCGACCGGCGCGAGCCCGTCCTGGACGGCGAAGGCGAACACCACGGCATGGGGCATGTCCCGGCCTTATCGAGCGATGCCCCCGGCCAACTCCGGCCGTACGGGCTGGCGCGATGCCATCGCCGACTGCGGATCAGCGACCGGGCGCCGGTCGGGCGAACGGGAAGCGCCGCAGCTCGCGGTTCGCCGCGTCTCGCTCGACGACCACCAGCTCGCGCGCCGGCGTCCCGGCCCTGGTGGCGTGCATCCAGACCTCTGCCCCGATGGCGGCCGCCGTCTGCGCGGCGTCGACGCCGGGCTCGAACCGCGCCAGCACCACGAGTCGAGCCCCGGCGTCCGTCTGTTCGTCCCGGATCTGCAGCGGCGCCGCCAGCTTCTGGCCGAAGCGGGCCTCCAGCGCCTCGGCGTAGGGCACCTTGGCCCGCTCCGAAGTCAGGCTGATCGCCTGCTTCATCATCAAGCTCAGCAGGGCACAGGCGGCGATTCCGAGCCCGGCGATCACCATCGGCGACTTGGACACGCGGCGTCCATCGGCCAGCCGGTGGCACGGACTGTTGCCCTCCCCCTCGGACGAACGGACTGAAGATTCCCCGAACCGGCCATTGCCTTGCACCGGGGAGCCGGTATGCATCGCCTCGACCTTCGCGGACCGTTCGGTCCGCACCGAACCCGACAGCCATGGGCAAAATCGTCCGATGCCGTGAATGCGGCAAGGTCTACCGCGAACTCGATGA
>JAEUHU010000079.1 GCA_016793305.1 Planctomycetota bacterium
AAGGGCTTCCTCTACGTCGCCGCCGGCCCGCTCGTCCGCTCCAGCTACAAGGCCGCCGAGTTCTACCTCGCCGGCATGCTCCGCCAGCGCAAGGCGATCGCCGAAGCCGCCGGCACCCCTTCGACCACCCCCACGCCCGAATCCGCATGAGTCTCGAACTGCTGACGATCCTCGACAAGGACGGCAAGGCCCAGAAGGGCAAGGACCCAAACCTGCCGGCCGCCGAGTTGCAGAAGCTCTACCGACTGATGGTGACGACCCGCCTGCTCGACGAGCGGGGTCTCGCCCTGCAGCGCCAGGGCCGCATCGGCTTCTACCTGCAGTCGACCGGTCAGGAGGCGTCCCACCTCGGCACCGCCTACGCGCTGAAGGACAGCGACTGGCTGTTCCCGGCCTATCGCCAGCCGGGCATCCTGCTGCTGCGCCAGGTGCCGCTCGAGAAGGTCATCTGCGAGTGGTTCGGCAACGCCGGCGACACCAGCAAGGGTCGGCAGATGCCGGTGCACTACAGCTTCCGCCAGGCGAACTTCGTCTCGATCAGCTCGCCGATCGGCACGCAGCTGACGCAGGCCGCCGGGGCCGGCATGGCGGCGCGCATCCGCGGCGACGACACGGTGTTCATGACCTACTGCGGCGACGGCGGCACCAGCAGCAACGACTTCCACACCGGCCTCAACTTCGCAGCGGTCTACAAGGCACCGGTCGTGTTCGTCTGCGAGAACAACGGCTGGGCGATCTCGGTGCCGTCGCAGAAGCAGACCTGCAGCGAGTCGATGGCCATCAAGGCCGACGCCTACGGCATGCCCGGGGTGCGCGTCGACGGCAACGACATCCTCGCCGTCTACCGCGCCACCAAGGAGGCCGTCGATCGCGCCCGTGCCGGCGAGGGCCCGACGCTGATCGAGACGGTCACCTACCGCATGGCCTCGCACAGCAGCTCCGACGACGCCGCGCGCTACCGCGACGCGAAGGAGTACGAGGCGTGGAAGAATAAGGACCCGATCGCGCGCTTCCAGCTCTACCTGAAGGGCAAGAAGCTGTGGACCGAGGCCTTCGAACAGGAGTGCGTCGAAGGGGCGAAGGCGGCCATCCAGGCGGCCGTCACCGCCGCCGAGGCGACCGGCAATCCGCCGGTCGACTCGATGTTCGACGACGTCTACATGAACCTGACGCCGCAGCTGAAGGAACAGCGCGAGCACCTGCGCGACCTCGTCTCGAAGGGCAGCGTCGGTGCCGACATCGGCGCATTCCCCCTCTGATCCCCCGATCCGAACGGCGCGGCGGCAGCCGCACCATCCCACCCGCATCTGCGCCGCGAACTCGGCGCCCAGCAAGACCAGCGACCCTCACATGACTGCGACCAAGACCAAGGCCGGCGCCGGCGAGACCGGCACCAAGGTGATGACGATGCTCGAAGCGATCACCGACGCGATGCGCACCGAGATGCGCAACGACGATCGGGTGGTCGTGTTCGGCGAGGACGTCGGCAAGAAGGGCGGCGTGTTCGGCGCCACCGCCGGCCTCTTCGAGGAATTCGGCGAGAAGCGCTGCTTCGACACGCCGCTGTCCGAGTGCGGCATCATCGGTGCCGGCGTCGGCATGGCCGTCTACGGCATGCGCCCGATCGCCGAGATCCAGTTCCTCGACTTCATCTACCCGGCGTTCGACCAGATCGTCAGCGAAGCCGCGAAGATGCGCTACCGCAGCGGCGGTGAGTACACCTGCCCGATGGTGATCCG
>JAEUHU010000082.1 GCA_016793305.1 Planctomycetota bacterium
TGTTCGCCGCCAGCGACGAACTCGCCGACGGCCGGCTGCTGCCGCTGCCGCAGCGTTCGCCGGCCCACCTGGTCGGCCGCGTGGTGCAGGGCTTCGACCGCAGCGCCTTGCCGCACGTCGAGCCGCTGTTCGCCTCGGCGAAGCCCGAGCACCGCAAGATCCTGATCGACTTCTTCCTCGGCCTCGCAGACCTCGAGCAGTTCCAGCTGGTGCTCGAACGGTTCCCGCCGGTCGAGATCCTGCATCGGCTGAACCGCGCCGAGGAAGCGGTGCTGCGCCGCTTCCTGCAGGTGGTGCCGCGCGGCCACTTCCTCGCCGAGTCGCTGCTGCTCGAGCCGACCTTCGACCGCGACGACGTGCTGCTCGCCGCGGTGCCTGGCGCCGTCGATCCCGACGTGCTGCTGGCGGTGTTGCTCCGTCGCGGGGTGTCGCGGACCCTGCTGAAGGTGCTGCTGCAGGGGCTCGGCGATCCGGCGCTCGCCGACACCGCCGAACGGGTGCTCGCCGAACTCGGCCCGGGTGCGCTCGAGCACGCGCTCGCCGCGTTCGCCGATCCGGAGCGGCCGGCCAACGAACGGCAGCGCCTCGCGCGCGTGCTGGTGCGCGGCGGGGCCGCCGCGGCCGAGCACCTGATCGAGGAGTTCGGGCCCGAGCCGAGCGGCTCCGACGACGAGCTGCGCACGCTGCTGCAGGCGATCGGCGACGCGGCGGTAGGTGTGCTGCACGCGGCCTACGCGCATTCGGGCTGGCTCGAGAAGGTCAGCATCGGGCTGATCTCGCGGCACACCAACCGCCGTGTGCAGATCGTGCTGGCGCTGCGGGCGATCGGCAGCGAGGCGGCGATCGCGGCGTTGCGCGCGCTGCTGGCGCAGGAACGCGACGCGAACCTGCGGCTGCGGCTGCAGCAGGCCCTGCACGGGCTCGGCGAGGGGCCCCGCGAAGCTGCGGCGGGCGGGTACCAGGCATCCGACGGGCCGGACCAGGATCGGACCGGCGATCGGGACGATGGCCGGTCCGACCAGCCGCCGAGTTCCCCGGAGGGCCCACGATGAGCAAGCTCGGCGATCTGCTGCGCCGCGGGTTGTCGGCACCGTTCCGGGCGCTGCTGCCGAAGAACCCGTGGCTGCGGGTGCTCGTCTATGCATTGCCGGTCGTGCTGGTGCTCGCCCTGTTCGGGCCCGCACTCGACGTGGTGCTGAAGCTGCTCGACTTCGTGCTGCGCATCGTCGAGCCGCTGCTGCAGACGACGCTGGGCCGGATCCTGCTGCTGCTGGTCGTGTTCGGCCTCGGCGGGCTGTTCGCGTTCTGGCTGCTGCGCCACCGGGTGCGCACGATGCGCGGCGAAGCGGTGCTCGGCCGCCACCTGCACGCGGTCGCGGCCCTGGTCGGCGCCGACCCGCGGAAGAGCCGCGAGCTGTTCCGCAAGGTGGTGCGCTACCGCGGGCCGCTGCCCGACCGGTATCCGCACGTGCTGGCCGACGCGCACCTGAAGCTCGCGCGCATGGCGCTCGACGCCGGCCGCGACGACGAGGCGCTCGGGCATCTGGCGCGCGTCGTCGAGCCCGGGCTGCCGCCCGAGCTGCTGCGTTCGCTGCTGCAGCTGCGCGTGCGGGCGTGGCGGAAGCAGGGCGAGCTGTTGCCCCAAGCCCTGCGCCGCGAGGTCGAGTCGGCGGTGGCGCGCTTCCCGAAGGACTACGTGCTGCTCGGCGAGCTGCGCGACCTGGCGGCGGCCGACTCGGACCACGAGGCGCTGGTGGCGCTGCAGGAGAAGGTGCACAAGCAGGCCCCGCCGGCGAACGAGCCGCGCGAACG
>JAEUHU010000114.1 GCA_016793305.1 Planctomycetota bacterium
TTCGTCGGGACCTGGGTCGAGGACTGATCGCCAGCCGAAGGGGTGCTGCGGGCACCCGCGCGGCACTTGCCGTGTCCTTCCACCCCAGATATGGGCTGGGTGCGTGGACACCGCCCGGGATCCGGACACCGCTCGCAGAGACCACGAGGTCCACGCCTCCCGAATGGCCCTCCTGGGCGCCATTGCGTGGGGACTGCCTTGGCTGCTGGTCAGCTGGTCCAAGAACATGCTCCTGCTCGCGGGCTGGCCCTGGGTGCTCGCCGGCCTGCTCTTCTTCGCTGCCCATGGTGGCGACACCCGTCCGGTCCGCCGCTCTCGGTCGCTCGCGTCGATGGCGGTGTGCGGGCTCTGCTTCCTGCTGGTGGCCGTCCACTGGTTCCACGTGCTCCTGCGGGGAACGTTCGGTGGTCCAGAGATCGAGGAATGGCTGCTCTGGGCCACCGTGGTGGGCGCAGTGTACCTCTGCACGATGCAGGCGGTCGCCTACGAGAAGCGCAGGCGATCGGATCTGGCGTTCGCCGACGCCGTGCTGCTCGTGTGGCTGTTCGGGCCCGCGTTCCCGTGGGTTGGCGAGGTCTCCTGAGCCCCCGCGGCGCGTCGGCGCCTCATCGAGCCATGGCCTCGAAGGCAGCTGCGCACGTGGCCGCGTCGTCGGAGGCGAGGCGACCACGAGCAACGAAGAAGGACAGGCATTGGTTCAAGAACGCACCGCGCAAGGAAGCTTGGAATTCGACCGGGTCCACGAATCCCTGCAGTTGCGCCTTGGTGGCCACGAACACCTTCCCGTCGGAGAGCAACTCAGTGACCGCGTCCGGCACCGCGCTCCTGGCATGTTCCTGCAGCTTCGACGCGATGACCTGCTGTCGCCGAGCCTCGTTCGCGACGCCTTCGCCGGCCTCTCGCGTCAGCTCGGCATCGACTTCGCGGAGGACCTGCGCCGCCAGCTCGGGCGACAGTTCGGACAACTTCGGCTCACGAAGTCGGCCTTGCTCGAGCAGGTCGAACGCGACCCCGTGACGTGCCTCCGCGGACTTCTTCAGCTGGCCTTCGATCGCCGCGACGTTGGTCTGGACGATCGCGTCCAACGCGTCGAACTCGGCCAGCTCGGGGGGACCTTCGCCAGGGTTGAGGAATCGCGAGGCGAACAACCGCTCGCTGCTCACCTTGAGTGGAGCTTTCCAGAACAACCGTGCGACTTCGTCGGCGGATCGCGGGACGTGACCCCGAAGACGTCGACCGGCCGCGCCAGCAGCCACGCCGCCACGCCGCGACTCGGCACTCCCGGAATCGATCGCCGATCGCCCTTCTGGCTGCTGTCCTTGCATTGGCGCAGCATCCGCCGGCGCCAAGCCTGCCGACGCCGGTTGGGCCGCGTCTTCTGCATGGGGCCGCTCGGCCTGCGTCGGCGTCCGCGGGGCAGACGCGGAGCTTCGCGCCGTCATCCACCAGGCAGCCAGCCCGGCACAGACGACCAGCAATGGCACCAGGGTCCTTCTCATGTGTCACCTCGTCGGCACACCTTCAATGCGCATCGATCGGCAGTCAAGGAGGGCCGCCTGACCAGCCAGGTCGGCGAGGCCGGGGATTGGCGCATCCCGCCCCTTGCTTAGCCTCTTCGCCATGTACGGCTACGAAACCGTGTGGGGCAGGGTGCGGGGCGAGCAGATGCTGCTGCTGATCCTGCTGCCGAATCTGTTCCTGCGCCCGCCCGTGTCCGGGATCCTCGCCGCCATCTTGTTCGGCCTATGGCTCGCCTTCTGCCTGTTCCTGTGGCGGCAACGGGAAGGTGCACCCGCCGTGCTGCGCTCCCTGCAACGCCTGCGTCGCGAACTCCCGTGGCTGCGCGTGCAGCCGGTCAACGCCGGCGCGATGCCGGCTCCCGAACCCTTCCGCGAACTGCTCGCACGGCACGGCTACGCGCTGTTGTCGATCGACGGCGAGAAGGTGCAGTCGTTCCACGACCTCGCCATGGCCCTCGAGGCGCAGCTGGGAGCCGATGCGTTCCCGAAGGAGCCACGCGCCCGAGTCACCTCGATCCTGCGCCTCGCGACGACGACCAAGCCGGTGCGTCGCGCCCTGCTGTGGCGCAACGCGGGAGCGAGCGATCCGCAGCTGGTCGCGGCGTTCACCGCCGACTGGAGTGCGGAGGGCGTCGCCTGCCAGCCTGGGCTGCTGGTGCTGCTCGACTTCCCGGCGAAGCCCGCCGGACCCGTCGAACCAGCCCCGCAACGCGAGCCGGCGCTGTTGACGAACGATGCCGAGGGCTGGTGGAAGCCCGTGCCTGGCGAACTGGCGCGCTGAACCGGCGGCGCACGATCCGGCCGAGTCCATCACGATGGCGACGCTCACCCGGCGAGCGAGCGGCCCACTATCACTGCAGCAGCATCGTGTTCGGCGCGCCGACCTCGATCGTGCCGTCGCCGGCGACCGTCGCCATCTGCTGGACCCACAAGGAACCGTGCAGGGACGGGATGTTGGGCAGCGGAATCGGCAGCACGAGGCGCGTGTCGGTGGGCATCGCCCCGAGGATCACGACGATCGAACTGGCGGGATCGATCCAAAGTTCGCCGTACGGCGTCGGCGTCGGCGCCACGGGCGCCCCGAAGCCGAACACCACCATGTGCTGCGCCGGCACCATCAGCTGCAGGGTCGCCGTCGCGCCCGGCACCACGCCGAACAGGAGCCCGGGTGTGCCTTGCCAGCCGACGGTGTCGCCGAGACCGGCGAACGCCACCAGGTGCTCGTTGGTCCGCACCACACCGACGCTGTCCGAGGCCAGTACCGCCAGACCTGCTTCCGGCAATGCCTGCCGCGCGTACACGCTCGACAGGCTGGAGTGACCGAGCACGTGGGTGCCATCGGTGGCCAGCATGATGCTGGTGCCGAACACCGGGCCGATGCCGGCACCGGCCTGCCAGGGCTGCGTCACCCAGCGCGCGCCCAGCGGATCGAACACGTGCAGGTTCGAAGCATCGCTCGCGACGTAGCCGTTGTGCCGGACCGTGGCGCCGGGCAGCGCCACGAAGGTGCCGCTGTAGCCAGAGAAGCCGATCATGCCGGTGCCCGTGCGCATCACCGCCGACGCACCCGTGACCACGGGCGTCTCGGCCAACGTTCCCGCAGGCGGCGTGTGCCAGGCAGACGTGAAGGCGCTGTACACCCGGCGCTCGTCCGTGCCCTGGTCATAGGTGCCGAACAAGTCGTACCCGGACGAGCCGGAGCTGCCGCCGCCTTGGGTCCACGACGTCGCGGACCACGTGCCGCTGTATGGGCTGAGGATGTGCAGCTGGCCGCTTCCGAAGGCTTGCCCGAGGTTCCCGGAGGCCGAGAAGAGCGGTGCATTCGGTGCGGCGATCCACTCGTTGCGCGCCGCACTGGCGGCGTGATTTCCGGCGCCGCTGACGGACCTGGCGATGTTCGTGCTCACTTCCAGGATGCCGGTGGTGCCGGAGAACAGCGCCTGGACGAAGGTGCCCGACAGGCTCGAGAACACCGCATCGGTCCCGCGCAACTGCTGGCGATCGACCGTGTACGTCTCCATGATCGGGAACGGGAACGTCGCCACGACCGGCGTCGACTGCCAGCCGCCGTGCAGCGCCGAGAACCCGAACTGCATCGTCGCGGTGGAGACGGCTGCAGCGTCTCCGGTCACTTCGACCCGACGCGCGGTGTTCGGCTGCACGGG
>JAEUHU010000132.1 GCA_016793305.1 Planctomycetota bacterium
TACAGCAGCACCGGCACGTGCGCGTGGCGCACGACCTGCTCGGCGACCGAGCCGAGCAGCAACCGCCGCAATCCGGAACGGCCGTGCGTCGCCATCGCCACGTAGTCGGCCTTCTGCGCGTGTGCGAAGTCGACGATGGCGCGCGGCACGTCGGCGGCTTCCAGCACCGTCACCTGCTTGCAGACGTCGCGGCCGAAGGTGTCCGCAGCGGCGGCCATGCCGGCTTCCCAGTCCTTCTTCAGCAGGGTCCGGTCGGGATAGACGGCCATCAGGCCGCCGGCGGTCGGTTCGAACGGCAGGTCCTCGATGACGGCGAGCAGCGTCACGGGCAGCCCGAGCTTCAGCGCCAGCTGGCGCACCGGCGCGAACGCGCGCTTCGACTCTTCCGACAAGTCCGTGGTCAGCACGATGCCTGGCATGGGGCCTCCTGATCGGGTGGGTCTGCCACCCGCTGCGTAGACGATCGATGGCCGGGGGCGAAGGCTCCATCCGCAGATGGGCCACCCCGACCGGGAACATGAAACTAGCGAAGCACGGGCGGCTTTGGCCGGGAAGAGGCCGACCATGAAGACCACGCTGCGCCACCCGTCCACCGAGCCGATCACCGAGTTCTGCTTCCTGCGCGCCAAGGACGTGATGCAGTGCGAACTGGTCGTGGTGCACGCCAGCGACCCGCTGCGCGAGGTCGAACGCGTGCTGGTCGACGCCCAGGTCAGCGCAGTGCCGGTGCTCGACGACGAAGAGCACCTGCTCGGCGTCGTGTCGATGCGCGACGTCGTCAGTCGCTATGCCGACGACCACGAACTGCCGGCGGACGCGGATCCGGACACGTTCGACGACGAGATCGACGAGACCGAGACGGTCGCGTTCCAGCGGCTCGAGGACGAGCCGTGTGCCGGCGACGTCATGGTGACCGAACTCGTCACCGTCGGCCCGAACGCGCTGCTGCCCGACGTCGCCGCGCAGATGGTCGACCACCGCGTGCACCGGGTGCTGGTCAAGGACCGGCAGAAGCTGGTCGGCCTGATCAGCACGATGGATCTGCTGGAGGCCCTCGCCGGCCGGCTCGTTCAGTCCTGACCGGGCTTGCGCAGGTTCTCGAGGTCCTTCATCCCGAGGGCGCTCTCGACATCGGTCAGTCCCGCGCCAGCGAGCGCCTTCAGGCGCTGCTCGTACTGGCCGCGCAGCGCCGAGTCGTGGAACTGCGCGCTCTGCCGCTGACTGAACGCCAGCAGTGCCAGCGTGACGTCACTGATCACCACCATGGTCAGGAAGATGCCGCCGCCTGCCTCCAGCAGCATGTGGATCGCCGTGGGCCAGGTCACGTCGTCGAGGTCGAACAGGTACCAGACCAGCAGCACGACTCCGACCAGGTTGGCCCCACCGGCCACGCTGCGCACTCCTCCTACGACCTTGCCGACCTCCTCGGCGGCGTGCGGACGCACTAGGTCGGCGGCCTTGCGCACGTAGTAGACTGGACCGAACGCGAGAGCCACGACGCCCGCGAGCAGCAACCAGCTGCCCTGGACCTGGCTCAGGAAGCTGACCACCAGCAGGAGGAAGCCGACCAGGAACGGCGCGAACACCACCGCCAGCCAACCCGGCGCCGCAGCTTCCGGCAACAGCGTCTTCAACGCCAGCGAACTGCGCATGATGCCCGGGAACAGCGCGATCAGCTTCGGCGCGATGGTCGACATCAACACCGCGGCGATCGCCAGTGCGACCTGCTGCTTCACCAGCTTGCTCTGCTGCACGGCCTGGCCCCACTGGTTGCCGTCCAGGTGCGAGAAGTCGAGCAGCTGCCCCCATGGCCATGCTGCGACCAGCAACGGCAGCACCAGCACGACCAGCCAGCCCCAGCGGGCGAACGAGCGCGAGCGCCGGACGCGCATCCACTTCCACGCGGCCAGCAGGGTCAAGGTGGCCACGGCCATCTTCACGAACAGCAGGAACTCCTGGAGCCCGTCGATGATCGCCAGGTTCTGTTTGCCGAACCCCTCGGCGACCTGCGCGATCACCTGCTGCAGGTCGGCACCGGCCAGCTGCTGGCCGGCGGCAGCCCCCTGCGCGTGGGCGATGTGCTCGGCGACGGAACGGTGCTCCACCACGGCGATCAGCGCCCCGATGGCCAACAAGACACCAGCGACCCACAGCGCGGCACGGCGCCAGGCCACGTAGTCCTGCGCCAGGGGATCCAAGACCGGCGGCTCTGCCGCAGCCAGCTGCTGGCGTTCGTCGTCTTCGGCCCGACGAGTCTGGAAGTTGCCCGAGAAGGCCCGTGCGAGGAACCGCATGGCGAGGTCGGCGAGAGCGGCGGCGTTCATGCCCCGCGAGTATGCAACGAGCACCAGTCACCGGACAGTTCCGCCCCGCCGACGTAGAGTCCCGGCATGGTGGACGTCGTCCTGCAGCCGCCGCCGCGCGCGGTGCCATGGTCGGTTCGGCTGGTCGTGATGCTCGGCGGAGTGCTGACCCCGGTCGGCTTCGGGGTGGCTGCCTTCGGCCTCGTGTTCGTGTTCGTGTTCGGCTCGATCGCCGAGCCGCTGTTCGACGACCCGTTCGCCGGGCCCCTGCAGCACCTGACCGGCAAGGTGGTCGAGGTCGAGACGACGAACGTCAAGGTCAACAGCTCGCGCGTGCGGGCGGTGCACTTCGAGGTGACGACCGGCGAACGCCCGGTGCGTGGCGTCAGCTACACGCGCCACCAGACCCCTGCGGTCGGCGACGAAGTGCGGGTCGAGCGCGCACGCACCAAGACAGCACCCATGCGCATCGTCGGAATGAGCACGCACATGGTGCCGGCGGCCGTGCAACTGGTCGTGCTGCTGCCGCTGGTCGGGGCCTGCCTCGCGGTGGCCGGCATCTGGCGCAACACGCGCCGCCTGCGCCTGCTCCGGCTCGGCGAAGTGGCCCAGGCGACCCTGCTCGAACGCAAGGCGACCAACACCGTCGTGAACGGCCGGCGCGTGCAGGCGCTGACCTTCGGGTTCGTCGACGGGCACGGCAAGCAGCGCCGCGTCACCGCGCGCACGCACCAGCCCGAGCACGTGATGGACGAGCCGACCGAGACGGTGCTCTACGACCCCTACGCCAGCACGGCGGTGCTGCTCGACGACCTGCCCGGGCGACCCGCGCGCGACGAGCAGGGCAACCTGCTGCCGGCCCCGTTCGGGAAGCAGGCGATGGCGATGCTCGGGCCGACGCTCGTGCTGGTCGTGTGGCAGATCGGCACCTGGGCCACCGCCGGCTGAGCCCCGGGCCGCCGCGTTCGCGCTTCAGCGCTGGAGCCAGGCGAAGTCGGTGTTGCCGCCGCTCAGCACGAGCCCGATGCGCCGGCCGCGCAGCTCGCCAGCGATCGCGCGAATCGCCGCGAGCACCGTCGAAGCACTCGGCTCGACGACGGTCTTCATGCGCTCGAGGAAGAAGCGCGCTCCGTCGACCATCGCCTGCTCCTCGACCGTGACGATGCGCACCCGGTGCTGCACCAGCAGCACGAAGTTGGGTTCGCCGAGCCCGGTCATGAGCCCGTCGCCCCAGGTCTTCGCCCCGTCGACGCGCGGCTGGCGCACGCCAGTCGCCATCGAACGCGCGGCGTCGTCGACCGCCTTCGGCTCGGCGCCGAGCACCAGCGCCTCCGGCCGCAGGGTGCGCACCACGACCGCAGTCCCGGCAAAGAGCCCGCCGCCGCCGACCGGCACCACCACCACGTCGAGATCGGGCACGTCCTCGAGCAACTCGAGCGCCGCGGTGCCCTGGCCGGCGATCACGTGCGGATGCTCGAACGGGTGCACCATCGTGGCGCCGGTCTCCAGCTGCCACGCCGCACACGCAGCGTCGCGTTCGCTCTGCTTGCAGAAACGGATCTCGGCACCGTAGCCGCGCACGGCCTGCACCTTCACCTGCGGGGCGCTGTCGGGCATCACGACGCGTGCCGGAATGCCGCGCTTCTGCGCCGCGTAGGCCAGCGCGGCGGCGTGGTTGCCGCTGCTGTGCGTGATCACGCCGCGCGCCGCCGCCGCGTCGTCGAGCGCGAACACCGCGTTGCAGGCGCCGCGCGCCTTGAACGCGCCGACCTTCTGCAGGTTCTCGGCCTTGCAGAACACGCTCGCGGAGAGCTCGCGATCGAGCGTGCGGCTGGTCAGCACCGGCGTGCGGTGCACGTGGCCGCGGATGCGTTCGGCGGCGACGCGGACATCGGCGAGCGTGGTCACCCGGCCGACGATAGCCGCGATGCGTGGGGTTGCTGCTGCCGACCTGGCGTCGAAGTGACGCCGCAGTGGGGCCGAGCGCTCTGTCCTCGCAGTGGACGGACCCCGCGTTGCGGCGTCCTGGCAATCCCTGAGCCATGTCGCCCGGAGGGCGAGCTGGCGTCGAAGTGACGCCGCAGCGGGGCCGAGTGCTCTGTCCTCGCGGTGGTCGGACCCCGCGTTGCGGCGTCCTGGCAATCACTGAGCCATGTCGCCCGGAGGGCGACCTGGCTCAGTGCGGCTGCACGCGCAGCCGACCGTTCTTGCGGTCGACGTCGAACAGCTTGTTGCCGAGCGGCATGCCCTGCAGCTTGAAGTCGATCGCTTCGCCGATCGGGTCGTCCTGCACCTCGCCGTAGCGGATCGCGAAGCCGCAGGCGATGCGGAAGATGTTGTCGAGCACGAACGCGTTCAGGTAGAGGTCGACGCCGCGGTAGCGCGAGCCGATGCCCGTCTCCGGGTGGTAGTGCTCGAACGAGCTCGGCGACTCGGTCCCTTCGCAGGCGCCGCTCAACATCGTCACCGTCTTCTTCAGCAGCTCGTTGGCGAGCTTCTGCGCGCGCTTGTTGCCGCGCTCGGCCCAGTAGGTCAGGCCCTCGAGAATGTGCGTGTTGATCACCGGCCAGACGCGGCCGTTCCACGGGCAGTTCTTGCGCGTGCCCTTCCAACGGCCGGTGCCGTCGAAGGTCGAGTCGCTGACCGAGATGCTCGGCACCGGGTACTTGGTCCAGAACTCCTCGCGGTCCGACAGCGTGTCGAGCATGCGGTCGACCTGCTTCTGGTTCGGGATGTCGGTGGCGAGCGGATAGAAGCCGACGGCCGCCTTGACGTTCGTCTTGCGGCGGTTGTCCGGATCGAGATCCATGAACAACCCGGCCTTCTCGTCCCACATCTTCTTGCGGAGCGTGTCCAGGATGACCTCGGCCTCCGCCTGGAAGCGGTTGGCCATCGCCTTCTCCTGGATCTCCTCGGCGACCTTGTAGAGCCACTTCACCATCCGGTAGCGGAACACCGACGCGTCGATGCCCTTCAACCGGAACTGCTCGGTGAACTCGATGGCGCGGTCGGCCTTGTCGTCGATCACCGTGTAGCGGCGCGAGAACTCCTGGCCGGCCTCGAAGTGATTGACGATGTCGGTGAGGCCACTGCCCTCCGGATCGCGATTGTTGCCGAGCCACTTCACGTAGCGCTGCATCGCCATCAACACGGCCTTCTTCGTCGCCTTGTCCGGGTGGATGGCGTCGAGCGCCTCGAAGCCACCGCCCCAGTCGGCGTGATAGAAGTCGTTCGCGTCCGTGCCGGTCATGAACAGGTGACCCGGCACCATCCCGTTGTGGTGGATGTTGTCGAAGAACGCCTTCAGGCAGCCGCGCGCCAGCGACGGATCCTGCAGCCAGCGCGCCTCGCGCATGATCGCGGGCGTGCTGAAGCTGGACGGTTGGTGGAACGGGCCGTTGCCCTCGCACACCGTCGGCGAGCTGAACAGGCCGGCACCGTGCGGCTGACGCAGCAGGTACAGCAGCTCGAAGCGATGCCGGACGACCCGTTCGAGCTCCTTGCTGTCACACGAGAACTTCGGCACCTTCTCCCAGAACGACGCCCAGCCGACCTCGTCCTTGGTGTCGGGGCGACGGGCGCGGAAGTTGATGCCCTTGCCCTTGAAGATCAGGTTCGCTTCGAAGCGATGGGCGGCCTTCTGGCCCGCCTTCAGCGGCACCGGACGGAACAAGCCGCAGTAGACGCGCGAGCCGGCGATGATCGGACTCGGCTTCTCCATCGGGCGCTTGGCGCGCGGCGTCGGCAGCGCGTCGAGTTCGAACCAGGGCGTCTCCTCGAAGTCCGGCCGATCGCTGCCACCCTCGGCGAAGTAGGCCTGCAGGCAGCGCGCGCCCTTGCTGTCGGGGCTGTTGTAGTGGATGTCCGCCGGCACCTCGGACTTGTTGCCGTCCTTCAGCAGACGGCGGATGCGGAAGCTGTCGCCCTCGAGCGAGACCGGCTCGCCTTCGGGGTCGGTCGTCGTCCACTGCACGACGGTGATCTCGCGATCGGTCTTGCCGGTGTTGTGCAGCTCGAGCTCGCTGACGAAGCGATCGTCCTGGGTCACGAAGCGGCGCTCGGTCACCTTCAGGCCACCCGGCTCGTCGAACGTCACCACCGCGCGCCCGTCTTCGAGCGCGGTCGAACGGCAGTGCATGGCCAGCGGCTTGCCGCCTTCGAGGAAGGACAGGAAGAACACCGACGGCACCATGGCATTGCCGATGTTCGCCTCGTCGGCGAACCCGGGGGCGTCGAGGAAGCGCGGGAAACGAGGCGCGTAGAGGCAGTAGCCGCCCCCGGCGAGCGCGTACTTTTTCTTCTGATTCATCCCGAAGTCCCGAGGCGAAGGCGAGGACGCCCTCTGGGCTTGGTGGTCCGATTTCCGTCCATTGGAAATCGGTGCTACAGGTTCGGCTGCTGCAACCTTGGATTTGGAAGGAGCTTGAGTCACAATATCAACCGAAGGGTCAGCCGACCGGTATTCGGTAGCACCGTATTTCCAGGCGGACTTGGCTGCATCTTGAGGACTGGTCGCCCACAGTCAAGGGCTAGCTGCCGGTATGGGCTTGCCAATGCGAGCCGGATCGGGCAGCCCACCGCGTCAACGCGGCGACTCCGGCTGCGTCGCCGCCTCGGCGTCGACCTGCCCGGGTGGGCGGGACACGAACCCGAGCAGCCGCGGATCGGGCCCTGCCACCACGCGCCGGATCGGCGGCGCCGCCGGCGCCGAGGCACCGGCCCGCGACACTTCGACCAGCGTCACGACGTCGCGACCACCCTCGGCACCCGGCCGCCAACCCAGCCCCCAGAACGTCACCGCGGCCAGATCGCCTTCCGGGTGCACGGCGAGCTGGCCCAGCCGGACCGGCCACGCCGCATCGCCGAGTTCGGCCAACGTCCAGCGATGCGTGATCGCGCGCTGCACACGATCGACGCGCAGCAGACCGTCCTCGGTCGACAGCCAGACGACGAACCCGTTCGCCGACACGTCCATCGCCGCCGGCAGCGGGATCCCCTCGCACACCACGGTCGGTGCGCGGCCAGCGATGCAAGGATCGACGACGAGGTCGTGGTGCCACTTCGGCGGATCGAGCTCGGCCGTCGCACGGCGGCGGCGCACGGCCAGCAAGAACCCATCGGCGAGGAGCAGCGGTCGCGGTGCGAGCAGCAGATCCTGGTCGCCCGACTCCGCGATCGCACCGTCCCCCCGGTGGTACACCCGCAAGCAACGACGCTGGCCGGGCGCCCGGCCGACGAACACCAGCCGCTTCCCGTCGGCGCTCCACATCGGAGCCTCGTTCACGCCGCCGTCCGTGGTGACCTCCACCAGGTCGCCCCCGTCAGGGTCGGTGATCGCGATCTCGCCGTTGGCCGCGGCCGTGTCGAAGGTGCGCAGGACATGGGCGACGAGCGCTCCGTCCGGACTCCAGACCGCCTGGGTGGACACCGATTCGTACAGCATGCCACGCAGCCTGCGTCGCAGCGGCGGCGGCTGGCGCGGCACCTCGCGGCCCGCCGGCCCGACCGCTCCGCTCGCGAGGTCGATCGCACGCACCTCGTCGCCCACCCGCACCGACAACGACGAGGCCTGCAGGGGCGACGAGACCTGTTGGGACGGGGCCACGGTCGCCAGGACGAACGCGCCGAGCCCGCAGACCAACCGGTGAGCCATCGTTTCCGCCTCGATGCTCGAAGGGACCATGCCGGAGCGAGCGTAGCGCCCGGCGGACGAGACGTGCAACGACGCGGCCGGCGACCGCTCGCCGTCATCCCACTGCGGCAAACACGCCAACGGCGCGCCAACGGGCGAACTCGCCCGACGAGTTCTTCCAGCAGCTGGACCGCGACGTCCGGCAGCTGCCGCGGGACCTGCCGGCACTGCACCGCGCCATGCAGCAGCACGGCATCGACCCGGTCGGAGACGCGTTCCGCGCCTGCTGAACGACGACCGCGCCGGCGCGCCCCCGACCTATGCAGCGGTCCCTGTGCGCCTCTGGTCCTCGCTTGCCCGTCGAGCGGGCCGGCCCTAGGGTTGCCGCGGTCCGGGTATCGGAAGCGTGGTGTGAATCCCGCACGGTCCCGCCGCTGTGAGCGCTGACGACGCCTGCATCACCACTGGTCCTCGTGACCGGGAAGGGCAGGCCGAGGACGACGCGCGAGTCAGAAGACGGCCCGGACGATTTGGGTCGGTCTCTCGCGGACAGGAGACTTCCGTTGTCGCACTGCGTACTCAGGCGCCGCCGCTCCGTGCGGCCTCGCCCGTTCTTCCCCTTCTCCCTCGTCGCTACGGGCCGGGCGCTCGCCCTGCTCGCCCTGCTCGGCGTTTCGACCGCGCCGACGACTGCCCAGCAGGTGCAGGTGCACGTCGAGGTCGACTTCGGTGCGGACCGGCCGCGCGTCGTGCGCACCGTCACCGTCGAACGTGGCGCCGACGTCGTGACCGCGACTCGCACCGCACTGCCGGTCGAACAGGACTGGCTCTGCTGCTCGAGCGAGGACGTGTGGTCGATCGACGGCATCGGCCCGGACCCGCGCCTCGATCGCTACTGGAGCTGGCGCCTCGGTGACCGCCCCGGACCGAACCTGCCGGCGCGCCATCGCCTGCAGGGCGGCGAAACCGTTCGCTGGCACTACGGAGCAGGAACCATGGCCGAGCCGAGCCGCGTTCGCGTCGTTTCGTTGTTGCCGGCCGCGACCGAGATCACGATCGCCGTCGGTGGCGAACGCAGCCTCGTCGCCCTGTCGCACCTGTGCCCGCAACCGCCGGGCGCGAGCCTGCCGCGCGTGCTGCGCACCAGCATCGACAGCGACGCTTGGTCGATGGCTCGCATCGACGAGGAGCTGCGCCTGGCCACCGCCGCGGGCACCGAGCTCTACCGGCTCGACGAAGCCGCGATGACGGCGCTGCGGCCGACCCACGTGTTCAGCCAGGGGCTGTGTCCGGTGTGTGCGGTGACCCCCGAGCAGATCGCGACGGCTCTCGACAAGGACCCCGCAGGCGACAAGAGCCGGTGCGCCGAACTCGTCGTGCTGGCGCCGCGCTCGCTGGCCGGCATCGCCGACGACATCCGCACCGTCGGCAAGGTGGTCGGTCGGGAACACGCCGGCCGCGTGGCCGCGCGCGCGTTCGAACGTCGCCTCGCCGCCGTGCGCGAACTCGCTCCGCTCCCGCGACGACCACGCGTCGCCGTGCTCGAGTGGTTCGATCCGCTCTGGGCCTCCGGCGAGTGGATCGCCGAGCTCGTGGAGCTCGCGGGCGGCACAGCGGTGCTGGTCGGCAAGGACCAGCCGTCGCGCCGGGTCACCTGGGCCGAGCTCGTCGCCGCCGATCCCGACGTCGTCGTGCTCGCCGCGTGCTCGATGTCGATCGCGCGCGCCGAACGCGAGCTGCCCGCCCTGCTGCAGAACCCGGCGTGGCGCACCCTGCGGGCCGTGCAGGCTGGGCGCGTGTTCCTGATGGACGGCGAACGCCACTTCTCCACTCCCGGTCCCGGCGTCGCCAACGGCGGCGAAGCGCTCGCCCGCCTGCTGCGCAGCCTGGCGAAGGGCGAGCCTGACGCCGCGACCGCCGCGTGGCGTCAGGTGCTGCCACGATGAAGGTCGAGGCCCTGGCGCGCATCCTCGCGGCCCACAGCCGCTGCAAGGTGTTCGTGACGACGCGCGAGTTCTGCCTGTGCGGCATGCTGAGCCATCTGCGCGCCGCCGGGTCGGCGCACCTCGTGGACATCGGTGCTTCGGTGCGCGTGCTGCGCAGCGGGGAGCTGATCGCCGAACCCCTGCGGTCCGGCTCCTTGCAGGTCGACGGCGAGACGCTGCTGACCCGGCGGCTGCAGACGCATCGGCGCCACGTGGCCGGTCGGGACGTTCCCGACGAGTACTGGCAGCGGGCGGCCGCGCTCTGATCAGCCGAGCAGCTTCGTCATCACCTGGTCGAGCTGGGCGGTCAGCGCCCCCCACTCGAAGCGCTCGACGAACGCGCGGTCGACCCGAGCCCGGGCGATCGTGTCGTAGTCGTCGTGGATCCGCGCGATGCCGGCGGCGATCGCCTCGGCGCTGCTCGGGTCGCAGGCGAGGCCACGGCCGTAGCGCTGGACGAAGTCCGTGCCGTCGCCGCCGGGCACACACGCCAGCACCGGCTTGCCGAGCGCCATGTACTCGTACGACTTCGCCCGCACGGTGCGCAGCCGATGCCCGGCCGGCGCGCCCTGCTGCAGCAGCAGCGCCGCGTGCGCCTTGCCGACCTCCGCCATCGCGACCTTGTTGGCGAGCATGCCGGTCCACTCGAACTGCTCGGTCATGCCGCGGTCGCGCACGGCGGCGAACTCGTTCTCGGTGCGCGCCGAGACCACGCGCAGCCGCAGCTTGCCGAACAGCTCGGGCCGCGTCGCACGCAACCGCTCGAGGGCCTGCAGCAGGTAGTGCGTGCCGCGCGCCGCGATGTCGGTCGTGTACGGACGGTAGCGCAGCGGATTGCGCCGGCGCTCGGCAGCCCCGGTGACCTCGATCGCGCCGAGGTGCAACAGCACGAACGGGCCGCCGTCGCGGGCCGGCGGCGCCTGCTCGGCCGGCAGGTTGTCGCGGTCGTAGCCGTAGGTGACGACCGTCATGCGTTCGCGCACGCGCGGCTCGAACGCGGCGATCGCGTTCGCCGCGTCCGGCGTGTTGGCGAGCACCGCGGACGCCTTGCGCAGCACGTCGCGGAACGCACCCTGCTGGCGCCAGTAGTGCAGCACGCTGCTGTAGGCGGTGACCTCGTCGAGCGTCCACGGGTCGGCGAGGTCCGCGACCCAGCGCACGCCGAGTTCGCGCTGCAGACGCAGCCCGACCAGCGCCGCTGCGTACGGCTGCATGCCGACGTAGAGCACGGTGCCGGGGCGCTTCTGCAGGATCGTGCGCGCCGCGTCGGTAGCCGCGTCGACCCAGTGCCGCATCATCGCTCCTTCCAGGCGCCACGGATCGCGCAGCGTCGCCAGGAACTCGCGCTTCCTCGAATGCACCACGGCGCGCTGCTCCGCCGGCAACCCCACGTGCGTGACCTTCGCCCACGGCAGCGACTCGTAGCCCTTCGCCGTCGACGCGGGATCGATCGACGACGAGTACAGCGCCGGATCGGCGGCGAGCACCTCGACGTCCCAGCCGAGCGCCTGCAGCCGCTTGCCGAACTGCAGCGAGCGCATGCCTCCCGACCGCGCGAACGGCGGGAAGTAGTAGCACAGCATCAGCACCGACTTGTTCGCCATGCCGCTCACGCCTTCTTCGCGAGCGCCGCTCGGGCGCGGTCGTAGATCGCCAGCATCGACGCGCGGCAGTTCGGGTCACCGCAGTCGTTGGTGTTGCGGCGCAGGCGGTCGCGGCGCCGGTTCCAGCGCTGCCAGAAGTGCGCCAGGAAGCCGATGCGCGCCTCGTCCTTCAGCAGCATCGTCGGCGTCGGCAGCAGCCACTTGTACTTGGCACCCCACTTGGCCATCAGCCACTGCGAGGCCTTCTCGTAGCTGGCGTCGATCTTGCCGGTCGACAGATGCACGAGCGGGGCGTCGATCACGACGACGCGGTGGCCCTTCTCGACCGCCGTGTAGCAGAAGTCCGCGCCGTAGCAGTGGAAGCCCGGCACGTCCTCGCAGAAGCGCAGCCCCGACGACTTGCGCACGGCGATCACCACTTCGTCCAGCGCCGCCACGTCGTGCGGCATGCCGCCCCAGAAGCAGTGGCCGTTCGGATCGTGGATGTGGCCGCGGTAGGTGCCGTTCTTCTCGCAGCCGACGATGCCGGCGACCGCGACGTCGCTCGGCAGCGAGCGCAGCGCCGTCGTCAGCTTGCGCCAGAACTCCTTCGGGAACTTCACGTCCTGGTGGATGCAGACGACCCAGTCGGCCGCCAGCCGTTCCAGGCCGTGGTTGAGCCCCTGCGCGGCGTTCCAGCCGTGCAGGTTCGGCTCGACCATCAGCCATTCCGGGAACGGTTCGGCGATGGCGCGCAACGACGACTGGCAGTCGGCGAACTGCGCACGGTCGTTGACCAGACTCAGGAAGGCGATGGTGGACAACTCGGGACAGCCTCGGCGCGCAGCCGGTCCAGGACGAGAGGGAGGGGCATCGGCAGCGGATCGAACAGCTCTAGAGGCGCACCCGTGGTCGGGTGCCGCATCACGACGCGCTGCAGGTGCAGGAACAGGCGGTCGAGGCCGTAGCGCTCGCGGAACAGCGCGTTGATGCGGCCCTTGCCATGGGTGGTGTCGCCGATCACGTGGCGCCCGCAGTGGTTGGCGTGGCGGCGGATCTGGTGGTAGCGACCGGTGAACAGGCGGCACTGCACCAGCGCACACCGGTGGAACGCCTCCTGCACGGTGAAGTCGGTGCGCGACTCGCGCGGCTTGTCGTCGTCGCCGTGCAGCGGCCGGTCGCAGGTCCACGACGGGCCGAGTTCCGTGTTGCTGCCCGGATAGCGCAGCAGGGCCAGGTACTCCTTGTGCGCGTCGTCGGCCGCCAGCGACTCCTGCAAGGCCGCCGCCGCCTTGCGGCTGAAGCCGAACAGCAGGATCCCGGACGTCGCGCGGTCGAGGCGATGGAACGGATACAGGTGCTTGCCCAGCTGGTCGCGCACCGTCTGCAGTGCCGCCGGCGCGTCGGGGTGGTGTTCGTCGCGATGCACCAGCAGCCCGCTCGGCTTGCTGACCGCGACGAAGTCCTCGTCCAGCAGCAGCACCGGCAGCGGCGGGTGCGTCTGGCCGGTCGAGGGCTCCGGTCCTTCCGGTGGTGGTTCACCTGCGGTCATCGAGGCGGCCATCAAAGCGGCCTGCAGGGGACGCGCAACGACGGGACCACAAAGCCGCCGCACCGGCCTGGCGACAGGGCCGAGGCGATCGGCTACACCGCCGACGTGAACGTCTTCACCTTCCTCGCCGATGCCGCCGCACGCTGGCCCGAGCACCGCGGGCTGCGCCAGGGCGAGCGCGAGCTCGACTACGCCACCGCCCACCGCCTCGCCCGCCAGCTCGCCAGCACCTTGCGCGCGCGCGGTGTGCAGCCGGGCGACCGCGTCGCGGTGCTGATGCACAACGAACTCGACCACCTGCTCGCCTACTTCGGCGTCGCCGCCGCCGGCGCGATCCTCGTGTCGCTGAACACGCGCCTGTCGGTCGCCGAGCAGCAGAACATCCTGCGCCACGCCGAAGCTCGCGTGCTGCTGCACGACCAGGCCCACGACCCGCGCGCCGCCGAACTGCGGCATGGTCTCGCCCTCGGCGTGCTGCCGACGGCGCAGGCGATCGCCGACGGCCGCGACGACGGCGCACCGCTGCCGCTCGCCGCGAGCGACGCACCGGCCCACCTCTACTACACGAGCGGCACCACCGGTGCGCCGAAGGGTGTCGTGCTGACGCACGGCAACGTCACCACGCACGCGCTCGCCGCGGTGCGCGAACTCGGGCTGCACGCCAGCGACACCTGGGCGCACATCGCCCCGATGTTCCACCTCGCCGACGCCTGGGCGACGTTCGCGATCACCGCGGTCGGCGGCACGCACGTGTTCCTGCCGCACTTCACCGCCGAGAGCGCCCTGCACCTGCTCGAGCACGAACGCGTCACCATCACCAACCTGGTGCCGACGATGCTCAACCTGATGGTCAAGCATCCGAGTGCCGCCCACCGGCGCTACCGGCTGCGCACGATGCTGAGCGGCGGGGCGGCGATCGCGCCCGAGGTCGTGCGCGCGATCCTGCGCACGTTCCGCTGCGACTACGTGCAGACCTACGGCATGACGGAGACGAGTCCCTACCTGACGCTGAGCCTGCTGAGCGACGCGCTGCAGCAGCTGCCGCCCGACGAGCAGCTGCACTGGAAGTGCAAGACCGGGCGCCCGTTCCTCGGCGTCACGCTGCAGGTGGTCGACGAGCACGGCACGCCGGTCCCGGCCGACGGCCGCACGGTCGGCGAGATCCGCGTGCGGGGCCGAACCGTCACACCCGGCTACTGGCAGAACCCCGACGCGACGGCGGCGGCGTTCGATCGCGACGGGTTCCTGCGCACCGGCGACCTCGCGACCATCGACGCGCACGGCTACGTCGACATCGTCGATCGCAAGAAGGACGTCATCAAGACGGGCGGCGAAGCGGTCTACTCGATCGAGGTCGAGAACGTGCTCTACGCGCATCCCGCGGTGCTCGAGTGCGCGGTGTTCGGCCTGCCCGACCCGACCTGGGGCGAACGGGTCACCGCCGCGGTGGTGCTGCGGCCGGGCTGCACGGCGACCGCGAACGAGTTGACCCTGTTCGTGCGCGACCGCATCGCCCACTACAAGGCACCGAAGGAGGTGCGCTTCCTCGATGCACTGCCGCGCACCGGCTCCGGCAAGATCACGAAGCGTGCCCTGCGGGACGCAGCGCACTGAGCCGTTCGCCGATCTGCTGGCGGCGCAGCTCGAAGCGCTTGCCGACCGTCTGCCACAGGAGCCACGCCAACAGCAGCGTGGCGCCGGCGACCAGGGCCCCCTGGTTCGCCACGAGCCACGCGACGCCGCTCGCCTCGACCACGAACAGCAGCAGGTAGTGCACCAGGTAGCTCGGGTAGGACAGCTCGCCGAGCGCCCGATCCCAGCGGTTCTGCCGCGTCGCCTCGAACACGAACGGGATCACCAGCGGCACCAGCGCCAGCACGACCGGCAGCCCGAACGGCCGCAGGTAGTACAGCCGATGCGGCAGGAACTGGTAGCCGAGCACGACGGCGAGCGTCGCCAGCAGCACGAGCCGGCACGGCAGCGCCGTGAGCCAGCCGCGCCGCCGCAGCCAGCCGTGCAGGTGCCACGCGAACGCACCCGCCAGGAACAGCGCCAGCTCGGTCGGGAACAGCCGGTAGGACCACGGATCGTCCTTCACCGCGTAGGTCGTCATCAGCCAGACGCGCAGGCAAAGGCTCGCGACCACGAGCCCGACGACCACGCCGACGTGCCGACGCACCAGCAGTGGTGCCAGCGCGTAGAACGAGATCTCCAGCGCCACCGTCCACGCCTGCGGCACGAACAGGAACTGCCACGCAGGCAGCGGCTCCTTGTGGAACGCCGCGGTGTAGTAGAGGTCGTGCGCGTTCGGATCGAC
>JAEUHU010000136.1 GCA_016793305.1 Planctomycetota bacterium
CAGCGGCAGCCGGCGTTGGCGGCAGTAGGCGATCAGCGGCGGCCCTTCGACCAGTTCCATCACGAAGTAGGGGCGACCCTTCGGCGTCTGGCCCGCGTCGAGCAGGCGGGCGATGCCCGGGTGGTCCATGCGATTGAGCGCCTCGCGCTCGGCGGTGAAGCGGGCCAGGAACTCGCGCGAGTCCATGCCCGGGTTCAGCACCTTGACGGCGACTGGCCGGCGGATCGGTTCCTGCTGTTCGGCCCGGTAGACGGTGCCGAAGCCGCCGCGGCCGAGCAGCTCGGTCAGCAGGTAGGGGCCCAGGCGCTGCGGCAGCTGGTCGCTGTCGCCGCCGCTGCTGCCACCCTGGGTCTCGGGCAGCTCGACACCGGCGGCGGTCAGCCACGCCCGCAGGGTGCGCTGGTGCTCGGGGTACTGCTGCAGCAGGGCCAGCAAGGCGCCGTCGCGGCGTTGGTCGTCGCCTTCGAGGATGTCCAGCACGGCGTCCTCGACGTGCTGCGGCAGGCTGGCGGCGGTCGGCCGATCCTCGTGCATCGGGCCGGATCATGGCGCGGCGGGGGGCCGGGGGCCACGGGGCGCTGGCCGGGCCTGGTCCCAGGCGTCGGCCGCGGATTCTCGAGCGGGTGCGTGCGGTCGGCGACGTTCGGTCCTTCGAGGACGAATCCACCGAACCGATCCCGCACCACTCCCCATGAACACCCTCCGCCTGCTCCCCCTGCTCTCCTTCGCTGCGGCTGCCGCCGCCCAGGGTCCCGACCTGCTGTTGACGTTCTCGCAGCCCGAACGAACCCTGTCCGGGAGCGCCGGAACCGTGCTGCAAGCCCTCCATCCGAACGAGATCGTCCACCTCGACTACATCGGCGTGCCCTGCCCGGCGTCGGCCGAGAAGTGGTCGCCGCGCACGTGCATGCAGACGATGGCAGGCGACGAGAACGCCGACGGCCTGATCTGGAACCCGGCGCTGTTCGGCCGCATCGACGCGATCCACGTCGGCACCAGCAGCACGACCAGCGGGCTCGCGAACCCGCGCGACGTCTACTGGTCGGTCGAGGCGCCGATGGGCATGAACGTGAGCGCGCTGCCGTTCCGGCCGGGTGACGTGGCGCGCATCGAGCGCAACGGGCTCGGCGACGGCCAGGTCCTGCACTTCATGCGCCAGGAGCACTTCAACATCGCGCTGGGCCTGCCGCCGGGCAACCCGATCGACGTCGACGCGATCGCCTTCCACCCGAACTTCGGCGTGTTCTTCTCGATCGACAACGACGTGTTCTGCCCGATGCTGTGCGGCGGCACGTTCGTGCGCGACGGGGACATCCTGTGCGTGCCACCGGCGGCGCTGACGCTGACGCCCGACCTGCGCATCGCCGCGGTGGTCCCGGCCAGCGCCGAGGTCGCCTACGACGAAGGCCAGGTCGACCTGATGGTGATGGCCGCGGGTGTCGCCGACCGCTTCGGGGCCTGCGTGCCGAACGCGATCGACCTCGAGGCGCTCGAGTTCGACTTCACCGGCCCGGTCGTGCTGGTGCCGACCTGCACCGGCGTGGCGCTGGTCGTGCCGACGCTGATCTTCGCGACCGAGTCGATGACCGGGGCCAGCCTGTTGACCACGCTGGGTGGTGGCTCGATCTACAACCAGGCCTGCGGCCCGATCGGCACGGCGTGTGGCTTCGGCCCGACCTTCGGTCCGCAGATCGGCATCCGGTCCCCGTCGACCACGGTCGGCGTGCAAAGCCATGTCAACGCGCTGGCGCTGACCCGGGCGCTGCGCAACGTGCTCGAGCCGCAGCAGCACGTGATGAACGTGTTCCCCGGTGGCTCGCCGTTCGGCGCCAACTGGATCGACTACGCCACGCCCTACCCGGTGAACGTCGCACTGATCGAGCTGGTGGGCATGCCCGTGCCCGGCTCGGTGCCCGCCTTCCCGTTCTCGCAGCTGTGCTTCCCGGACCTCTATGCGCCGTCGATCATCATCTACGCGTGGCTGCCGGGTCCGTGGGGCAGCTACCCGCTGGTCGCGATCCCGCCGATGTGGTCCGGTCAGATCCTGTTCCAGAACGTCGGCCTCGGCGGCACGGGCTACGAGCTGAGCACGCCCGGTGTGATCGACGTGCAGTGAAGAGTGGCGGCCCTGGAGCCGCGCGCTTGACCGTGTGGGGGCGGCATCGTGCACTGGCGCGATGACCGCCCCCCGCTTCGTTCCCTACACCGACCGGCACGTGCCGGTGCCGACACCGGAGGCCGCGGTGGCCGCGTTCCACGCCGCGCTGGTGCGGCGGCGCAGCGTGCGCATGTTCTCCGACCGGCCGGTCGAGCGTTCGCTGCTCGAGATGCTGGTGCGCTGTGCGCACACGGC
Organism: Planctomycetota bacterium; assembly: GCA_016793305.1. The sequence continues at coordinate 2,354 of JAEUHU010000136.1, forward strand.
ACCGAGTGGGGCCAACAAGCAGCCGTGGCGGTTCGTCTGCGTGCAGGACCCGGCGACCAAGGCGCGGATCCGCGTCGCGGCCGAAGCGGAGGAGCGCGAGTTCTACGAACGGCGCGCCAACGACGAGTGGCTGCAGGACCTCTCGCCGCTCGGCACCGATGCCGACAAGGGCTTCCTCGAGACGGCACCGTGGCTCGTGGTGGTGTTCCAGCTCACCAAGACCGATGACGGCGGGCAGGTCTACTACCTGAAGGAGTCGGTCGGACTCGCGTGCGGCATGTTCCTCGCCGCGGCCCAGCTCGCCGGCCTCGCGACACTGACGCACACGCCGAGCCCGATGGCGTTCCTCGGCGAGATCCTCGGCCGCCCGGCGCACGAACGGCCGTTCCTGCTGATCCCGGTCGGACACGCGGCCGACGACTGTGTCGTGCCGGCGAAGGCCCTCGAACGGCGCCCGCTCGACGAGGTGATGGTGGTCGTGTGACGTCGAGCGGCCCGTCGGGGCGGATCGTCACACCTTCACGGTCTTCCACGTGCCGCGCCGGAACAGCAGCATCGCCGCCACCGCGAAGCACGACTCGGCGATCGGGATCGACCAGTAGATGCCGTGCGGCCCCATCTCCAGCTGGAACGCGAGCAGCCACGCGAGGCCAAGCTCGAGCACCCAGAAGCACCAGAACGTGATCCACGTCGGCGTGCGCGTGTCGCCGGCCCCGTTGAACGCCTGCATGCCGACCATGCCCCAGCCGTAGAAGATGTAGCCGGTCGCCAGGATGCGCAGCGTCGCGACGGCGTGCTGCTGCACGTCGGTCACGTCGGTGAACGCGGCGACGATCGGCCAGGGCAGCGCCTCCATCAGCAGCGTCACGACGGCGAGGAAGCCCATGTTGTAGAGCCCGGTCAGCCAGACCGCGCGTTCGGCCCGTTCGGGATGGCCGGCACCGAGGTTCTGCCCGACCAGCGTCGCGGCGGCGTTGCTGATGCCCCACGCCGGCAGCAGCGCGAACATCAGGATGCGGATGCCGGTCGTGTAGCCCGCCGCGACCTCGGTGGCGAACACGCCGATCATGCGCATCAGCACGACCCAGCTGGTGGTGCCGATCAGGAACTGGAAGATCGTGCCGAACGACAGGTCGAGGATCTGCCGGATCGGCGCCCAGTCCCACTGCACGGCGCGCGTGAGCTGGATGCGGCCGTGGCCGCGCCGCAGCAGCCAGAACTGGTAGACGACCGCGACGCTGCGGCCGATGCAGGTGGCGACGCCGGCCCCGGTGACGCCGAGCGCCGGGAACGGGCCGAGCCCGAAGATCAGGCACGGGTCGAGCAGCAGGTTGATGCCGTTCGCGACGGCCAGCGTCTTCAGGGCGAGGATCGGGTCGCCAGCTCCGCGGAAGATCGCGTTCTGCAGGAACAGCAGGGTGACGATCACGTTGCCGCCGAGCACCCAACGCGTGTAGCCGGTGCCGGTCGCGACGACGTCGGCCTTGCCCTCGCTCATCCAGCCGAGCAGCTCGGGGGCGAACACCAGCGCCGGCACGCCGAGCAGGGCGCCGATGACGAGCCCGAGGCCCATCGCCTGGCCGCCGATCCGCGCGGCTCCGTCGAGGTCGTTCTCGCCGACGCGGCGTGCGACCAGGGCGGTGACCGCCATCGCGAGGCCCATCGACACCGCGAACACGATCGTCAGCATCGCCTCGGTGGCGCCGACCGCGGCCGCTGCGGCGCCGCCTGTCGGGGTGGCACCGAACATCCGGTTGTCGATCTGGCTGACCCACCAGATGTCGACCATCGCGAACGTCGACTCGAGTCCCATCTCGAGCACCATCGGCACCGCCAGCAGCAGGATCGCCGTGTGCAGGCTGCCGCGTGTGTAGTCGTGCTGCTCGCCGCGCAGGCTGCTCTGCACGTGCTCCCAGAAGCTGCGCGAACGGGGCGGCAAGGACTCGCTCACGGGGCGCTCCAGGTGTTGTCGCTGGGGTCGACGTCGAGCGTGCGGTGGTCGGGATCGAGTTCGACCTTCGTCACCGGCCGCGGGAAGCGCAGCGTCGCGTGCACGGCGCCGCCGAGCCACGTCGTCACCGGCACCTCGGCATGGTCGTGCGTGCCGTCGGCGAAGTAGACGCGCACGAACGCCGGGTGCGGAGCGCGGCCTTGGTCGACGATCCAGACGGAGGCGCCGTCGGCGCCGTTCGTCACCGAGCCGATCGCGTGGTCGAGCTGCCAGGTGGTCGTCCACCACGTGCTCCAGTACCAGTCGAGGTCCTGGCCGAGCGAACGATTCATGCTGGCGAAGAAGTCCTCGGGCGTCGGATGGTCGTGCCGCCAGGTGCGGGCGTAGTCGCGCAAGGCACCGGCGACCTTCTCTTCGCCGAGCCAGCGGGCCAGCTGGTCGAGCACCGCGGCGGGCTTCGTGTAGCACAGGAACCCGTAGCTCGTCGCGTACTGCAGGTGGTCGGCGTGGCGCAGCATCGGTTCGCGGTCCAGGCCGGCGGCGACGGTGCCGAGGTAGCCACGCATCGAGGACGACGGATACGGTGCGTCGGCGGTGCGGCGCTGGTGGTCGTGTTCGAGCCGTTCGGTGAAGAAGTCTGTGAGCCCTTCGTCCTGCCAGCCGAACGCGGTCTCGTCGCTGCCGACCAGCATCGGGAACCACATGTGGATCAGCTCGTGCGCGATCAGGCTCTGCTGGAACGGGGCGGCGTGCTGGTCGCCGCACAGGGTCAGCATCGGATACTCCATGCCGCCGCCGAGGATGCCCTCGACGACCGTCGCGTGCGGCCACGGATACGGCAGCAGCCACTGCGACATGCGTTCGATGGCGTGCTGCGCGAACGAGGCCGAACGCCGCCAGGCCGCGGTGCGGCGGCGGTGGAAGCTCTGCACGAGGCAGCGGTCGTCGGTGCCGTCGCCGTCGCGATCGCCGACGTTCGCCGCCGCCGCGTCCCACAGCCAGCGGTCGCAGGTGGCGAACGCGAAGTCGCGCACGTGCTTCGCCGTGAAGCGCCAGACCAGCGAGCCCGACGGATCGCTGCGCGTCACCGAGCCGGCAGAGCGCAGCTCGCGGTCGACGATCGCGACGGTCGTGCGCGATGCGGCGGCCTTCGCGAGCCGTTCGCGCACGGCGTCGCTCAGCACGTCCTGCGGGTTCTGCAGCGTGCCGGTCGCGGTGGCGAGCCAGCCCTCGGGCAGCCGGAGCGCCACCTCGTAGTCGGCGAACGGCATGTAGAACTCGCTCTCGCCGAGGTACGGCTCGCAGACGAAGCCGCGCACCGCGTCGCGCACCGCGAACTGCGGATACCAGTAGCCGACGAAGAACAGCGAGTGGTCGTCGTGGCCCATGCGCGGGGCTTCGCCGGCCGGCACCTCGAACGCGAAGTCCATCGCCACGGCGACGTGTTCGCCGGGACCGAGCGGGCGCTCGAGCGGCACGTGCAGCCGCGTGCCGTCGACGTTCGTCGTCGCGGGCGCGCCGCCGACCTGCACCCGATCGATCTGCATGCCGCCGGTGACCTGCACGCGCGTGTTGCGCACCGCATCGGGGGCGTGCAGGTTCTGCCGCAGGTGCAGCCACAGCTCGCCGAGCGGCTCGGGCGAACCGTTCGTGTAGGTGGCGACCACGTGGCCCTGCACGCGCGCCAGCTTCGGGTCGAGTTCGGCGTCGATGCGGTAGTGGATCGTGTCGTGCCAGTTCGCGGGGCCGGGGCGGCCGTCCGCGGTGCGCGTGCCGGCGGCGACCGCCGCGGTCCACTCGCGGGAACGTTCGAGCGGATGGGGCAGCGGCCGCTGGGCCTGGGCGGCAGCGGCGATGGCGAGCCCGGCCAACGGAACGGCGAGGAGCGTGGAGCGGACGAGCGGGGGCATGCGGGGCGCGGAGCATAGCGAGGCTGCCGCCGCCGCAACGTCGTCGCTCAGAACGGCAGAATGCCCGACGGAGCGGCTCGCTCGCGATGCCGTTCGCGCAGCCACAGGCCGAGCAGGCCGAACGCCGTCAGCGACAGCCAGACCAGCGCGATCGTCGTGCGGTCCGCGGTCCCCGTCGGCGCCGGAGTCGCCGGCGCTGGCACCCGGCGCGGCAGGGCGTCGAGGTCGATGCGCCGCAGGTCGAGGCTCGTCGACTGCGCGATCGCCGCGCGGGTGCGTTGTCGCGCCAACGGCGACGCGTCGACCCACAGGCTTCGCAGAGCATCGGTCGCGGCGAGGGTCGCGAGCGGGGCCGTTTCGTCGGCCGCGGCGACGATGGCCGGCAGCTCTTCGGCGGCACCACGGCGCGTCAGCGCGTCGATCGCGCACAGCCGCGTCGAGTCGTCGCCGTGCAGCATCGCGCGCAGCGTCGCCACGCTGTGCTTGCCCGGGCTGAGCCCGAGCTGGCGGGCCGCTTCGTCGCGTTCGTGGTCGCGCGCGGCGAACGCACGCAGGGCGAGGCCGTCGTCGCGGGAGCGCCCGTCGTCGGCGAACAGCAGCAGCAGGGTCGGCAGCAGCAGGCCTCCTTCGGAGCGACCGCGCACGCGCAGCTGCGCCCCGTCGTGCCACGCGAGCCAGGTCAGGTCGCCGCACTCACTGGCGCACAGCCGCAGCAGTTCGGCGCGTGGATCTCCTTCGGCGAGGCCACCGGCGAGATGGCCGGCGAGCACCGCGGTCGCCAGCGTGCGCGGCTGTCCGAGCACGTCGGCGTCGAGCGTGCGCAGTCGCGACCGCCATGCTGCCGGCAGCGCGAAGTCGGTTGGCACGAACCAGTCCTCGGTGCCGTCGGTGCGGCACTGCCACAGCAGCGGTGCCCCGTCGCCGAGGCGACAGGAGCCGGCCGCGACGATGTCCTTGCCTGGTTCGGTGCGGGTGGTCGCCACGACCAGGCCGTTCGCGCTGGCGTGCAGCGCGAACGTGCGCTCGAGTGCGACGCCCGGTTCCTTCGTGCCGTGGGTCGGCAGCCAGTGTTCGGCGAACCACGCGATCGCCGGCACCGCGCCGCGTTGCCCCGCGGGCGCCACCACGGCGTGGAACTCGAACGGCACGCCCGGCAGCTGGGCGGACGCGCCGTTCGCGAGCCACGGCAGCATGGCCAGCATCCACGACGGCCAGCGGCGCGTGCCAGCCGTGGCGGTGAACCGGACGTGGTCGGGCAGCGGCGTGTGCTGGGCCACGTTCACGATCGGCTCACCGATCGGTGCGCTGGTCCGCGGTCTCCTGCCAGTCGCCTTCGGCGACCTCGACCTGCTCGGCGGTCTCGTCGGGGGCCGCGTCGGTCCAAGCCCCATCGGCGGTCATCCCGTCTTCGTTCGTCGCGGCCGCCTCGTCGCCGACTGCGGCCTCGCTCGCAGCGTCTTCCTGCAGGGCCACCTCTTCGGCTGCGGCGACCAGTTCGGCGGCTTCGGCCGCGACCTGCTCGGCGTACTCCTCCGACGGTGCCACCAGCGCGGTCATCGCCGCGGCCTCGGCGGCGGCGGCGGCGCGAGCCCGGCGTCGTCGCATCAGCACGAGCACCATCAGCAGGAACACCGGCGTGCCGGCGGCGATGCCCTGTTCGGTCGGCGTCGCGGCGAGCCACCAGGCCTTCGCCTTGTGCCACAACAGCGTGGCGTTCTGGCGGGCGCGGGCGAGTTCGTCGGTCGGTTGTTGCATCGAGTCGCGACGCAGCTGCACCAGGGCCGCTTCGACCAGCGGTCGCAGGGTGTCGGTCTCGGTGGCCAGGCGCCGTTCGAGTGCGCTGATCGCCGAGGTGGCGTCGAGCTCGGCCAGGCGGCCGATGGCGAACCGGCGCACCAGCGGCTCGCGATGGTCGAGCACCGCCAGCAGCAGGGTCTGCTCCTCGGCGCGCGGCAGCTGGCGCGACAGTTCCTGCAGGCAGTAGGCCAGCGCTTCGCCGGCCCCGTTCGCCTGCCCGTCGTGGACCGCCGTGGCGGCGCGCAGCAGCTTGTCGGCGGCGCCGAGGTCGTGCAGTGCCAACAGGGTCGCCTGCACGTCGGTGGCGATGGCGGTGCCGGCTGCAGGGGCGCCGCTTCCGGTGTCGGCGGTGGCCGGGTCGGCCGGCTTGCGCGTGCGGTCGAGCAGCTGCAGCAGCGGCTCGACGGCGGTCGGCCGCCGCAGCTTGCCGAGCGTCTGCGCGGCCAGCGTGCGCACGCGGCGATCGCCGTCCTCGAGTGCCTTGATCGCCGTCGAGGTCACGCCGACGTCCGCCGAACGGAGCAATGCCTGCATCGCGGCGGTGCGCGCGTCGGCATGGCGGCTCTCGGCGACGACGCGCTGCAGGAACGGGTTCGAGGCGCCCTTCTTGGCCTTCGCCAGTTCGGCGACCGCGGCCACGGCAGCCGATGGATCGTCGCCGAGCGTGCGCTGCACCAGCTGCTCGCCCTCGCCGTCCTGGGCAGGGGCGGCCACGGGGCTGGGCGGCGTTGCGGGTGCGTCACCGGTCGTGGTGGTCGCCGCCGGCTCCGGCGTCGTCGTCGCCGGTGGCGTGGGCGCCGCCGGTTCGGTCGTCGGTGCAGGCGGGGTGGGCGCCGGCTCCTGGGTGCCAGGTGCCGTGGCGGCCGGTGGCTCCGTCGCCGCGGGAGGCAGACCCGGGGCCTGAGGCGACAGCAGGGACGTCAGGCAGAGTTCGAGCAGGCGCATTCGGTTCCTCCGGAGTCGGCTCTCATCGGCAGCGGCGGGCCGGCAGCTGCAGGTTGCTTCCGCGTCAAGCGGTCCGGGGGCCCGGTTCGATACTCGCGGCAATGCGCCGCCCAGTCGCAGCCAACGCCGAAACCGAGCCGCTGCCGCGACTCGTGCTCGACCGTCGTCACTCGGGGCTCCGGGTCGCGGCGATCGCCGGACTCGGGCTCGTGGTCGCGACGGCGGTGGGGGCGTCGTGGGCGGTGACGGCGCTGCTGGTCAGCTGCAGCCTGTTGGCGATGGCGCTCGAACGCTTCGCGGTCCGCCACGAAGCCGCCGAGAAGGTGCACGTGGTCGCGCGCGCGGCGCGCAGCGAGGGGCAACGCGACGCGATCGCGCAGGTGCTGTCGCTCGAGCTCGCCCACGAACGGTCGCGCTCGGTGCTCGAGGCACTGCGCGAGGGCGTGCTGGTCGTCGACGCCGCAGGCGAGATCGTGATCGCCAATCCGGCGGCGCGGCGGGCGATGCGTGCACCGCTGCAGGACCCTGCGGGGAGGGTGCTGTGGGAGGCGTTGACGCCGGAGCTGGCGCAGCGCGCCAAGGACGCATGGCATGCGCTGCGCGAGCGGCCGACGTTCGCCGACGAACTGCCCCAGGTGCGCTACTCGGCGATCCCGTGTCGCGACGCGGTCTACGACCTGACCGCGGTCGAGGCGACCTCGCAGCGCACGGGGCAGGAGTTCGGCAGCGTGTTCCTGCTGGTCGACAGCACGCGCGCGCACGAACTGCAGCGGCTCAAGGACAGCTTCCTGTCGAGTGTGTCGCACGAACTGCGCACACCGCTGACCAACATCTGCGCCTACGCGGAGATCCTCCGCACGATGCTGCCGGGCGAGAGTGCCGAGTGGCCCGAGTTCGTGCGCGTGATCCACGAGGAGGGGCTGCAGCTCAGCCGCCTGGTCGACGGCATGTTCGACTACCTGCAACTCGAGAGTGGTGAGGCTCAGTTCGCCAGTGAGCCGGTCGACGGCACGACGATCGTGCGCCAGTGCTGCGAACGGGCGGCACAGGTGGCACGTGCGCGCGGCATCTCGGTCGACCTCGTGGTCGGCGACGGGGTGCCGCCGCTGCTCGCCGACGCGATGCGAGTCACGCAGGTGACCACCAACCTGCTCGACAACGCCGTGAAGTTCACGCCGGTCGGGGGGCGTGTGCGCGTCGGGCTCGGAATGCGCGACGAGGGCTGGGAGCTGCGCATCGAGGACTCTGGTCCGGGTGTGCCCCCGCAGGACCGACGGGCGGTGTTCGAGAAGTTCCACCAGCTGAAGGACCACCTGACCGACAAGCCTTCCGGCACCGGGCTCGGGCTCGCCACCAGCCGCGCGATCGTGGCGCGCCTCGGCGGGCTGATCTGGTGCGAGGACAGCCCCCTCGGCGGGGCCGGCTTCGTGGTGCTGCTGCCCGGCATGGGGCAGCCGCGGCTGGCGGCGATCGGGGCCGGCACCGGGGCCGGCGGCGGGTTCTGAGCCGATTTGCGTGCGACCCCTTCAGGTCGCTAGCTTCCCGCCGAATGGTCGTCGCCGAAGCCGTCGCTCCGTCCGCTCCGTTGGATCTGGTCGTCCGTGAGTCCCCTGGCCGCGGCCGCGGCGTGTTCGCCGCGCGGGCGTTCGCGGTCGGCGAACTGCTGGAACGGGCCCCGGTGCTGGTCGTGCCGCGCAGCCAGGTCGAAGGCCTGAAGGGCACGTTGCTCGACGACTACTTCTTCTGGTGGGACTACGCGCACAACGCCTGCGCGCTCGGCTGGGCCTCGCTCTACAACCACGCGTGTCCGGCCAACGCGTCGTTCCGGATCGATCCGGTCGCGCGCGTGCTGGTGATCACCTGTGTGCGGCCGATCGACGTCGGCGACGAGGTCACCATCAACTACCACGGCGATCCGGACGATCCGCGGCCGGTGTGGTTCCCGGCGGTCTGACGGCGCTCGAGTCCGAGCGCGGTTGGATCGGCCCGGGGGCGGTTCAGCCCGCCGCACCGTCGACGCCGAGCTGGCGCAGGATCCCGGCCCGCGCCATCGGGTCGTCCGCGTAGACGCCGGTCACCTGCGTGGTCAGCGTGCGCGCGCCGTGCTTCTGCACGCCGCGCGAGCTCATGCACTCGTGCTCGGCGGCGATCACCACGGCGACGCCGCGCGCCCCGAGTTGGGTCTCGAGCGCGTGCGCGATCTGCGCGGTCAGGCGTTCCTGGATCTGCAGGCGCCGCGCGAACAGGTCGACCAGCCGCGCGATCTTGCTGAGGCCGACCACGCGCTGGTCCGGCAGGTAGGCCACGTGCGCCACGCCGTGGAACGGCACCATGTGGTGCTCGCAGTGCGAACGCAGCTCGATGTCGCGCACGACCACCGGGCCGCGATAGCCCTCGAGCTCGTCGAACGTGCGCGCGAGCACTTCGCCGGGATCCTGCGCGTAGCCGGCGAAGAACTCGCCGTAGGCGCGCAGCACCCGATCGGGCGTGTCCTGCAGGCCGGGCCGATCCGGATCCTCGCCGATCCAGCGCAGCAGGGTGCGCAACGCGTCCGCGGCTTCCTGCCGCGTCGGGTGCTCGGCGGCTGCGGGGAGCGGGCCTCGCGGCGCCAGGCACAGGCGATCGTGGAGCGGGAAATCGAGCGGGCGCGACATGGAACCGGCGTTCGCCGCCTCCGCGCAGAAGGATGCACGGGCTTCGTCAGGCCGACGGGGGCCTGCTCGCAGTGGCCGTGGCCGACTGCTCGGCGGGAACCGGAGTCGCAGCGACCGGTGCCGTCGTGCTGGCACGAGCCGTGATCTGTTGCAGCGTGCGCAGGATCGCCGGGGCCGCGGCGGCCGCCGGGGCACCCTTCGTCGCTGGCGTGCGGGTCTCGGCTTCGGCCAGGTCGTGCAGGCCGAGCACCCCGACCAAGGCGCCCGTCGCATCGAGCACGGGCAGGCGTCGCACCGCGTGCTTGCCCATGCGCGCGGCCGCGGCGGGCAGTTCCTCCTGGCTGCGGCAGCTCACCAGCTGCTTCGACATGGCGCCGGCGACGCGCAGTTCGTGCAGCGGCTTGCCGGTCGTGAACGCGGCCATGCACACGTCGCGGTCGGTCAGCATCGCCATCGGTCGGGCATCCGTGCCGACCACGACGAGGCAGCCGAGATCCTGTTCCCACATCCGTCGGGCGGCGTCGTGCAGCGTCTCCTGGGGCTCGCAGGTGCCGACCGTTCGCGTCATCACGTCCTGGACCTTCATGGGTTCCTCCTTGGCAGTTCCGCATGCTAGCGCGGCTCGCGGCACCCGAGGTGGGGCGAACGGCGAACGCCCGTGGATTGCTGCTGTCTCCCCGAGCTTGCCGCGCTAAAGGGTGCCGCCCCGTGCCGAACCGAGCCACCAGCGCCGTGCCGATCGAACGCCGCAAGGCGTTGTGGCTCGCGCGACTCGGCTGGTTCGTGGCGCTGTGGCTCGGCTCGGTCGCCCCCGGGCAGCAGGGGCGGCAGCCGGACGAACGGCAGCGGCCGGTCGCCTCGATCGGCCGGCTCGACGGCATGGCACCGCCGCGGCTCGACGGCGACATGAGCGATCCTTGCTGGGCCGATGCCCCGGCGATCGGCGAACTCACCATGGTGGAACCGTGGCTCGGTCGCACGCCGCCGCAGCGCACGGTGGTCAAGCTGCTGCACGACCGCCAGAACCTCTACGTCGGGCTGTGGTGCTACGACGACCACGCGCAGGACATCCGCAGCACGCAGCGGGCGCGCGACGCGCGGCTCGACCCGGACGATCGCGTCGAGTTGCTGTTCGATCCGTTCGAGAACCGGCGCACCGTCTACTTCTTCCAGATCGGGGCGGGCGGGTCGCTCGGCGACATCCTGATCTCGCAGAACGGTGGGCGCTTCGACAAGCCGTGGGACGCGATCTGGGACGGGCGGGCCAAGGTCACCGACGCCGGCTGGTTCGCGGAACTGGCGATCCCCTTCCGCAGCCTGCCGCGCGCCGACGGCGCACGCAGCTGGGGCTTCAACGTGAAGCGCTACGTGCGCTCCGCCAACGAAGAGTACCAGTGGGCGAACCCGAGCCAGGCGGTGTCGTTCTACCGCGCCAGCGAGTGCGGCACGATCGAGGGCTTCGGGCCGATCGACGGCGGGCTCGGCCTCGACGTGGTGCCGTACGTGTCGACGCGCG
>JAEUHU010000148.1 GCA_016793305.1 Planctomycetota bacterium
CGCCACCTTCTCGTCGAGGTGCTTCGGCAGCGTGTAGACGCCCTTGTCGTAGCTCTTGTAGTTGTTGAACAGCTCGATCTGCGCGATCGTCTGGTTGCTGAAGCTGTTCGACATCACGAAGCTCGGGTGGCCGGTGGCGCAACCGAGGTTCATCAGGCGGCCTTCGGCCAGCACGATGACGCCGTGGCCGTCCGGGAACACCCAGCGGTCGGTCTGCGGCTTGATGTTCTGCTTCTCGATGCCCGCGACCTTGGCGAGGCCGGCCATGTCGATCTCGTTGTCGAAGTGGCCGATGTTCGCGACGATCGCGTTGTTCTTCATCCGCTTCATGTGATCGACGGTGACGACCTGGTAGTTGCCCGTCGCCGTGATGATGATGTCGGCGTAGTCGATGCAGTCCTCGAGTGTGAGGACCTGGTAGCCCTCCATCGCCGCCTGCAGGGCGCAGATCGGGTCGATCTCGGTGACGATCACGCGAGCGCCCTGGCCCTTCAGCGACTGGGCGCAGCCCTTGCCGACGTCGCCGTAGCCGCAGACGACCGCGACCTTGCCCGACAGCATGACGTCGGTGGCACGCATCAGGCCGTCGGTCAGCGAGTGACGGCAGCCGTAGACATTGTCGAACTTCGACTTCGTCACGCTGTCGTTCACGTTCATCGCCGGGAACGGCAGCTTGCCTTCCTTCTGCAACTGGTAGAGACGGTGCACGCCGGTGGTCGTCTCCTCGGAGACGCCGCGGATGCCGGGCAGCATCTTGGTCCACTTGCCCGAGTTGATCGAGTTCTTCATGCACTTGACGAGCTCGACCCAGTCTTCGCCGTCGTCCTTCTTGAGGCCCGGCACCTTGCCGGCCTTCTCCCACTCCGCACCCTTCATGACCATCATCGTGGCGTCGCCGCCGTCGTCGAGGATCATGTTCGGGCCGTCTGCGCCCGGCCAGGTCAGCGCCTGCTCAGTGCACCACCAGTATTCCTCGAGCGTCTCGCCCTTCCACGCGAACACCGGCACGCCCATCGGCTTCTCGACGGTGCCCTTCGGGCCGACCGCGATCGCGGCGGCGGCGTGATCCTGGGTGCTGAAGATGTTGCACGAGGCCCAGCGGACTTCGGCGCCGAGCTCGACGAGCGTCTCGATCAGCACCGCCGTCTGGATGGTCATGTGCAGCGAGCCGGTGATGCGCGCGCCCTTCAGCGGCTGCTTCTTGCGATACTCGTCGCGGATCGCCATCAGGCCGGGCATCTCGACCTCGGCGAGCTGGATCTCCTTGCGGCCGAACTCGGCCTGGCTCAGATCCCGGACCTTGAAGTCGGTCGCGGCGAGCACCTTGCTCTTCGGCTTGCTGGCGGGCTTGTCGTTCTTCGTTTTCGGAGTGTTGGTAGCGGTCATCGTTCGATCGGTTTGGTGGGAACGGAAACGGAAGATCAGGAAGGTCGGGCCGCGCCGGGCTTGTGCCCACGCACGGCGAACATGGCGAAGTCGGCGGTGCCGCCGCTCGGGTCTTCGACGCGGTAGCGGTCGACGAGCGGCTGTGTGCGCAAGCCCACGAAGCCAGCGCGCGCCAGCGCCCCGACCACTTGTTCGGGCTTGAGGCCCAGGCGCAGATCGCCCATCGCCTCGCGCATCCAGTCGGATTCGTGCGGCAGCAGATCGGACAGAACGATCACGCCGCCGGGCCGCAGCACGCGGAACACCTCGCGGGCCGTGGCGTCGAGGTCGGCGACGTGGTGCCACACCAGGTTGCCGAACGCGGCGTCGACCTCGGCGGCGGCGAGCGGCAGGGCGTCGAGCTCGCCGCGGCGGAACGTCACCGCGCCGTCGCGCGTCCGCTGCCGTGCTTCGCCGAGCATGCGTTCGCTGTGGTCGACGGCGATCACCTGCGCGCCGCGCTCGGCGAGCCAGGTCGCCAGGAAGCCGGTGCCACAGCCGAGGTCGGCGACCAACGGTCCGCACGGCCAGGCCTGCGCGAGCACTTCGTCGCGCACGGTACCCAGCACGAACTCCTGGCCGACGGCGCTCCAGCGCTCGGCCAGGCGATCGTGCATCTCGCGGCTCTTCTGCCGGCGTTGGTCGAGCACGGCTTCGAGCGCCTGCTGGTCGCGGACCCCCTCGCTGGTGGCGAGGTACGGCTCGATCGTCGCCGCGAACAACGACGGCGACAGCGCCCCGGTCGGCGAGGGCTCGATCAGCGAGTGGAAGCTCCAGGTGCCTTCGCGCCGGTCGCGCACCAAGCCCGCGCGCTTCAGCAGCGACAGGTGGTTGCTGATCCGGCTCTGCTGCAAGCCGGTGATGGTGCAGAGCTCCTGGACGGCCAGCTCGTTCCGCGCCAGCAGCCCGCACAGTCGCAGCCGGACGGGGTCCGACAGCAGCTTCAGGGAGGCGTGCAGGTTGGCGAGGGTCGACGGCATCGACGGCGGCACTATATCAGCGCATCATGATGAATACAGCCTCCGTTCGGATTTTCGTCCCTGCAGCTGATGAGGTCGAGGACCCGGCCTTGGCATCGCGCCAAGGCGAACTTGCGGTCGCTCGGGCCGATCGCCACGCTGCTCCCTCCATGAAGCTCTCGCTCCCCGTCCTCTCGTGCCTCCTCGCCGTCGTCCCCGTCAGCTGCGGGGCCCTCGGTGGCAACCAGCCCACCGTCGACACGTCGGCGGCTTCCCTTCCCTCGATCGACACGTCGGCGGCCTCGATGCCCTCGGTCGACATCGGCGCCATGCTCGGAGGCATCACCGACAAGCCTTCGGCCGAGGCCGCGAAGAGCCCGCTGGAGGCGGCCGTGACCCAGCTGAAGACGGCCCTCGGCGCTGCGGAGACCACGGCCAAGGTCGAACAGACCGCCGGCACGACCGACGCGGCCGGAGCGCGCTCGATGCTCGACGGAGTCCTGGCGAAGTTCGGCCTCGGGGCTGGCACCGCCGACCAGATCACCGCCCTGCTGCAGAACGAACAGGTCAAGGCCGTGCTCGGCTCGACCCTCGAGCAGCTGAAGGGTCTGCTGCCGACCGGCTCGTGAGCGGCCCCACGATCGCGTAGCCCCGCGGTGGCTCGCGACCTCGACGGTTCGCGAGCGCTGAACCCGTGGCCCCGATGCGGTGGGCGGTTGCCGTTCAAGCCGCGGGGCGGTTCGGCCCGAAGAGGAGGTGGTCCCCCACCCATCGACGCATGAAAGTCGTCCTCCTCTGCGGCGGCAAGGGCACGCGCATCCGCGATGTGACCGAAGAGCTGCCGAAGCCGATGATCCCGATCGGACGCGATCCGATCCTGCGCCACATCATGGCGATCTACGGCGCGTTCGGGCACGAGGACTTCGTGCTGTGCCTCGGCCACCTCGGCTGGCGCATCCGCCACTACTTCACGCACCTCGCCAGCGAGAGCGCCGACGTCGAACTCGACTTCCGGCGCGGCGGGGCCCAGCGCGTGCTCGAGCCTCGCTCGTTGCCACCGTGGCGCGTGACGCTGGCCGAGACCGGCGCCGACGCGATGACCGGCGCCCGGCTCGCCCGCGTGCGGCGCTACGTCGGGCGCGATCCGTTCCTGGTCACCTACGGCGACGGCCTCGCCGACGTCGACCTCGACGCACTGGTCGCGTTCCACCGTTCGCACGGCAAGCTGGCGACGGTCACCGCGGTGCGCCCCCCGTCGCGCTTCGGCGAACTCGAACTCGACGGCAGCACGGTCGCTTCGTTCCGCGAGAAGCCGCAGGTCAGCACGGGCCGGATCAACGGCGGCTACTTCGTGTTCGAGCCGCGGGTCTTCGACTACCTGAGCGACGACGCCGAGTGCGTGCTCGAACGCGAGCCGCTGCAGCGCCTCGCCGCCGAAGGGCAGATGATGGCGTACCACCACGACGGCTTCTGGATGCCGATGGACACGCCGCGCGAGCACGCGCGACTCAACGAGATCTGGGCCAGTGGTGCTGCCCCTTGGCGACCCGAAGTGCTCCGGCCGACGCCGCCAGCACCAGCCCCCACCCGGGTCGGCGGGCTGGTGATGCGATGAGGCTTCGCGAACGAGACCGCCAGGACTTCTGGCGCGGCCGCAAGGTGCTGGTCACCGGCCACACCGGTTTCAAGGGCAGCTGGCTGTGCGAGTGGTTGTTGCAGCTCGGTGCCGAGGTGCACGGGGCGTCGCTGCCAGCATCGGCCGAGCCGGGCGCACCGTCGCTGGCCGACGTGCTGCAGCTGCGGCGGCGCATCCACCACCACGACCTCGACCTGGTCGACGCCGCCGCCACGGCCGAGCTCACGGCCGACGTGCGCCCCGACGTCGTGCTGCACCTCGCTGCGCAGGCGCTGGTGCGCGCGTCGTACGAGCGCCCCCTCGCGACCCTGGCCAGCAACGTGATGGGCACCGCCCACCTGTTCGCGGCGCTGGGCACGGCCGCCTACACCGTCGAGCGCCCGTGTGCGGTGGTCTGCGTGACCTCGGACAAGTGCTACCAGAACGACGGCAGCGGGCGCGCGTTCGCCGAGACGTCGGCGTTCGGCGGCAGCGACCCGTACAGCGCCAGCAAGGGCATGGTCGAACTGCTCGCCGCGGCCTGGCGACGTTCGTTCTTCGCTCCCGAGGGCCGCGTGGCCGCGGTCCGCCTCGCCACGGCCCGCGCCGGCAACGTGCTCGGCGGTGGCGACGCTGCGGCCGATCGCATCGCCGTCGACGCGGTGCGTGCCCTCGCCGCCGGCGAGACGATCCGCGTGCGGCAGCCCCAGTCGGTGCGGCCGTGGCAGCACGTGCTCGATCCGCTCGGTGGCTACCTCGACCTGGCGCAGCGGCTCTACACGGTGCCCGGCGCCAGCGAGTCGGGCTGGAACTTCGGGCCCGGTGCCAGCGGCGAGCGCAGCGTCGCCGAGCTGTGCGACGCCTTGGTCGCGGCCTGGGGTGCCGGCAGCTGGCGGCACGTCGACCCGATCGACCAGAAGCCGGAGGCGTCCGTGCTCCGGCTCGCGATCCACAAGGCGCGACGCGAACTGGGCTGGCGGCCGACCTGGGCGTTCCCGACCACGATCGGCCGCACCGTCGACTGGTACCGCGCCGCCCATGCCTGTGGGCACGACTGCGAACGCATGACCGCGCTGACCCAGGCGCAGATCGCCGCGTTCGTGCGCGATCGAGCTGGAGCGCAGCCTCGCTCCCCGAGCGAGAAAGGTGCGCTCGAACCGACCGGAGGAGTTCCATGAGTGCCACCCTGCTGGTGCCGCGTGGCAACCGCGTCCACACCACGACGACGGCTTGCCGGGCCTGTGCTGCGCCGGGGCTGGTCGACCTGCACGCCTTCGGCGACCTGCCGCTGGCGAACGCGCTGCGCCGTGTGGACGAAGCAGGCCCAGCGGAGCTGCGCGTGCCGATGACGCTGGCGCTCTGCCCGGCGTGCACGCTGCTGCAGCTGCGCGAGACCGTCGACCCCGAGCTGTTGTTCGCCGACTACCGCTACTTCTCGTCGTACGCGGCGACCACGCTCGCCTACGCCGACGCACTGGCCGGGCAGCTCTGCGCGCGCCTGCAGCTGACGGCTCGGCATCGCGTGGTCGAGGTCGCCAGCAACGACGGCTACTTGCTGCGCCCGTTCCAGGCCCGCGGTGTCGGGGTGCTCGGCATCGAGCCGGCGGCGAACGTCGCCGCAGTGGCGATCGAGCGCGGCGTGCCGACCGAAGTGGCGTTCTTCGGGCGCGAGCGCGCCGCCGAGCTGCGGCGTCGGCACGGTCCGTTCGACCTGTTGCTCGCCAACAACGTGCTGGCCCACGTCGCCGACCTGCAAGGCTTCGTCGCCGGCATGCGCACGCTGCTGGCCGACACCGGCACCGCGGTCTGCGAGTTCCCGTACGTCGGCGACCTGCTGGCGAGCTCTGCGTTCGACACGATCTACCACGAGCACCTCTGCTACTTCTCGCTGGCGGCCGTGCAGCGCCTGTTCGCGGCCCACGGACTGCACGTCACCGACGTCGAACGCCTGGACCGGCACGGCGGCTCCTTGCGCGTGTTCGCGTCGCCGCGCCGGCCCCTGCGCCCGTCGGCGACGGTGCTGGCGATGCTGCACCGCGAGGCGTCCGCCGGGCTCGGCTCGCCGGCGGCCTACCGAAGCCTCGGCGAAGCGATCGTTCGCACGACGGCCGCCCTGCAGCACGAACTCCGGACCCTGCGCGCGGCCGGCAAGACCGTCGCCGCGTATGGAGCTTCCGCGAAAGGGAGCACGCTGATGATGGCCTGCGGCATCCCCGGCGAGCAGCTCGCGTTCGTCGCCGATCGCAGCCCGCACAAGCAGGGCCGGCTCACGCCTGGCAACCACGTGCCGATCGTCGCACCGGAGGAGATCCTGCGGCGCCAGCCCGACGTGCTGCTGCTGCTGACCTGGAACTTCGCCGAGGAGATCCTGGCGCAGCAGGCGGAGTACCGCCGCCGCGGTGGCCGCTTCCTCGTGCCCGTGCCGGAGGTCCGCTACCTGTGATCGACGGCGTCGTCGTCGTGCCGTTGCGTCGCCTCGTCGACGAACGCGGCACCATCAGCCACATGCTGCGCGCCGACGACCCGCACTTCCGCGGCTTCGGCGAGATCTACTTCAGCTCGATCCACCCGGGCGCCGTGAAGGGCTGGCACCGCCACGATCCGGCGTGGCTGAACTACGCGTGTGTCGCCGGCACGATCAAGCTGGTGCTGTACGACGAACGCGACGGATCGCCGACCCGCGGCGAACTGATGGAGCTGTTCCTCGGCCAGGAGCACCACCAGCTGGTGCAGATCCCGCCGCGCGTCTGGAACGGGTTCAAGGCGGTCGGCCCCGGCACCGCGCTGGTCGCCAACTGCTGCACGCACGCGCACGGCACGTTCCAGAGCGAACGACTGCCCCCGTTGCAGAGTCACATTCCCTACGACTGGAGCCTGCGTTCGCACTGATCGCAGGCGCTCAAGGGTGCGGTGCCGATCGGCCGATGCCATCGGCATGGCAGAGGCGACGGTCGACGGCAGGGTGCTGGGCGGTGGCGCACCACCGCTGGTGGTCGTGCCCGAGGCTCCGGCAACTCGGCGCATGCCGGTCGCCGGTCCGTCGATCACCGCGGTCGAACACGCCGCCGTCGCCGACGCGGTCCAACACGCCTGGTATGGCCGGGCCGGCAGCTACGTGCAGCGCTTCGAACGCGCGTTCGCCGAACTGCACGGCGTGCGCCAGGCGATCGCGTTGCCGTCGTGCACCTCGGCGATCCACCTCGCCTGCGCAGCTTGGGGGCTCGGGCCCGGCGACGAAGTGCTGGTGCCGGAGCTGACCTGGATCGCCTCGGCGGCCCCCGCGGTGCAGCTCGGCGCCGAGGTCGGGTTCGTCGACGTCGATCCCCGCACCTGGTGCCTCGACGTCGACGCGCTGGCGCGCCGCATCGGTCCCCGCACCCGCGTCGTGGTCGCCGTCGATCTCTACGGCAACCTGCCGGACTACGCGCGCCTGCGCCAGCTGTGCCGCGAGCGGAACGTGCACTTGCTCGAGGACGCCGCCGAAGCGATCGGCACGACCTGCGGCGCGCAGCGCGCCGGCACGTTCGGGGACGTCGGCGTGTTCAGCTTCCACGGCAGCAAGACGCTGACCACCGGTGAAGGCGGCATGCTGCTGACCGACGACGATGCGCTGGCCGCGCGGGTCCGTGTGCTCCAGGACCACGGCCGCACGCCGGGCGACCGTTCGTTCGCGTGCGACGAGGTCGCGTTCAAGTACAAGATGACCGACTTGCAGGCAGCGCTCGGGCTGGCCCAGCTCGGCCGCCTCGACGAACTGGTCGGCACGAAGCGCGCGCTGTTCGACGGCTATCGGCGCCTGCTCGCCGACGTGCCGGGGCTCGCCTGGAACGACCCCGGGCCGGGCGTCGACGCCTGCCCGTGGATGACCACCATCGTGCTGCACGACCGCCCGGCGAGCGAACGCACGCGCCTGCAGGAGGCGCTTGCCGCGGCCGGCATCGACAGCCGACCGTTCTTCCCGCCGCTCGGCTCGACGCCGGCGTTCGCGGGTCGGCCAGGGTCTCGTCGAGCAGACGGCTGGAATCCGCACGCAGCGCACCTCGGGCCACGCGGCCTGAACCTGCCGTCGGCGTTGTCGCTCGCACCTGAGGATCTCGAACGGGTCGCCGCCGTCGTGCGGGCGACGTTGCGCCGATGACCGTCGCCGCCGCCACGACCGGCACGGCCACGGTGGTCGTGCTGCAGCCGATGCTGTTCCCGTGGGTCGGCCACCTCGAGCAGGTGCGCCTCGCCGACGTGTTCGTGCACTACGACGACGTGCAGTGGAGCCCCGGCGGCTTCATGAACCGGGTGCAGCTGAAGACCGCGCAGGGCAAGCAGTGGCTCACCGTGCCGATCGAGCACGACGGGCTGCGACCGATCGCCGCGGTCCGGCTGCACCGCGGGCGCGACTGGCGTTCCCAGCACCTGCGCACCCTGAGCCAGGCGTTCGCCAAGGCCCCCTGCCGCGACGACGCGGTCGGGCTGGTCGAACAGGTCTACCGCGCCGGCCACGAGACGCTGGCCGACCTGTGCATCGCCGGCGTCGAGGCCCTGGCCGACTACTTCGGCCTGCGCACCGAGTTCGTGCGCAGCTCCGCGTTGGCGCTGCCGGGGCGCTCGACCGCGCGCGTGGTGGCGATCTGCGAGCACTTCCACGCCGGCTGCTACGTGACCGGCCACGGGGCGCGCGACTACCTGGAGCACGAACGCTTCGCCGCCGCCGGCATCGACGTGCGCTACATGGACTACGAGCGGACTCCGTACCCCCAGCAGCACGGTCCGTTCGATCCGCACTGCACCGCCCTCGACCTGGTCGCCAACTGCGGCCGCGACGGGCGCTGGGCCATCGCCTCGGGCACCCAACCGTGGCAGCACTTCGTCCGACAAGGCACCACCCCATGAACCTCGCCGATCCGATCCGGGCCTTCCACGAGCAGGTCGAACGCAACCTCGACCACCAGCGGTCCGACGCCGAGGTCCGCAAGACGTCGGCCGCCTGGCTGCGTCGCACCCACGAGCTCGGCTACGACTACAACTTCACGTGGTTCGGCCGGCCGGTGCTGCAGCTGCCGCAGGACCTGATGGCGCTGCAGGAGCTGGTGTTCGCGATCCGCCCCGACCGCATCGTCGAGACCGGCGTCGCCCACGGTGGCTCGCTGGTGTTCTTCGCCTCGCTGCTGCACCTGCTCGACCGCGGTGGTCGTGTGCTCGGCATCGACCTCGACATCCGCGCGCACAACCGCCGCGAACTCGACGCGCACCCGATGCGGAAGCACATCGACCTGCTGCAGGGTTCGTCGACGGCCGACACGACGCTGGCCGCGGTGCGCACCGCCGTCGCCGGCAGCGAACGGGTCATGGTCGTGCTCGACAGCGACCACACCGAGGCCCACGTGCTCGACGAACTGCGCGCCTATGCACCCCTGGTGACCTCCGGCAGCTACCTGGTCGTCTGCGACACGATCGTCGAGGACCTCGGTGCGGACGCGTTCCCGAACCGCCCGTGGGGCCCGGGCAACAGCCCGAAGTCGGCGGTCGCGAAGTTCCTGGCCGAGTGCCCGGACTTCGTCGTCGACGAGCGCATCGACGCGAAGCTGCTGCTCAGCAACTCGCCGAACGGCTACCTGCGGTGCGTGCGATGAGCGAACCGCTGGTCACGATCGGGATCGCGACCTTCCAGAAGGAGTCGCTGCTCCGCGCGACGCTGGAGCACGCGCTGGCCCAGACGTACGAGAACCTCGAGGTGCTGGTCGCCGACAACGCGTCGACCGACGGCACGCTGGCGATCGCCCGCGAGTACGCGGCGCGCGACGCCCGCGTGCGAGTCGTCGAGCACGGGCGAAACCTCGGTTCGCGCCGCAACTTCAACCTGCTGTTCGAGCTGGCCCACGGCGAGTTCTTCGTCTGGGGCCGCGGCCACGACCTGTGGCACCCGGAGTTCGTCGCCACCGGCGTCGAGCTGCTGACGCGGGACACGGAGCTGGTGCTGGTGCACACCGCGGCTCGGGAGATCGACGGGGACGACCGCGACCTCGGTCCGGTCGCCGAGGATCTCGACACGCGCGGCCTCGACCTGCCGCAGCGCCTGCAGGCCTGCTGGCGGCGGCTGCTCGGGCCGGCGACGCTCGGCGTGATCCGCCGTGCGGCGATGGACCGCACGAACCTCTACCAGGAACTCGCGGGCTGCGACCTGGTGTTCCTGCTCGAACTCGCGGCCCAGGGCACGTTCGCGTTCGTCGACCGACCGCTGCTGCGGCTGCGCCGCGTGCGCAGCGAGGGCAGCGAAGCGGAGTCGGTGCAACGCACCTGGCGGCAGATGAACCCGCACCGGCCGCGCCGGGAATCGCCCGACCTGCACGTGCTGGAGTTCCTCGCCGCGCACGCGCGGGTGCTGCGCGAGCTCGACGTGGCGCCGGGCGTGCGCGACGACCTGACCGCGGACCTCGTCGGGGCCTTCACCGAGAAGTTCGCCGGCAGCTTCACCCGCGCCTTCGACCACCTCGCCGATCGGGTCGATGCCGCGGCGGCGCCGGACCATGCGCCTGCCGACCGGATCGACGCCGTGACTGCACTGCACTGGCTGGCCCAGCTGCAGCTCGGGCTGCTCTGCCAGCCCGGCCACGAGCGCGCCCTCGCCACCCGCAACGCCCTCCTCCACCTCGCCATCGACCTGATCGCCGAGCCCACTCTGCCATGACCACGCTGACCCCTGCGAACGCGTCCCCAGTTGCGACCAGCGCGAAGCATCGCACCGTCGTCCACGACGGCCGCGAGTACCTGATGCCCCGCCACGTGCAGATCGAGAGCGTCGGCGGCAAGGGCATGTGCACGGCCCGCTGCACGATGTGCACGATCGAGGACTGGCAGAAGCCGCCGCGCATCATGCAGCAGGCGGAGTTCGAGAAGTTCGTGCTCGACCT
>JAEUHU010000164.1 GCA_016793305.1 Planctomycetota bacterium
GGACGGGCAGGGGCTGCGCGCCTTGACCGACTGGCAGTTCTGCCTCGACAGCGACGGGGTCTCGACCAAGACCGACATGCTGGTTCAGGCACGGCGGGCGGCCGGGGACGCGGCCCGGGTGGTGATGGTGGGCGACCGCGAACCCGACCTCGAGGCCGCGCGGGCGCTGGGCTGGCCGTTCGTCTGGCGGCGCAACGACCGATGCCATCTGGCGGACGCCGAACTGGTCTGGGGCGGTGACCCGGACGAGCTGCTGGCCGGCCTCGGGCTGCCGAAGCTGGCGGCTTCGCAATAGACTCGCCCGGGTCGCGTAGCCGCTCCTCTTCCGACCGCTGGTCCAGAACCGCCCATGGAATTCGCTTCGATCCTCGCCGTGGTCTTCGGCTTCGTGTTGACCAAGCTCGTACTCGAACAGCGGGCCGCGGCGCGCCGCGACAACCTGCGGCTGCTCGAGGAGGCGCTGAAGAACCAGGCTCTCGATCGCGCCTCGCTCGAGAACCTGAGCTGGCAGCTGACCGGCAAGCGGCCGATGCGTGCGTCGCAGGCGGGTGCGAAGTTCCTGTCGATGGTGCTCGCGGTCGGCTGGCTGGCGTTGTTCGTCGGCATCGGCGTGTGGATCGCCGGCGAGATGATCCACGAGAACGAGCTCCGGGTCGGTGGCATCCTCGTGGCGATCTGCGGCTTCGGGCTCGTGACCTATCCGTTCGCGCTGCGCGAACTCGAAGCGCGCAAGCAGGCGTAGGCTCGGTCGGCGGGACCCGCTCGGTATTCTTGCCCGAGGGCCAGCTCGCGCCGCGTCGTGGTCGTGCGCCGAAGCCTCGCTATCGTGCTCGGCCCTCGAACATGACCGAGACCGCGCCGATCGCTTCCCCGACCCCCGTCACGCTCGCCGAGGTCGTGGCCCTGCTGGACCAGCCGCTGCTCGAGCTGGTCCATCGCGCCGCGACGGTGCACCGCCGCCACCACGACGCCGGCCGCGTGCAGTGTTCGCAGCTGCTGTCGATCAAGACCGGTGGCTGCCCCGAGGACTGCGGCTACTGCTCGCAGAGCGCCCACCACGACAGCCCGGTGCAGCGCGAACCGTTGCTCGACACCGGCACCGTGCTCGACAAGGCGATGGCTGCGAAGGCGAACGGCGCCGACCGCTTCTGCATGGGGGCGGCGTGGCGCGAGGTGAAGAAGGGCCCGGACTTCGACCGCGTCGTCGACATGGTGCGCGGCGTCAAGGCGCTCGGCCTGCAGACCTGCGCCACGCTCGGCATGCTCGACGCGCAGCAGGCCGAACGCCTGCGCGACGCGGGCCTCGACTACTACAACCACAACCTCGACACCGGCCGCAGCCACTACGGCAACGTTGTCAGCACGCGCGACTACGACGACCGCCTGCGCACGCTGGCGAACGTCCGCCGGGCCGGCATGAACGTCTGCTGCGGTGGCATCCTCGGGCTCGGCGAGAGCCGCGCCCAGCGCGCCGAGCTCCTGTGCGAGCTGGCGAACCTGCGGCCGTGGCCGGAGTCGGTGCCGATCAACACGCTGGTGCCCGTCGAGGGCACGCCGATGCAGCAGCAGGCCTCGATCGACTGGAGCGAACTCGTGCGCACCGTCGCCGCGGCACGCCTGCTGATGCCGACCAGCGTCGTGCGCCTGTCCGCGGGCCGCACCAGCCTCGACGAAGCCACCCAGGCGATGTGCTTCCTGGCTGGCGCCAACTCGATCTTCGTCGGCGACGAACTGCTGACCACGCCGAACCCGAGCCCGGCGAGCGACGCAGCGCTGCTCGACAAGCTGGGGCTCGCTCCGGTCGCGCGGTGAGTTCGCTCGACCAGGAACTGCTCGCCGAACAGCACGAACGACGCGCCGCCGGCCTGTGGCGCGACGACTCGATGTTCGACGTGGCGCCGGGCGTCGACTTCGGCAGCAACGACTATCTCGGCCTCGCGCGCGATCCAGCGATCGTCGCGGCGATGGCCAGGGGGGTGCGCGAGTTCGGGGCCGGCGGCCGTTCGGCACGCTTGCTCGCCGGGGGTTCGCCGTTGCACTCGCACGCCGAGCGCGCGGTCGCGGCGTGGCTGCAGGCCGAAGCGGCGCTGCTGTTCCCGTCGGGCTATCAGGCGAACGTCGGCCTGATCGGTGCCCTGGTCGGGCCCGGCGACGCGATCGTCAGCGACCGCGACATCCACGCGTCGTCGATCGACGGCGCTCGCTTGTCTCGTGCTCGCGTGTTCGTGCACGCGCACGGCGACCTCGTCGACCTCGAGCACCAGCTGGCCCGCGCGCAGGGTGCCCGGCGCGTGCTGGTGTTGACCGAGGGCCTGTTCAGCATGGGTGGCGATCGCGTGCCGCTCGCTGCGATCGACGCGCTGTGCGCGCAGTACGGCGCCTGGCTCGTCGTCGACGAGGCCCACTCGATCGGGCTGCTCGGCCCCGACGGGGCCGGGGCCTGGGCCGACGAAGCGCGTGGCGTCGGCCGCGTCGTCGCGCGCATCGTCACCGGCGGCAAGGCGCTCGGCGTCGGCGGCGCCTTCGTCGTCGGTAGCCACGCGCTGCGCGCGCACCTCGTCAACCACGCGCGCTCGTTCCTGTTCACGACCGCGCCCCCGCCGGCCGTCGCGGCCGGGCTGCTCGCGGCCGTCGAGCGCTGCCGCGGCGCGCGCAACGAACGCACGCGCTTGCTCGGACTGGCGCGGCGACTCGCCGAACGGCTCGAGCTGCCGGTACCGGCAGGCGCCATCGTGCCGTTCCCGGTCGGCGACAGCGGGGCTGCCGTGGCGCTCGCGGCGGCGTTGCGCGACCAGGGCTTCTACGTGCCGGCGGTGCGGCCGCCGACGGTGGCAAAGGGTCGGGCGATGCTGCGCATCGTCTGCCATGCCACGCACAGCGACGCGCAGGTCGACCGGCTGGTCGAGCTGCTGCGCCCGCATGCCCCATCGGGCGCGGTGCTGGTCCCAGCAGGCCGCGCTCCGGCGACGCGTGCCGGCAAGGCCCTGGTGGTGGTCGGCACCGACACCGGCGTCGGCAAGACCGTCGCGAGTGCGCTGCTGCTGCGCGCGGCCCTGCGGGCCGGGCGCGACGTCGCCTACTGGAAGCCCGTGCAGACCGGCGACGACGACGACACGGCGACCGTCGGCGCGCTCGCGAACGCGCCCGCCGGGGTCCTGCTGGCGAACGCCGTGAAGCTGCCGTTGCCGGCTTCGCCGCACGCGGCGGCGGCTGCCGCCGGCGTGACGATCGAGGTCGACGACCTGCTCACCACCTTCGCAGCCCATCGGCGAACGGACCAGGCACTGCTGGTCGAACTCGCCGGCGGCCTGCTGGTGCCGCTGACGCTGACGCCGCGCCTCGTGACCCAGGCCGACTGGCTCGAACGCAGCGGCGCCGACGTGGTGCTGGTCGCGCGCGCCGGGCTCGGCACGTTGAACCACACGCTGCTGACCGTCGAAGCGCTGCGCCGCCGCGGTCTCACGCCGCGCGCGCTGCTGCTGGTCGGCGAGTCGTTCCTCGACAACGCCGCGACGCTGCGTCGGCTGGTGCCCGCCCCGGTGTTCGAGGTGCCGCCGTTCGCGCCGCTGACCGCCGCGGCGATCGACGCGTTCGTGCAGGCGCACGAGCTCGGCGAGGTGTGGCGATGAACGGCGACCTCGCGGCGCGCGATCGGCGCGTCTTGTGGCATCCCTACACCCAGCACGGCATCGAGCCCGAGCCGCTGGCGGTGGCCTCCGCCGACGGCGCCTGGCTTCAGCTCGCCGATGGCCGGCGGCTGCTCGACGGCATCTCGTCGTGGTGGGCGACGCTGCACGGCCACTGCCAGCCGCGCATCGCCGCGGCGATCGCCGCGCAGGCCGCTCGCCTCGACCACGTGCTGTTCGCCGGCGCCACGCACGAGCCCGCGGTGCAGCTGGCCGAGCAGCTGTTGGCGATCGCGCCGCGCGGGTTGTCGCGCGTCTTCTACTCCGACGACGGTTCGACCGCCGTCGAGGTCGCGCTGAAGATGGTGCTGCAGGCGTGGGCACAACGTGGGGCACCAGAGCGCGCGGTGTTCGTGGCGCTCGAAGGCGCCTACCACGGCGACACGTTCGGCGCGATGGCGGCCGGCGATCCGGATCCGTTCTTCACGGCGCTGGCGCCGCTGTTCTTCCGCGTGCAGCGGGTGCCGGTCGATGCCGACGGAGCGTCGGTCGCGGCCGCCCTGGAAGCGCTCGGCGACCGCGCGGCCGGCGTGATCGTCGAACCGCTGCTGCAAGGGGCCGCCGGGATGCGCGTGCAGCCGCCTGGCTTCCTGCCTGGCGTGCGTGCTGCGTGCACGGCGCACGGCGTGCCGCTGGTCGCCGACGAGGTGTTCACCGGCTTCGGCCGCACCGGGGCGATGTTCGCGTGCGAACGCGCCGGCGTGTGGCCCGACGTGTTGTGCCTCGCGAAGGGGCTGACCGGCGGCACGCTGCCGCTCGCGGCGACGTTGGCGAGCGAGGACCTGTTCGCGGCGTTCCTGCACCACGAGCGCTCGCGGTTCTTCCCGCACGGCCACACCTTCACCGCCAACCCGATCGCGTGTGCGGCGGCGCTGGCGTCGCTGCAGCTGTGCCGCGAGCACGACACGCCGCGCCGGCTCGCGTCGATCGGCGAACGCCTGTTCGTGCGCGTCCAGGATCTGGCGGCGCACCCGCGGGTGCGCGACCTGCGCCAGCTCGGCGGCATGGTGGCGCTCGACCTGGTCGACGAACGGCCCGGCTACCTCGCTGCGGCGACCCCGAAGCTGCGCGCCGCGGCGATCGCCAGAGGGGTGCTGTTGCGCCCGCTCGGCAACGTGCTCTATGCGCTGCCGCCGGCCTGCGTCGAGGAGCCCGAGATCGACCTGCTGGCGGCGACGATGCGGGCGCTGGTCGTCGAAGGCTGAGCCCGGCCGATCGGTGACACGCGGCCAGGGCCGTGCTTCACTGCGCACGTGACCCTGCCCTCCGCCGACGAACTGCAACAGCGCGCCACCGACCTGTTGGCGGGCTGGCGCGTGCGCGAGACGGCGGTGCTGGTGCAGTGGAACGACCGGCTGACCACGACCGCGGGGCGCGCGTTCCTGCGGGCGGGGCGCATCGAGCTGAACCCGGTGCTACTGGCGCGCGCCCCCGACCGGCTGCCGATGGTGCTGGTGCACGAGACCGCGCACATCGCCGCGTTCCGGCTGTTCGGGGCGAACATCCCGGCTCACGGGAGGCACTGGCGGTCGTTGATGCGGCTCGCCGGGCACGAGCCGGCGGTCACGCACGACATCCCCGTCGACGACCTGCGCGCGCCGAGGCCGCGTCGTCGCCGTCGTTACGTCTTCCTGCGTGTCTGTGAGGTGTGTGGCGATCGGCAGCTGCAGCCAGCCCCGCGCTACGGTCGCTGCAGTGGCTGCGAAGCCCGCGACAGCTTCCTGGTGATGAAGGCGCCGGCGACGGCGGCCGGCGAGGCGGCGCTGTCGCGCTTGACGCTCGCCGACGTGCGCGCGGCGCACGGCTGATCGCAGGCTC
>JAEUHU010000181.1 GCA_016793305.1 Planctomycetota bacterium
GTGCTCGGCATCCTGGTGATGAACGTGGTGGAGTTCGCGTGGCCGTTCGAGGCCTACGAGAACCCCGCCTACGCCGGCGGCAGCGACGGACCCGACCTCGCGACGTGGTTCGTCCAGGTGTCCCTGTTCGACGGCAAGATGCGCGCGCTGTTCTCGATGCTGTTCGGGGCCGGGCTCGTACTGCTCGCCGATCGGCTGGTGCAGAGCGGTCGGGCCGCCTTGGCCGCCGACCTGCTGCTCCGACGATGCCTGTGGCTCGTGCCGTTCGGCATCCTGCATCGCTTCCTGCTGCAGTGGAGCGGCGACATCCTCTACCAGTACGGCCTGCTCGGGCTGCTGGCGGTGGCGTTCCGCAACCTGCGTGCGCGCACGTTGGTCTGGCTCGGCGTGCTGGTGCTGGCGCTGTCGGCGCCCGGGCACCTGCTGACCTGGTCGCGTCTGAGTGCCTTGCGCGAGGGAGCCCACGAGGCCGACGTCGTCGAACGGGACGGCGGGGTCGTGCCACCCCAGCTCGAAGCGGCCCGGCGGCGATGGCGCGCGCGGCTCGAGTCGATCCCGCCGCCGCCGGCGACCGTGCAGGCCGAGGTCGCGGCGATGCGCGGCAGCTTCGCCACGGTGTTCGCGCATCGCTGGAACCACCACCACACGTTCCAGTCGACCTTCCTCTACCAGGTGTTCGTGTTCGACGTGTTCGGGATGATGCTGCTCGGCATGGGGCTGATGCGGCTCGGCTTCTTCGACGGAACGTGTCGACGGTGGCTCCACCTGGCGGCGCTCGGTGGCGGGGCATTCGGGGCGCTCGTCGCCGGCGCGCTCGCGTTCGCCTGGCAGCAGCAGGGCTTCTCGAACGGATCGCCCGAGCTGTGGCTCGCCCGCGAACTCACCTACCCGTGGACCAGAGCGCTGGTGGCGCTCGGTTGGGCCGCACTCGTCGTGCTGGCCGTGCGTGGTCGCCGCGCCGAGGCGTTGACGCGCACGCTCGGCGACGTCGGCCGCCTCGCGTTCAGCAACTACGTGCTGCAGACCGTCTGCTGCACGCTGTGGTTCTTCGGTTACGGCCTCGGCCACTACGGCACGCACTCGCGCAGCGAACTGATGGTCGTGGTGCTGGTCGTGACGGTGATCCAGATCGTGGCCAGCGGGCTGTGGTCGCGCTGGTTCCGGTTCGGGCCGCTCGAATGGGCGTGGCGGTCGCTGACCTACTGGCGGATGCAGCCGCTGCGGTGAGGGGGCGGCCGCGTGCGGCGGTGGCGCGGCTCGCGGCGTGGAGCGTGCGGGGCACGGCGCAGCTCGGGCGTCGTCAGCAGCTGCGGCCAGCGCAGGCTGCCGGCGGCGGACAACGCGGCGAGCCGAGCGGCAGCCGTTCAGAGCTCGGGGGCGCAGACGATCCGGAACCCGACCGAGTTCTGGGCGATCGACGCCCCGATCGGTAGCCATCGATACGCGGACCTGCAGCCCGTCGTCGACGTCGACCAGGCACCACCGCGCGCGATCCGCCCGGGTCCACTCGCCACGAACGGATCCACGACGCTGCCGGCCGGATAGTTCGCGCTGCCGTCCCAGCCATCGAGGCACCACTCCGCCACGTTGCCGTGCAGGTCGCGCAGGCCGAAGGCGTTGGCGGGATACGAACCGACCGGGCTCGTCTGGCCGACGCAGTAGAAGAACCCGAGCCACAGGTTGGCCTGCGCACAGCCCGGCGTGGCACCGAAGCTCCATTCCGCGGTCGTTCCCGCACGGCAGCAGTACTCCCACTCCGCTTCCGTCGGCAGTCGATACTCGTAGCCCGTCGGCAGGCGTCCGGCGGCCGCTTCCTGGACCGTCAGAGCATCGCAGTACGCGACGGCCGCCTGCCACGACACCTGCTCGACCGGTCGGTTGCCACTGCCTGGCTGGAACTGGAAGTGCGCCGGATTGCTGCCCATCACCGCGGCGTAGTCCGACTGCCGGACCTCGTACCGACCGATCCAGAACGGCCGCGAGATCGTCACCGTGTGCACTGGCTGTTCGACGGCGTCGAAAGTCGACGAGCCCATCGAGAAGGTGCCCGGAGCGATGGCCACCAGGTCGAGTGTGGCAGGAGGTGGTGCTGCGACGACGATCGTGAGCTCGTCGTCCGTCAGCGTGATCGTTCCCCCGGCGTCGAGGTCGGCTCCTTGCAGGTCGAACGTCGCACCGACCAGCTGCGGCACGTTCGGTATGGGGAAGGTGAACACCGGGCTGCGTCCCGAAGCGTCCAGCACGCCGACGGTGAGCACGCCGAAGGCCAAGGGATCGAGTCGCAGGACCCCTTGCACCACACCCGGCAACGAAAACGGCAGGCTGCCGGGAAAGGACGGTGAGCAGGTGGCCAGCGCGAACGAATGGCCGGCGAGCGACGGGGAATGCTCGATCGCGACCGCCGCGGTCTGGCCGAGCACGACGGGCGCATGCAGTCGCATCGTGCGGCCGTTCTGGGCAGCGGCCGTCAGCGTCAGGCAGCATCCGGCGAGAGGAACGAGGAACCGTGGCGTTGGCATGGGGCGCCGGAGCATGGACTGACCGAGCGAGACGTTGCCCTGCTACGCAAGGCCGAGGCCGGTCAGCCTCCCATGCGCCGCCGCTTTCGTCGAGACCCGCTCAAGGGAATGGCGATGCTGCAAAGGAGCCTGTACTGGCGCGCCGCCTCAGCGCGGCTCCGGGGGCCCATTCCGCGGGGCCGGCTCGGCTGGGAGTTCGCTGCGCCACTCCGCGGCTTCCCTCGCCTTGCCTTGGGCTTCGTACAACCGTACCAGGCGCTCGATCGCCTCCGGAATGCGCGACGCGGCCGCCGGCGGGATGGTCGACTCGCGCTCCTTCATGCCGCGGTAGCCGGCGAGCAACAGCGGCTCGGCCTCGGCGTACATCTTCTGCCCGAGCAGTGCTGCGCCGAGCAGCGACTTCGTGTGGAACGTCCGCCAGGCCTGTGGCTGGGCCTGCTCGCGAATCGTCAGGCACTCGCGCAGCAGGGCCTCGGCTTCGCTCCACTGCTCGAGCGTGAGCAGCGGATGGCCGATCGACGCGAGCTGGTCTGCCAGTTGGGTGCTGTCCTTCCGCACATGGGCGCGGGTCGACTCGAGCCAAGCGTGGCACAAGGCGATGGCCTCCTTGGCCTTGCCCGTCTCGCTGTAGAGCTCGGCGAGGGCGCGCGTGGAGTCGAGCACTTGGGGGTGTCCAGCGGGGAACGCCGCGGTTCGGATCTCGAGCGCTTCGCGGCAGAGCGGTTCTGCCTCGGCCGGCTTCCCACGCTCTCGGAGCAGCTTCGCGTGGTTGTTCAGCACGACGGCGAGGTGCGGATGACCGGCGGGGAACGCAGCACGGAAGATCGCCAGCGCTTCGCGGGAAAGCGGCTCGGCCTCGTCGAGCTTGCCCATGGCACGCAGCAGCCCTGCGAGGTTGTTCAGTGCGTCGGCGATGTTCAGGTGGCCGGCGGGGTTGGCCGCGCGGTGGAGCGTCAGCGCTTCGCGGAAGAGTGGCTCTGCCTCGGCGAGCTTGTTCTGGGCCTGCAGGGACAACGCCAGGTCGCTCAGGGTGCCGGTGAGCTTCGCGTCGCCGGCGGGGAGGGCCGCGCGGTGGATCGCCAGCGCCTCGCGCAGGAGTGGCTCGGCGTCGACGGACTTGTTCTGGGCCCGCAGGATTCGCCCGAGGCCGTTCAGGCCGTCGGCGATGTCCGCGTGCCCGGCGGGGAGGGATGCGCGGCTGGCCTCCAGCGCTTCGCGGAACAGCGGCTCTGCCTCGGCGAACCTGCCTTGGTCTTCGAGGAGCGCCGCGAGGCTGACCAGGCTGCTTCTGCGGTCGATGTGCCCGGCGGACAGGCACGCACGGCGGATCGCCAGCGCCTCGCGATGAAGTGGCTCTGCTTCGGCAAACCTGTGCTGCGCGTGCAGGAACCCCGCGAGATTGTGCAGGCCGCTGGCGATCTCCGGGTGCCCAGCGGGGTGGCCCGCGCGGTAGATCGCCAACGACTCACGAAACAGCGGTTCGGCCTCGGCGAGCTTGTCCTGGAACGCCAGGGCCACGGCGAGACCGCCCAGGCTCTTGGCGAGGACGACGTGCCCGGCGGGGAAGGCCGCCTGTTCGATGGCGAGCGCTTCGCGTTGGACGGCCTCGGCCTTTGCGTGCTCGTTCCGAGCCGACAGCAGGTTCGCGAGTTGGTTCAAGGCGGCCGCAAGCTGTGGCAGCCCGGCGGGAACGGCCGCGCGGCGCAGCGCCACCGCCTCGCGATGGAGCGCTTCGGCCTCGGCGAGCTCGTTCTGGTCCTTCCGCACCACCGCGAGGTTCTGCAAGGCGGTGGCGATGTTCGGGTGCCCGGCGGGGAGGGCCGCGCGGAAGATCGCCAGCGACTTCCTCAGGTTCGGCTCCGCGTCGTCGTAGCGGGCCAGCCCGCGAAGCGTCAGGCCGATCGTGTTGCGAACCCCCGCCTCCACCAGCGGCTGGTCCTCGAGCGAGCCCGCGTCGAGCAGCTCGACAGCCGCCGTCATCACCTGCACCACCGTCACCTTGTCGCCGAGCAGCTTCTGTGGGTCGGCAGCGGCGAGCATCTCGGTCTGGAACCGGGCGATCGCCTCGGCGATGGCGGCCTGCTGCCTGGCCTCGGCTTCTTGCGCCCTCGCGTCGGCCGCCGACTTCTGCGCTCGTGCTTCGCTCTGCTTCGCGATCCGAGCCTGCTTCTGGGCCTCGACCTTCGAGGCATCGGCGAGCAAGCGCTGTTCGGTCTCGGCCACGCGCGCGTTGTCGGCGGCGATGCGCTGTTCGTCGGCGACCTTCGCCTGCCACGCGAACCCGACGATGCCGAGCAGCAGTGCCGCGACCACGGCGCCGACCGCGAACACCTTGGCGCGGTTTCGCCGGACGAACTTGCGCAGCCGGTAGCCCGCACTCGGCGCGCCCGCCGTCACCGGCTCGTCGTGCAGGTGCCGGAGGATGTCGGCCGCGAGTCCGTTCGCGGTCTCGTAGCGCCGCGAACGGTCCTTCTCGAGGCACTTCATGACGATCCAGTCGATGTCGCCGCGCAGCAGCGAGCTCAGCTGCTTCTGGTCGGCGCGCCGCTGCAGCGCCGTCTGCGTGCCGGTGTCGCCCAGCGACGAGATGCGCGTGCTCGGCTTGTGGGGTTCGTCCTCGCGGATCGCGCGCATCATCTCGCCGAAGCCGCTCGCGAGCAGCGCCTCGATGTCGAACGGCGTCGTGCCGGTCAGCAGCTCGTAGAGCAGCACGCCGAGGCTGTAGATGTCCGAACGCGTGTCGATGTCGAGACCGCTCATCTCGGCCTGCTCGGGCGACATGTAGGCCGGCGTGCCGACCATCTGGCGGTGCTCGGTGAACAGCGTCTTCGTCGTCAGCTCGCTGTTG
>JAEUHU010000184.1 GCA_016793305.1 Planctomycetota bacterium
TGGCGGCCCGGCCCACGATGTGGGCCGGTTCCGTTCCACCGCTACGATCCCCGCATGCGCACCCTGCTCCCCATCCTGCTCCTCGGCCTGGCCGCACCTGTCGTGGCCCAGGAGCCCGAGTCCCCTCGCTTCCGCGTCGCCCTGGGCCTCGCCGGCGGCTACTTCGACTACGACACCGATGGTTCGAACCTCGACGACGACACCGACGCCGGGTTCTTCCGGCTGCAGTTCGAGGGCACCAGCAAGCGCGGCTTCGGCGGCGGCCTCCGGCTCGAGAGCTATACGAGCGACGACGACCTGTTCGCCGGCACCGGCTTCGCGGAGAGCGAGGCTTCGAACGGCACCCTGTTCGCGCACTTCACCTACCGGTTCGAGGAGCACCGCTTCGCGATGCCGGTGCGCATCGGCCTGATGTTGAACGGACTCGTGCTGACCGAGAACGCCACCAACGACGAGTCGACCTACGGCTCGATCGGCCCCTACTTCGAGATCGCCCCCGAGTTCACGATCGCCGGCCGCCGCAACGTCCAGTGGTCGCTGTACGGCGAGATCGGCGTCGGCGTCGGCGGCACGGCGATCGACTTCGACGGCGACGCGAACGACTACGACTCGGCGACGGCCTTCTTCGGCCTCGAGATCGGCACCCGCCTGCGCCTCGCCAACTTCGAGGTCGGCGTCGCCTACCTCGGTCGCTGGCAGTCGATGGACGAGAGCGACGAGGAGAACGGACTGGTGGCACTCGGCTACGACGCACAGTTCCAGGGCCTGATGGTCTCGGTCGGCGTCGTGTTCTGACCAGCCGACTCGACGCGCGCCCGCCGCCGTGCGATGCGCTCAACTGCCGTCGCGTGCCTGCGGAAGGTCGAAGCCGCTGCCGTCGTCGCCGCCGGATCGCTCGAAGCTGCCCGTCGCGAACGGCTCGACCAGCGCACGCGCCAGCTGGTCCTCGTCGCAGTGCATCTCGACGTCGGCGGGTGCCGTGATCCACTGCTCCAGCACGCCGCGCACACCGGCGGTGAGCACGAACGCTGTCAGCACCGGATCCTCGACGCGCAGCGAGCCGTCGCGCGCCCCGAGCACCAGCAGCTCGCGCAGGGAAGCACGCAGCCAGCGCAGTTCCTGCCGATCGTCCTCGCGCAGCCGCGCCGTGAAACGACCGCGCAACTCCGTCGCCAGCACGCGCGCCAACTGCGTCGCCGCCGGCTCGCGCAGGTGGAAGGCGAGGTAGCCGGCGAGGAACGCTCGCAGCGCCGCCGCCGCACCGAGCCCCGCGGGAGCCGGCATCACCAGGGCCCGGCGGCGCCGTTCGCGCCAATGGTCGAGCACCGCGAAGAACAGCTCCTCCTTGCCGTCGAAGTGGAAGTAGACGCCACCCTTGGTGACTCCGGCCCGAGCCGCGATGCCGTCGAGCGTGGCCCCGGCATACCCGTGCATCGCGAACACCTCGGTCGCCGCGTCGATCAACCGCGCGCGCAGGTGCGGGTCCGGGATGCGAGCCATACAGCGCGATCCGACCCACCGCTCACTGCGGTCGGTAGAAGTCCTCGCGACGGTGCTTCGGCAGGTAGAACTCGATCAGGAACGGGTTCCAGGCCCGCTCCTCCTGCGAGAACTGATCCAGGTCCGAGTAGACGCGCGACAGGTCGAGGTCGTTCTCCTGGATGTCGATCGGCTGCATCCGCAGGCCGACCCGTTCCTCGAACGGCACCAACGGGATGATCTTGCCGTCGGCGCCGTCGTCGAGGCGCAGCACGACCGAGCGCGCCCGGCGCAGCAGGTAGACCCGGTTCTCCTCGCTGCGCTTGTAGAGCGTCGCCAGGTGGATCGTGAACACTTCCGACTTGGTGGTCAGCGCCTTCTGGAAGTCGGACTTCACCTGGGCGTCGGCGAGCTTCGCGAACTCCTCGACCTTCTCGAGGTCCGCGGTGGTGGCGAAGAACTTGCGCTTCACCTCGTCACCGAGCCGCAGGTCGCCGAAGTCCGCCGCCTGCGCGCTGTCGCTGCTGGTCTGCGCGTCCTGGGCCTGCTGCTGCGCTTCCTCGTCGACCTCGTTGCGATACTTCAGGATCGCGTCGATCACCCGATCGGGGATCACCTCGAGCGGGAACAACGCCCGCAGCACGGCGCGCGGGGCGGTGTTGACGTTGACGCGGATGCCGAGCCCGTCGGGCTGCACCGGCTCGTCGGAATCCTGCCCGGGACTGCCGGGGCTGCCGGCACCGGCACCGGCTCCAGCACCCGCTCCAGCACCCGATCCGCCCGGGGCCGCACCGGCCGAAGGATCCGGGGCCGCACCACCGTCCGGCACGGTCTCGCCGCGCGCCTGGGCGGCGGCGCGCAAGCGCGCGACCTTCTCCGGATTGCCCGGATCGACGCGCAGCGACGTCCAGATCGTCAGCACCGACTCGAGGCCCGGGTAGTACCTGCCGTCGAGCACCTTGTCGTAGAACAGTTCCTCGGTGACGGACTGCAGCAGCAGCATCTCGTCGAGGTGCATCAGGCCCACGACCTCGCGCCGCTTCGGGTCGTCCGACTTGAGCCGCGAGCGCGGCATCATCTCGGTGCCGGGGCGACGCCCCCAGTCGAGCAGCTCCTGCACGATGCGCATCGCGTCGCTCGACGAGACGTCGAAGTCCGAGTCCTCGCGCAAGGTGTCGATCAGGCGCACCAGGCGGTCGCGCGAGAGCTCGGCGAACTTCTCGTCCGGGCTCCACAGCGCCAGCACGTTGAACTTGCGGTTCTCGTCCTCGACGAACACGTAGGTGGTGACGTCGTTGTCGGGGTGGCCGATCGGTGCGAACCACGCGTCGCGGCTGCTGTCGCAACCGGCCGCCGGGTCGCCCTGTTCCCCTTCCCCTTCACCACCAGCTCCCCCGCCGAGCGCGCCGGCCCCTTGCCCACCTGCACCGGCCCCGGTCGTGCTGGAACCACCGCCGCTGCCCAACGCCCCGCCGAGCGCCCCGCCGAGTCCACCGCCGTCGCCGGCCGCCGGATCGCCTCCCGAGGCGCTGCCGAGGTCGGCCAGCAGCTGGTCCTCGGTCTCGCGCAGCTGGTAGAGCATCTGCGTGCGCATGCGCGCCAGCAGCGCGTCGTTCTCGCCGGTGGCGCGCACCAT
>JAEUHU010000512.1 GCA_016793305.1 Planctomycetota bacterium
CGGGGAGTGGCGGCGTCGTTCCCGCGAACAGGAGCGGACCGTGGCCGCGAGCGAGGACCCGGCCGACGTGGCGGCGCGGGCGCAGCTGCATCAGGAGGTCACGGCGGCGGTGATGGCGCTCGAGGAGCCGTTCCGTTCGGCGCTGCTGTGGCGCTACCTGGACGAGCTGCCGGCGACCGAGATCGCGCGTCGGCAGGGCATCAGCCACGACGCGGCGCGGCAACGCATCGCCCGCGGCCTCGCGAAGCTGCGCCAGCAGTTCGAGCGGACCCACCCCGGCGGCTTCGGCGCGTTCTGCCTCGCCTGGTCCGACGTTCTCGGCGCCACGCCGGCGGCTTCGGTCGCCGCCTGGTCCCTACCAGCCTGGATCCTGATGAAGAAGTGGTCTCTGTCGTTCGCCGCAGCCTGCGGCGTCCTGCTCTGGTCGCTCTGGCCCGCTGCCGTGTCGACGCTGCCGCCGCTCGCCCCTGGCACGGCTCCGCCGGTCGCCCAGGTCGCTTCGGGTACGACCGATGCAGCTCCGCTCGGCGCCGAGCGCGCGCCCGCAGCGAACGTGGGTTCACTGGTCGTGACCGTCGTCGACGACGCCGGACTTCCTTGGCCCGATCTGCACGTGCTCGCGCTCGCGCGCGGGGAACTGGTGCGCGGGACCACGAGCGATGCCGCGGGCTGCGCCAGGTTCCCGGTCGAGCTCGCCTGCGACGAGTGGCTCTGCGCCGCACCTGGCGGCATCGTCGTGCGCCGGCCGCGCGGCGCCGAGGCGGCCGAGGTGATCCCCGTGCCTCGAGGTGCCGCTGTGCAGGGCGGAGTGCGGGGCGAGGGGCTCGCGCACGTCGTGCTCGAACTCCAGCACGATGTCGCCGCGCCCGCGTTCGCCGGCCTTGCTCCGAACGTGCTGGCCCATCTCGAATCGCTCGGCCTCACCGCCACGACCGTCACGCTGCCGGTCGACGCCACCGGAACGTTCTGCTTCCAGGGCCTCGCAGCCGACTGGTCGGGGGCCTTGCGCGGGCCAACCGGAACGACGCTGCGCGAAGCGCAGGGCCTCGGTGCCGTCGAGGACGAGTCGTTGCTGTTGCTCGGCGAGCCTGTGTCGGGGCTCGTGCTCGAACTCGCCCTGCCGAGGCACGTGCTCGGTCGGGTGCTGCTCGACGGATCGCCAGCACCTGGCCGGCGGATCGTCGCCAACCGCGTCGGGGAGCGCGTCCCCGCGGTCGAGCGTGCCGTGGTCACCGGAACGGACGGTCGCTTCGACCTGCCCGTGCGTTTGCTCGGGAGCGAACGAGCGCAGCCGCTGCAGATCGCCGTGTTCGATGCGCTCGGCTGCCCGCTCGAGCAGACCTTCGAGCTGCCGGCCGGCGAAGCCCCGCACGATCTCGGCGACCTGGTGCTCGCCGCGGGTCGCACGGTGCGGGTCGTCGACACTTCGGAGCGCTTGGTGCCGCGGGCCGAAGTCGTGGTGCAGGGCTCTGGTCGCCAGTTGGTCCGGCAACGTGCCGACGCCGACGGGCGGGTGCGCTTTCCGTCGCTGCCGCGGGACGCCACCGAGGTCGTGGTGCACGCGACCGGGTTCGCCACGGTGCGTCGGTCGTGGCCCGCCACTGGCGACGTGACCGTGGTGCTGGAGCCGTGTGCGTCGCTGGTGGTGTCCGTGGTCGCTGCGGACGGGGCGCCGTCGCTGGCGCATGCGCTGCGCGTCACGGCCGAACGGGCACCGTTCCGGCTCATGGAGGGAATCCCGGCGAGGTCGCAGGCGCGCTTCGAAGCCACACTCGCGCTCGAAGACGGCGAAGCGGTGCTCACCGACCTGCTGCCGGGTGTGCCGCTCCGGCTGGAAGCGGTCGACGAACTCGGCGCCGTGCTCGGTGGACGCGACGTGGTGACTCCGCCGGGTGCGCGCACGGAGCCGGTCGTGGTGACGACGACGCTTCGCCCACGACGCCTCGTCGGGCTCGTCACCGACGAATCCGGGCGCGCGGTGTCGCGAGCGCGCGTGCACGTCGAGGTCACGGGGTTCGCGAGGCACGCCCGTTCCGACGCGGCCGGGCGCTTCGAGCTGACGTTGCCTGCGGGGCTCCAGGACGTGCACGCCGAAGTGCTGCACCCGGCGTTCGTGGCGTGGCACCACGACGGGCCGATCGCCGACGATGGACTGCGGGTGTCGCTGCGGCGTGGGCGTCGGCTCGTGGTGAGCGTCCTGCAAGCGAACAGGGCCCCGCTCGACGGCGTCCCCGTGCTGGCTGAACTCGAGGGGGACGAAGGCGGCCTCGCCGACGGCGTGGGGGCGGGCAGCTACGTGTTCGCCAACCTGCCGCGGGCCTCTGGGAGCGTGTTCGTCGAACTCGGTGGCCAGCGGTTCGCGGCGCCGATCCAGCCGCACGACACGCTGGTCGTGCTGCGCGTGCCGGACCTGGCCTTCGTCACCGTGCACCGCGCGCAGGACGGGACGGACGAAGCGGGCGCGCGCACCTGCGTCGTGGTCACGACCGGTCGTGGTGCGCCGACGCGCCGCTACTTCGCGCCGGGAGCGGTGGCATTCGAGTTGGCGCTGCCGCCCGGCGACTATCGGTTCCAGCTGGAACGTCGCTCGCTCGCACAGCGCC
>JAEUHU010000194.1 GCA_016793305.1 Planctomycetota bacterium
CACCGGCATGAAGGTGCCGATGGCGACGACGAACCTGTTCACCCACCCGGTGTTCAAGGACGGCGCGTTCACCAGCAACGACCGCCAGGTGCGCCGCTTCGCACTGCGCAAGGTGATGCGCAACCTCGACCTCGCCGCCGAACTCGGGGCGCAGACCTACGTGTTCTGGGGCGGCCGCGAGGGCAGCGAGTACGACGGCGCCAAGGACGTGCGGGTGGCGCTCGACCGCTTCCGCGAGGCGCTGAACACGCTGACCAGCTACTGCCGCGAGCGGGGCTACAAGATCCGCTTCGCCATCGAGCCGAAGCCGAACGAGCCGCGCGGCGACATCCTGCTGCCGACGATCGGCCACGCGCTCGCGTTCCTCGACACGCTCGAGCACAGCGAGATGGTCGGGCTCAATCCCGAGGTCGGCCACGAACAGATGGCGGGGCTCAACTTCGTGCACGGCATCGCGCAGGCGCTGTGGCACGGCAAGCTGTTCCACATCGACCTGAACGGCCAGCGCGGCATCAAGTACGACCAGGACCTGGTGTTCGGCCACGGCGACCTGGTGTCGGCCTTCTTCCTCGTCGACCTTCTGGAGACGGCGGGCTACGACGGGCCGCGCCACTTCGACTACAAGCCGTCGCGCACCGAGGACCTCGCCGGCGTGTGGGCGTCGGCGGCCGCGAACATGCGCATGTACCGTTTGCTGCGCGAGCGCGCGGCGAAGTTCCGCCAGGACCCCGAAGTGCAGGCGGCGATGCGCGACAGCAAGCTGGCCGAACTGGCGCAGCCGACGCTCGGCGAACGCGAGTCGCTCGCCGACCTGCTGCGCGACAAGAGCGCGTTCGAGACGTTCGACGCCGGCAAGGTGGCCCAGCGTGGCTGCGGCTACGTGCGGCTCAACCAGCTGGCGATCGAACACCTGCTCGGCGCGCGCTGAACCGTTCCCGTCGGCGGCGAGCCGCAGCCCCTCGCCCCCGCCCGCCTCTCCCACTCGTCCCTCTCACCCCGTCTCTCCATGAACATGCAACGCGACGGCATCACGCCGAACGCCGGCCGGCTGCTGTGGGCCGGTTTCTTCGCCATCCTGGCCGCCGGTGTCGGCTTCGGCATCCGCGCGAACATCGCCGGCCAGTGGGGCGCCGAGTTCGGCTTCGTCAAACAGCAGATCGGCGACATCGGCACCGCAGCGTTCCCGGGCTTCTGCTTCGGCATCATCGCCGGCGGCCTCGTCTGTGATCGCCTCGGCTATCGCCCGCTGATCGTGACCGCGTTCCTCCTGCACGTCGTGTCGGCGGTCATGACCTTCGCCGTCGGCAAGGACAACGCCTTCGGCATGCTCTGGTGGAGCACGTTCGTGTTCGGCCTCGCGAACGGCACCCTCGAGGCCGTGGCGAATCCGCTGGTCGCAACGCTCTTCCCGGATCGGCGAACCCACTTCCTGAACATCCTGCACGCGAGCTGGCCGGTCGGCATGGCCCTCGGTGGCGTGATCGTGCTGGAGCTCGGCGACCATGTCGGTTGGCGAACACTGCTCGCGCTGTTCCTGGTACCGACGCTCTTCTACGGCGCGCTGTTCTTCGGGCAGACGATGCCTCGTTCCGAGGCCACCCGCAGCGGTCTGCGCTTCCACGAGATGTTCCGCGACGTCGGCATCGGCGGCGCCTTGGTGATCTGCCTGTTGCTGAGCCAGTTCTGCCTGGGAAGCCTCGGCCTGTCCGAAGCGACCTCCTACGGCATCGCTGGTGCCCTGTTGGTCGCCGTCGCCGTCACCACGCGCTTCGCCTTCGGATCGTGCCTGCTGATCACCCTCTTCGTGCTGCACCTGCTGATCGGCGCGGTCGAGCTCGGCACCGACTTCTGGGCACCGGACATCACCGGCAACTTCACTACGCCGACGGACGGCCGCGTCGTCTTCATCTTCACGTGCGTGGTGATGTTCAGCCTGCGCTTCTGCGCGAGTTGGTTCGAGCGCTGCGGTCTCTCGCCGGTCGGCCTGCTGGCGACCAGCGCCATCGTGGCCTGCGGCGGGC
Source organism: Planctomycetota bacterium (assembly GCA_016793305.1). The sequence goes on from JAEUHU010000194.1 coordinate 2,022, forward strand.
TGTATCTCGCGTCCGGCATCGAGAGTCTCGGCGGCGCCCTGCTCGCGATGGGCGTCTACGCCGTCGGCAAGACGTTCTTCTGGCCGACCATGCTGGCCGTCGCCAGCGACCGGTTCCCGCGAACGGGCGCCGTGGCGATCAGCCTGATGGGCGGTATCGGCATGCTGTCGGCGGGCATCATCGGCGGCCCGGGGCTCGGCTATGCCAAGGACCGCTTCGCCGGCGAGGAACTGCTGCGCACCGACGCAGCCGTGCACGCGAAGTTCGCTGCCGAGACCCCGAAGGCCTGGTTCGTGTTCCCACCGGCCCGCGGTCTCGACGGGGACAAGTTGGGCGCGGCACAGCAACGCCTGGCGGATGTTCGCAAGGCACTCGCCGAACAGAACGTCACCGACAACGCCACAGCACTGGCGAAGCTGAGCGACGAGGACCAGAAGGTCCTGCGCGCCAGCATGGCCGCCGACCGGCAGACGCTGCGCGTCGACGCGCTGATCCCGGCGACGATGGCGGTGGTGTTCCTGCTGCTGGCGCTGTGGTTCAAGAGCCAGGGCGGCTACCGCGTGCTGCGCATCGGCAAGAACGGCGAAGTCGAAGCCGCCAGCCACTGACCCAGCGCAACGCCGCTCTTGCCCGGCGCGCGGAACTGCGCACACTGCGCCCGCGTGACCAACGAGCAGTGGACCGTGCTGGCGATCCTGGGTGGCGCCGTCGTTCTGTTCCTGCGAGGTCGTCCGCGCGGCGACGTGGTGGCGCTGCTCGTGGTCGTGGCCCTGCTGGTCACCGGCATCGCGACGCCGGCCCAGGCGGTCGCCGGCTTCGGCAGCACGGTGGTCGTCACGCTCGGCGCCCTGCTGGTGGTCGGCGAAGGCCTGTCGCGCACCGGCGTCGCCGGCGGCTGCGGCAACACGATCCTGCGCTGGTCGAAGGGCCGCGAGGGCCGCACGCGCATGCTGCTGATGCTGTCGGCGGCGGGGCTCGGCAGCGTGATGAGCTCGACCGCGGTGACGGCGTTGTTCCTGCCGGTGGCGCTACGCATCGCCGACGACCGCGGCGTGGCGCCGTCGCGCCTCCTGCTGCCACTCGCCTACGCGGCGCTGCTGAGCGGCATGCTGACGCTGGTCGCGACCACACCGAACCTCGTGGTGCACGGCGAACTGCGCGCCCACGGCCACCCGGGCCTCGGCTTCTTCGACTTCACGCCGTTCGGCCTCCTGGTGCTGGCGAGCTCGCTGGTGGTGTTTGCGCTCGGCCACCGCCAGCTGCTGCCGACCCGGAAGCGCGAGGCGAGCATGCCGGCGCGCCCGCGCATCCAGGAGCTGTGGCAGCGCTACGTGCCGCAGCGCGGCCTGCGGCGCCTGCGGCTGCGGCCGATGACGACGCTCTGCGCGTGCACGCCGCGCGAGGCCGAACTCGGCAGCCGCTACGCGATCCGCCTGGTCGGCGTCGAACGCCCGAACCGCGCCACCGGCCAGCCGGTCGTGTTCGAGCCGTCGCCCGACCTGCGGCTGCAGGCCGGCGACGTGCTGGTCGCGGTCGGCACCGACGAACACCTCGACGCGGTGACCAGCGCGTTCGACCTGGACCGCCTTCCCGAAGCGAACGGCCAGGGCACGATCGACCCCGGCGTCGGCGTCGCGGTCGTGATGGTGGCGCCCGACTCGGCCCTGGTCGGCAAGGACCTCGCGCAGTCGGCGTTCCGCACGCGCCATCACCTCGACGTGGTCGGCGTGCGCCGCGACGGCCAGGCGCTCTTCGACTTCTCACGCGCGCCGTTGCGCACCGGCGACCAGCTGCTGGTGCTCGGCCCGTGGCCGCGCCTGCGCCAGCTGTCGCGCGAGCCGCGCGACTACGTGCTGCTGACGCTGCCCGCCGAGTTCGCCGCGCAAGCACCCGAACGACCGCGGCTGCCGGCGGCCCTGTTCGTGCTGCTCGGCATGGTGCTGTTGTCGGCGACCGGGCTGCTGCCGATGGTCGCCTGTGCCCTGCTCGCGGCGGTGGCGATGGTGCTGCTGCGCTGCGTGCCGCTCGGCGACGTCTACACGTCGTTGTCGTGGAGCAGCATCGTGCTGGTCGCCGGCATGCTGCCGCTCGCAGGCGCCCTCGAACGCAGCGGCCTGCTCACCCTCGCCGTCGACGGGCTGCAGGCCGTGGCCGAACCGATCGGGCCGCGCGGGCTGCTGGCGCTGCTGTTCCTGCTGACCGCAGCACTCGCCAGCTTCGTGTCGAACAACGCCACCGCGGTGCTGATGGCGCCGGTCGCCTGGAGCCTCGCCCAGGCGCTGCACCTGCCGGCCGAACCGCTGGCGATGACCGTCGCGCTGGCGTGCTCCACCGCCTTCCTGACGCCGATGGCGTCGTCGGTGATGACGCTGGTCTACGAGCCCGGCGGCTACCGCCCGTTCGACCTGCTGCGCGCCGGCCTGCCGCCGTTCCTGGTGACGCTGCTGGTCTGCGTGTTCGGGCTGCCGTGGTGGTTCGGCTGGTGAACTTGGGCCGCTAGCGAACGACCACGTCCATCTCGGCGGTGCCGGGTTCCCCCGTGAGGTCGAACTGGTGGCCACCAGCCGGCTCCCCGACGCACTTCAGCGTGCCTGACGCGAGCAGGTGGTAGACGCCCGGTGGCAGGCCGCGCCACAACAACCACGTCGCCTCCCCGTGCTGCAGCACGATCGGGTGCGCGTAGTAGCTGCCGTCCCGGTCCAGACGAACCTGCCGGTCGACGGCGTGCAGCGACACGGTCGCGGTCGCCGGGGCCAGCCGGCACAGCACGCGGCCGCGGTCGTCGCGCAGGTCGAGTTCGACGTCGGCATCAGTGAGCTGCAGTACGGCGGGCTGCGGGTGCACCAGCAGGTCGTGGGCGACGAAGCCGCGCCAACGCCCTGGCGACAAGCGCACCGCGAACGAGCCGTCGAACGCGGCCTGGCAGCGCCGCCGTTCGGCTCCGTCCACCTCTTCGAAGCACAGCGGTGTACCGCCGCGCTGCGCGCGGCCGAGCGCGTCGACGACCCGCCCGCGCCACCAACGCGAGCCGGGCTCGGCCCCGAAGCGAACGCGCGCCTCGGGATGCCGCGCGGTATCGACGAGGCGCTGCTCGTCCAACATCCCTTCACCACCCAGGCACGTGATCGTCACGGCAGCGGCCGGCAAGCCCTCGATCGTGAACCGGCCTTGGGCGTCGCTCACCGCGACGAACTGCTCGGGCACCTGCGCACGCGTTCCCTTGACCACTTCGGGCGCCGCCGCAGTCAGCACCGCACCCTTGCGAGGCCGTCCTTCGGCGTCGTGGACGGTGCCGCGCACGATCGCGCGCCCAAGCTCGATCTGGCACTCGACGCGCTTCCAGACGACCGGTCCGGTCGTGCGCCACGCCATCGTGTCGCCGTGCATGGCCCAAACCAGCGCGCCGTGCGGATGCTCGCCGTCGAACTGCACCTGCCCCTCGGTATCGGTGCGCGCCCGCGCCGCCACGGGCCGACCGTCGCGCACGACCTCGATCCACGCCTTCTCGTCGCCGAACGTGCGCTGGATCGGCACCAGCTGCACGAACGCGCCGACCAGCGGCACGCCACCCTGCACGACCGTGACGCGCAGCCCGCCGCGCGTGGCCCCGATGCGGCGCACGCCGAAGTTCTCGAAGGTGCGGGCGCGGCTCTGCGCCAGGGCCTGTTCCTCGGCGGACAACGGGGTGCGCGGGGCTTCGGGCGGCTCGGTTGCGTCGGGGCGCGTGCCGGCCAGCTGCGCTGCGGCGGCCGGTTCGCCGGTCGGGCCCGCCGACGGCGGCGGCGGCGTGACCCACAGGGCCTCGACCGCGAACCCGAGAAGTGCCAGCACGACGAGCACGGTGCAGCCCACGAGGATCCGGGAACGAGGCATGGCGAGGACGAGGACGCGGCAGGACGAGCATTCCTCCCGATCGGCGCGCGAGCGTGCCTTGGCCCCGCAACTACCGCAAGACCACCATCACGAGCACGACCAGGGTGCTCGAGCGGGGCATGGCGCGCGACGACGCTTCGCCGCGTCGAACCCTCCGCGTTCCGGCGGGGACACTGGCCACGGCGAGCGATCGGCACCCCGCGGCTGGACACGCGCCCGGCCCCCGGGTTCCCTGCCGGCATGACGCTCCGACTCCTCCCGGCCACGCGTGGTCCTGCGGCCCTGCTCCTGCTCGTCCTCGGTGCGGCGTCGAGCCTGGCGACGCCAGCGCAGGCCCAGACCGACGGAGCGCCTCCGACCGACCTCGCGAAGTGGAGCAAGGAGGACGTGGCGAAGGCCGAGGCGTTCGTTCGGAAGTTCCTCGACGACCTGGCCAGCGAGAGCCCGCACGGCGCCCTCGAAGCGTTCGACCTCGAGGCGATGCTCGACATCGTCTTCGACGGCATCGGCACGGACGAAGAACGGGCCGAGATGCGCAAGGGCGCGCGATCGACGATGGGCCAGTCGCTGCTGCAGACCTTGACGATGGTGGCCCAGGGGGATCGCAAGCTGAAGCGACTGCTGATGGTCGACGGCCAGCCGTGCGCGCGCGTGCGCTTCGCCGGCCAACAGGGCATCACCATCCTCGACCTCGAACTGGTCCGCCGCGGCGACGGCTTCGCCTTCCGTGGCCTCAACAACCGCACCATCGGCGTCTCGGCGCTCGAGGAGATGCGCAACATGGCCGTGATCGTGACTGCCCGGAAGTCCACTGGACTGCTGGCGCGCCTGCTCGGCACCGACTCGGTCTCCACCACCGACGTCGACAATCTGCTGGAGATGAACCAGGCGTTCCAGCGCGGCGAGTTCGACAAGGCCAAGGTGCGGCACGACAAGCTGTCGAAGCCGCTGCAGGAGTCGTCGCTGGTGACGGCGATGCACCTGCAGATCCTGGCGAACGGCGCCGACGAAGACGCCTACGTCAAAGCCCTCGAGAGCGCGGTCGCCCGCTTCCCGGCGCCGAAGTTCCGGATGACGATGCTCGACGCGCACTTCCTGCGCCGCCGCTGGAAGGAGGCGATCCGCTGCATCGACGAAGCGATGCAGGGCATCGAACGCGACGCGGTGCTGCTCACCCTGCGCGCCACGATCCAGCTGCAGAGTGGCGACGTGGCCGCGGCGCGCAAGTCGACGGCGGAGGCCATGGCGCTGGAGCCCGACTGCACCTACGTGCTGGCGACGAGCCTCGACGTGCTGCTCGCGGCGAAGGACTGGGCGACGCTGGCGGCGACCATGCAGACGCTCGAGAAGACCGGGAGCTACGACTTCCACGGCAAGCTCGAGGACGAAGTGTGGGCGGAGTTCCGGAAGCAGCCCGAAGCGAAGCCCTGGCAGTGACGAGCGGCGGACGCGCGACGACGCGCCCCGCCCCGCTCACGGCGCCGCTTCTTCGGTGGCCGTCTCCCACGGCCCGAACGGATCGGCGAACTCGGCCCAGGCCGCGGGCCCCCCGCGATATTCGGCATCCGTGAGCAGGCACGCGTCGAGCCGCGCGCGCAGCGCCGCCTGATCCAGGTCGCGGCCGATCACCACCAGCTCCTGGCGGCGGTCGCCGTATGGCTCCTGCCAGTTCGCGGCGATCTGTTCCTTCGCCTCGTCCGGCCACTCGCTGCGTTCGGCGGTCGCCCACCACGTGCCGGCTGGACTCGTGCGGCACGAGCCACCGGCCTGGTGCCATTCGCCGACCACGTCGTGGCGCGTCGCCAGCCAGAAGAAGCCCTTGCTGCGGATCACGCCCGGCCAGTCGCTGCGCAGCAGCGCGTCGAAGCGTTCGGGGTGGAACGGCCGCCGCGCTCGGTAGACGAAGCTGCCGATGCCGTAGGTGTCCGCTTCGCTGCTCTCCTGCCCGCGCAGCTCGCTCATCCAACCGGGGCTCGTGGCCGCACGGTCGAAGTCGAAGCGCCCGGTCGCCAGCACCTGGTCGAGCGGCACGCGCCCTTCCTGCGCCAGCACCTGTTCGGCGCCGGGGTTCAGCTTGCGCAGCAGTGCTTGCAGGGCGGCGAGCTCCGCGGCGGAGACCAGGTCGGTCTTGTTGATCACCAGCACGTCGGCGAACTCGACCTGTTCGACCAGCAGGTCGTCGACCGTGCGGTCGTCGTCCTCGCCGAGCCCGAGGCCGCGTTCGCGCAGTTCGGTGGCGCCGCCGAGGTCGCGCGGGAACGCCGCCGCGTCGACCACGGTGACCATCGTGTCGAGCTCCGCCACG
>JAEUHU010000201.1 GCA_016793305.1 Planctomycetota bacterium
TCGAGGTGCACGTCGAGGTGCTGGCCGACCTTGAAGTCCTGCATCTCGACCGTGGTCGCCGCGGTGATCTTCAGCTTCTCGAAGCCCGAGCGCACCCGCAGGAACTCCTTCGCGCGCTCACGCGCCGGCGCCTTCTTCTCGGCCTGCTGTGCGAAGTAGTTGCCGGCCAGCGGCCGGTAGGCCTGAGCCACGTAGTCGCTGACCATGCGATCGGTGTTGAACAACGTCGGCACGGTCTCGAGGCAGTGCTTCATCATGGTGCACCACGCCACCGGCACGCCGTCGGCGCCACGCGACCAGTAGTTCGGCACGATGTCCTCTTCGAGCAGCCGGTAGAGGGCGGTCGCGTCGGCCTGGTTCTGCAGTTCGTGGCTGCCGTAGACCTGGTTGCCGCCGATCGTCCAGCCGTTGCCGCCGTCGGCGGCCTCGGGCCACCAGCCGTCGGCGATCGACAGGTTGAGCACGCCGTTGGCGGCCGCCTTCATGCCGGACGTGCCGCTCGCCTCCTCCATGCGGGTCGGGGTGTTGACCCACACGTCGACGCCCTGCACGAGGGCGCGTGCGACGGCGATGTCGTAGTCCTCGACGAAGATCACCTTGCCGAGGAACTCGGGCGAACGGGCGATCTGCACGATCGACTTCAGGATGTCCTGGCCGAGCTTGTCGCGCGGGTGCGCCTTGCCGGACACGACGATGCGCACCGGCCGCTCGGGGTTGTTCAGGATGCGCAACAGTCGCGCCGGATCGCTGAACAGCAGGTGCGCGCGCTTGTACGGCGCGAAGCGGCGCGCGAAGCCGAGGTAGAGCGCGTTCGGGTCCAGGCCCGCGAGCGTGGCGCTCAGCACCACCGGGCTGTCGCCGCGCGCGTGGAACGTGTTGGTCAGCGTCTGCCGCACGGTCTCGACCAGGATCGCCTTGTTGGCCTGGTGCACGCGCCAGAGCTGCGCGTCGGGGATGCGCGCCGCGTTGCCGAAGTCGGCCGGACGCACGGTGTCGTCGTCGCCGCGCAGCAGCCGCACGATGCCCGACTGCGTCCAGGTGGCGAGGTGCACGCCGTTGGTGATCGACGCCACCGGCACCTCGTTCTCGAGCAGGCCGGGCCAGAACGCGTGCAACAGCTTCTGCGAGGCGAGGCCGTGCAGCTTGCTGACGCCGTTGACGTAGCCGGCGAAGTTCATCGCCAGGTACGTCATGTTGAACTCGCTGGTGCCGCCGCTCGCCTGCCCCAGGGCGAAGAAGCGGTCCCACGGCAGGCCGACCCACTCCTCGGCGTCGCCGAAGTAGCGGCGCAGCAGGTCCTCGGCGAAGCGGTCGTGCCCCGCCGGCACCGGCGTGTGGGTCGTGAACAGCGTCGTCTGCGCGACGTACTCGCGCGCCGCCTCGAACGGCAGGCCTTCGCCGCGCACCAGGCGGCTCGTGCGTTCGAGGGTCAGGAACGCCGCGTGACCCTCGTTCATGTGGTAGACCGCGGGCCGCAGGTTCATCGCCCGCAGCAACCGCACGCCGCCGCGGCCGAGCACGATCTCCTGCTGGATGCGCATCTCGGCGTCGCCGCCGTAGAGGTTGCGCGTGATGTCGCGGTCCTCGGGCCGGTTCTGGGTCAGGTTGGCGTCGAGCAGGTAGAGCGGCACGCGCCCGACCATCGCGCGATAGGCGCGCAGGTGCAGTTCGCGCCCGGGCAGCGGCAGCGACACTTCGAGCGGCCGGCCGTCGGCGGCGCGCACCAGGTCGAGGGCGAGCTTCTGCGGCCGGTTCTCGCGGTCGACGGCGACCTGCTGGCCGTCGCTCGACAGCTGCTGGCCCATGTAGCCGTGGCGGTAGAACAAGCCGACGGCGACCAGCGGCACGTTGAGGTCGCTCGCCGACTTCAGGTGGTCGCCGGCGAGGATGCCGAGGCCGCCGCTGTAGATCGGCAGCGAGTGGTGCACCCCGAACTCGGCCGAGAAGTAGGCGATCGGGTGCTGCGCCGACAGGGCCGGGGCACCGGCCTTGTCGTGCACGGGCAGGGTCTGGGTCGAGGACGCCATGTAGGCGTCGAAGCGCTTCAGCACCGCCTGCAGGCGGCGCAGGTAGTCCCCGTCCTTCGCCTTCCGCTCGAGGGCCTCGAGGCCGACGCTCTGCAGGAACGCGACCGGATTCTGGCCGCACTTGTCGAAGCCGGGCGCGAGTTCCTCGAACAGCGTGCGCACGCCGCCGTTCCAGACCCACCAGAAGTTGCGCGCCAGCCGCTCGAGGCCACGCAGCGCCTGCGGCACCGTCGTCGAGGCCTCGAACGGCGACAGCCGCGGCGTCGTGCCGGAACCGGGCGACGGCAGCGACCGCCGCGGCAGCCGGAACTGCACCACGCCGGTGGTGCTGCGCTGCTGCACGGCGGCCAGCGCCTTCTGGTAGGCGTCGAGGTAGTTGGCGTAGAGGTCCTTCCACGCCGTGCGGCCGGCCGCGGCGCGGCAGCGCTGGCGCAACGCCTCGAGGTCGGGGCGCTGGTCGAGGAAGCCCTCGATCGCGTCGACGGTGGCCGCGACCACCTCGGGGTACGGCACCCGCTCGCGCTGCAGCACGGTGATGCCGTCCTTCGGGCCGAGCCCGGCGGCCTTGGCCCAGCGGCCGAAGCCGGCGAGGTCGGTCGTCAGCGTCGGCACGCCGACCGCGAGCGCTTCCTGCGGCGTGTAGCCCCACGGCTCGTAGTAGCTCGGGTAGGCACCGAGGTCCATCGCCGCGAGCACCGCCTCGTACTCGCGTCCGAACAGCCCGTCGTCGGGCCGCAGGTAGATCGGCACCTGCACGATCCTCACGCGGCTGCCGAGCCGGTTGTCGAGGCCCAGGCGCTTGCAGTGCGCGTGCACCGGATCGCGTTCCTCGTCGAACAGGTTGTGCGTGCACAGGCCGATCGGCCCGTTGCCGGCCCCACCGGCGAGCCGTTCGAGCAGCTCGGCGCGCACGCCGCTGTTGCCGGCCGGCACCAGCAGGAACGCGACCACGCGGCGCCCCTTGTGCTGCTCCAGCTTCGCCAGCGCGTCGAGCAGCAGCTCGATGCCCTTGTTGTGGAACTCGTAGCGGCCCGCCAGCGCGAAGAACGACGCGTCGGCGACGTCCTCGCCGAGCATCGCCTTGGCGACGCGCGCCAGCTCGGCGCGCGTCTTGCCGCGATCGCCGGCGGCGAGCTCGTCGACCACCGCGAGGTCGATGCCGTTCGGCAGCAGCGGCTCGACCTTGCGCGTGTGCAGCAGCTCGGCCTCCGCCGCGGTGATGGCGCTGACGGTCGTGAACACGTCGGCCTTGCGCGCGCAGACGCCTTCGAGCGAGTGCTTGGCCTGCACGCCGTGCACCCGCGCCATCTCGTCGACCGACTTGCCGCCGAGGCCCTTGTCGGGTGCCGCGGGATCCGGCGTGATGCCGAGCGACGCCAGCGCCCGGCCGAGCATCGTCGCGTGCGTCGTGAACACCGTGCCGATGCTCGGAATGCGCTCCTGCAGGTGCAGCAGGGCGGCCCCCGTCATCCACTCGTGCGCCTGCACGACCGCGCGGCGGTGGAACGGGGCGAGGAACTCCTCCCACCAGCGCTCGATCACCATGCCGGCCGCGATCGAGAACAGCACCGGCTCGACGTAGTCCCAGTCGCCGGCGATCGAGTCGACGCGGTGCCGCTCCCACAGGCCGGCGAGGATGCCGTTCTTCTGCTCGTAGAGGCCCGAGAACCCGACCAGGATGCAGCGCGGACGGCCGGGGATGCGCCAGCGGCCGACCTTGATCGGCACGCCGAGGTTGCGGCAGCTCTGCGCGAACTCCTCGAAGCCAGGCTCCTCGTCGAACGGCACCTGCGCCCCGGTGCCCCCGAGCAGTTGCGGGCCGATCGTGATGTAGTCGTCGCCGAAGCGCTCGACGGCGGTCACGGCCTTGCTCGACAGCACCGTGTGGATGCCGCCGACCTTGTTGCACACTTCCCAGCTGATCTCGAACAGTTGGTACGAACGGTCGGGCATGGTCACTTCTGCTTGCTCTGCCTGGTCGACTTGCGCCCCCGGGTCGGGGCGGTCGCGTCGGGGGATTCGGTGGGTTCGGTGGGTTCGGTGGCGACGGCCGGCTCGACCGGGGCAACGGCCCCGGTCGGCGACGACGCCGTCGCGGCCACGGCACCTCCACGCAGCACCTTGCCGCGCTTCTGACCCTGCGCCGCCAGCGCCTTCTGCACCTTGTCGCGCAGGTCGTCGAAGGCGGTCATCACGGTGACGAACGCGGCGTGCGGCGTGTCGTAGGGGCTGAAGTACTCGTGCACCTCGGCGTCGCTGTGGTGCTTGGTGGCGATGTAGTAGACGTGGTCCGAGGTGGTGAACTCGCGCCACGCCGCCAGCAGGTCGGGCCGGGCACCGGCGACCGCCAGCACGTCCTGGCGCAGGGCGTGGATCGCCTTGTGCGCCTCGACCTGCATCGGGTTGCCGAGCCAGGCCGACAGGTTGCGTTCGACGTCGGCCCACGACACCGGGGTCGGGATGTCCAGTTCGCTGGCGACGTCGCGCTCGGCGGCCACCTGGGCGGGCGTGCGGAACCGGAAGCTCGGGTCCTGCAGCACCTGCTCGGGCAGGTGGCGCATGAACTCGAGGATGCCGGTGTGCTCCCCCTGGTGCTCGCCGAAGGTCTCGTAGTCCATGAACAGGCCGAGGAACTGCGCTGGCGGCGGCACGTCGTGCAACCAGCCGGCGTACGTATCGGCATACAGCGGGTACGAAGGCCACTTCCGGTTCGAGAACCGGAACGCGATGTCGTCCGACAGCGAGTAGCTGCGCAGCAGCAACTTGAGGCGTTTGCAGGATCGCGGCCGGTAGGGCACCTGCGGGCTGCGCCAGCCGAGCAGGCGGTCGGCCCCCTCGCCCATCATGCACTCGAAGCCGAGGTCCTCGACCTTCTTGCAGATCGTGTTGTCGAGGATCAGCTCGGTGTTGCGGAACGTCGTCGGCACGCCGAACAGGTCGGTCACGGTGCGCCGCTGCAGTTCCACCTGGTCGGCGAATTCGTCGAGATCCACCACAGCCGCGAGGCTGTGTTGGCTGGTCTCGCACAGGAACTCGACGTTGCCGGTCTCGGCCAGGGCCACGAAGCTGTCGAGCGCGTCCGGCACCCAGTCGCGCAGCTGCCGGATCACCGTGCCCGACAGCGAGAACGCGCAGCGGAACTGGCCGTCGGTCCGCTCGATCGCGTCGAGCAGCAGCCGGTTCATCGGCAGGTAGCAGCGCTCGGCGACCCGTTCGGCGACCAGCCGGTTCAATCCGGTGTCGAAGTAGTCGAGCTTCTTGATGCGGTCGCTCGGCTTCCACTTGCGCAGCCGGTACGGCTGGTGGACCTGGAAGTAGAAGACGACGTCGATCACTTCGCCGCCTTGGCTTTCGCGGGGGCCTTGCCCGGTTCGCAGAGGGCCAGCGCCCGCAGCAGTTCGCCGGTGTTCCACGCCTGCGCGAACGTGCCGCCCGGGCGCTGCGGCTCGTCGCCGTCGAACACCTCGCTGACGTGATCGAGCCCGGCGCGATCGAGCTCGTCGAGCAGCTGCAGCAGCCAGTGGCGCAACGCCGCCCGCTCGCTCGCGAGCGCCTTCTTCGGCGCCGCCGCCAGCGCCGCTTCGACGTGGAAGCCGGCGAGCCAGGGCCACACGGTGCCCTGGTGGTAGGCGAGGTCGCGCGCGTCGGGCCCGCCTTCGTAGCGGCCGCGGTACGCAGGATCGCGCAGCGACAGCGTGCGCAGGCCGCGCGGCGTCACCAGTTCGGCCTGCGCCGTGGCGACCACCGCCGCTCGCTGCGCCTGGGTGAAAGGCGCGCGCGGCAGCGCCGCCGCGACCAGCATGTTCGGCCGCACCGACTGGTCGGCGACCCCGTCGTGCACCCGGTCGGCGAGCCGCGCCGTGCCGTTCGTCGGCGTCGGCAGCCAGAAGCGGCGCACGAACGCCGCGCCGCAGCGCGAGCTCCGCTCCGCCCATCGTCCGGCGTCGTCCTCGGCGAGGAACGCGAGCAGCGCGTACCACAGCGCCTGGATCTCGACCGGCAGGCCCTGCCGCGGCGTCACCGGACCGCGATGTGTGCGCGCGTCCATCCACGTGGCGTTGAGGTCGGCGCGGCCGGCGCGCAGCAGCCCCTCGCCGTCGACGGCGAGGCCGAGGTCGGTGCCGGCCTCGTAGGCGTCGGCGATCGCGACCAGCGCCGGCCGCAGCCGTTGCCGCACCAGCTCCGGATCCCCGCCGGCGTCGGCGAACCGCTGCACCGCCAGCGCGAACCACAGCGCCGCGTCACAGCTGCCGTAGTGGCTGTCCTGCTGGTCCTTGCCGTAGATGTTCGGCAGCAGGCCGCGCCGCAGGAACGGCAGCGCCCCGGTCAACACCTCGGCGCACAGGTCGAGGCGACCGCGCGCGAGCGTCAGGCCCGGCAGCGCCACGAACACGTCGCGCCCCCACTCGCCGAACCAGGGGAACCCCGCCAGCACACCGAGCCGACCGCCGTCGGCGCGATACAGGAAGTCGTCGGCGCCCTGCTGCAGGCGCGCCAGCTTCGGTTCGTTCGCCGCGCGCACGGCCTGGAACGCGCGCACCGCCGCGGCCTCGAGCACGTCGAACAGCGCCGCGGGGGCCGCACACGGCTGCTCGAGCGCGAACGCGACGGTCGCCGTCTGGCCGATCGGCAGTTCGAGTTCGAGCACGCCGGGACACCAGCGGTCGCCGTGGTGGTCGTAGCCGCGCGCCTCGTCCTCGGCGTACTGGAAGCCGCGGTACCACACCGCTTCGCCGCGGAACGCCGCCACGCCGTCGGCGGTCAGCCACAGCGTCGGCAGCAGCCCGTTCGGGCGCACGCCCCAGCTGGCGCCCTGCACGTGCACCGTGCCGTCGAAGGTCTCGTCGGCAGGCGGCAGGTGGTCGGCATCGCACCAGCCGAGCAGCGGCCGCACGTGCAGGTGCAGCGCCTCGGTGCCGAGGTTGTGCCAGCGCACCAGCAGCAGCGGCGGCCGCCCCGGCTCGCCGCGCTGCAGCGCCACCGTGCGGCGCAGCACCGCCCCGTCGCCGTGGAAGGTCCACTGCGGCAGCGGCCGGTGCGCGAACCCGACCGAGGCCTCGGGGGCCGACGGGGTCTTCAGGTCGCGCCAGTGCGCGTGCAGCAGGTGGATCGTGCGGGCCTTGGTCACGATCCGTTCGTCGAGGGCCGCCACCACCATGCGCCGTCGCGCCGTGCCGGCCGGCCGCGCCACCCACAGGCCGTGGTAGCGGCGGCGCGGCAAGTCGATCGCGGTGCCGCAGGCGTAGCCGCCGGCCCCGTCGGCGAGCAGCCACTCGGCGTCGCCGAGGATCCGCGCCGGCAAGGCGGTCGGATCGGCGGAGACGGCGTCGGGATCGTTCTGCATGCAGCGTGGTGTCGGACGACGAGCGGAGCGCAGCCTACGTGGCCACCCCCCGGTATCAACGGGGCTTCCCGGCAGGATTCGGCATCAACCTCTGTCGCGGCGCGGCCGATGCATGCATCCTTCTCGACGCGTCGCTGCCACCCAGCGCCGAGGCCACCACATGGTCAACCTCGACCTCAGGAACACCCTCGTCTTCATCCTCGCCGGCGGCGAAGGCAGCCGGCTGAAGCCCTTGACCGCCCACCGCGCGAAGCCCGCGGTGCCGTTCGGCGGTTGCTACCGCATCATCGACTTCACGCTGAGCAACTGCATCCACTCGGGCCTGCGTCGCATCCACCTGCTGACGCAGTACCAGGCGCGCTCGCTCGAGGAGCACATCCGCTTCGGCTGGAACTTCCTGCCGCGCCGCCTCGAGCAGTGGATCACCTGCAGCCCGCCGCACCACGTGTCGGTCGGCAAGTGGTACCGCGGCACCGCCGACGCGATCTTCCACAACCTCGACTCGATCGAGGACTGGCAGCCGACCCACACGGTCGTGCTGTCGGGCGACCACATCTACCAGATGGACTACCGCGACATGCTGCGGGAGCACGTCGAGAACGGGGCGGCGCTGACCATCGGCGCGGTGAAGATCCCTCTCGCCGAGGCATCGAGCTTCGGCATCCTGCAGGTCGACGGCAAGGGGCGCATCACCGGCTTCGTCGAGAAGCCCAAGCACAACGCGCCGCAGATCCCCGGACAGCCTGGCTGGTGCCTCGCGTCGATGGGCATCTACGTGTTCGAGACGAAGGAGCTGGTGAAGCGCCTGCGCGAGGACAACGCGATGCCCGAGGGCCAGGGCGGCGACTTCGGCCACCACGTGATCCCGCGCATGATCCACCAGGTGCCGGTCTACGCGCACGCCTACAAGGGGCTGCCGGGCGACGAGGCTCCGTACTGGCGCGACGTCGGCACCATCGAGGCCTACTTCGAGGCGAACATGGACCTCTGCAGCGTCAAGCCGCAGCTCAACCTGTATCGCAAGGAGTGGCCGACCTACACGCTGTGGCACAACGACCCGCCGGCGAAGACGGTGTTCTCGGAGCCTGGCGACGGGCGCCGCGCCGAGGTCCAGGACTCGCTGCTGGCTCCGGGCGTCGTGGTGTCCGGCGGCAAGGTGCGCCGCTCGCTGCTCAGCAACCTCGTCTACGTCGACGAGCACAGCGTGCTCGACGAGTGCATCGTGATGCGCGGCGCGCGCATCGGCAAGAACTGCAAGCTGCGGCGCGTGATCGTCGACAAGTGGAACGAGGTGCCCGACGGCACGGTGATCGGCTACGACCCGGTCGCCGACCAGAAGCGCTTCACGGTTTCGTCGACCGGCATCACGGTCGTCGCGCGCAACCAGCGCTGGAGCTGAGCGCCCGCGCGTCAGCGTGGCGACGCGGCGAGTGCGCCCGCCAACCAGCGCGCCAGAGCGGCGTGCCCCAGCGCCGACAGCTGCAGCCCGTCGGCGGCGAACAGCGCCGCCGGATCCGGCTCCGCCGCGAGCGCCGGCGTGGCGTCGACCGCGGCGACGCCGAGTTCCGCCGCGACCGCGAGCCAGCGCTGCTGGCCGGCCCCGCGTGGACAGTCCAGCGGCCGGAAGCCGAGCCGCCGCAGCGCCGCCTGGCGTTCGCCTTCGCCGAGCTGCCAGCGCGTCGGCACCACGACGAACCACAGCGGCCGGCGATCGGCGCGCTCGCGCATCGTGCGCAGCGAGGCGCGCAGCGGCTCGAGCCAGCGCCCCCGCTGCGGCGGGCGCCCCTGCCAGGCCGGATCGCCATCGCCGACGTCGAGGAACAGGCCGGCGAACGTGCGCTCGCCGAGTTCGGGCAGAGCTTCGGGGAGCGGTGCCCACAGCGGCTCGTCGGCCCACGCCCCGTCGATCCACCGGGCGAGCGCCGAACGGCACCCAAGGCGCGCCCACCACGAAGCCTGCACCGCCGCGACCTGCGGGCCACGCAGCAGCCAGCCGGCGTAGACGGTGCGTTCCGGCTCGAGGTCGTCGCAGGTGTCGTCGCCGAGGTTGCCGCACCACACGACCGCGTCGGCAGCGAACGCCGCGTCGAGCCGTGCGAACTGCAGCGCTGCATGCCGGCTGCCGTAGCGCGGCACGCCGCCGTTGCCGACCGTCCAGGCTTCGCCCCGGTCCGCCAGCGCCTGCTGCAGCCGCGCCGGCAACGCCTGCTCGGCCGGCACCCCGGCGCCGAACACCACCTCGTCGCCGAGCAGCAGCAGCCGCCGTTCGCCCGCGGCCTTGGCGGCGAACTCGCGATCGCGCATGCCGAGCACATTGGTCGTGACGGGCACCTCGTCGGCCCCGCCGCCGTCGGACGAGCCGGTCCAGCACGGCCGCAAGGCGATGTCGCCGTCGGCGGTGGCCACCCACAGCTCGGGGGCCCCAAGGCGCGACAGCGCCGCCGGCGGCACGGTGAGCGCGCGCGCCACGAGTTCGCCCAGCAGCACCAGCACGACGAGCACCACCTGCGCGGCGCAGAGCCGCAGGGCCGGATGCAGGCGTCGCCGGGGCGACGCGTCCGTGGGGCTCACGGCTCCTCGAACCGCTGCGTCACCGCGACGATCTCCGGCGCCTTGTCGGCGCCGTCGTACATCGCCACGAACGAACGGCACTCGGCGGCCTCGATCGCGCGCAGCGGGTCCACCCAGTGCGGCGGGATCGGCTGGTAGTGCACCCATGCGACCACTTGGACCTTCGGCGCGTTCGCGGCGAGTGGCACCGCGAACGACACCCCGTCGCCACCGGCGGTGAAGTCGACGTCGGCGCCGATGCCGACCGGCGCCGTGTCGCCGGCGTGCGGCCCGTCCGGCCGCCAGCCCTTCGGCAGCAACCGGTTGTCCTTCCAGCGCGTCGCCATCCGGGTCAGCAGCGTGGTCGGCACGCCGTCGCCGTCGGCGGCGATCAGTTCCCAGACGACGACGTCCTGCGGTCGGCGCACCTCGGTGACGTGCCCGTGGTGCATCGGGTCGGCGAGGCCGGCGATGACGCCGTCCTTGCCGTAGCCCCCCGACTCGAACAGCACCTCGCTGCCGGCGCGCACCTGCACGTGCAGCCACGCGCGCCGCGCCGGATAGCCGGTCGGGAACTTGTGGCCGGTGCGGTTGTCGACGCGCACCACGAAGCGCAGCTCGCCGGCGTCGCGCACCAGCTCGCCGATCGACAGATCGACCGTGCTCTCGGCCAGCAGCTTGCGCGACGCGAGCGCGGTGCGCGCCAGCGCCTCGGCCGGCGCCGTGACCCCGAGCTCGTCGCGGTGCTTCTGCAGCAGGTCGAGCAGGAACGCGTTGCCGCCGACGAACGTGTGGCCGCGGTAGCCCTCGCGCACCGGGATCAGGAAGTCGCGGCCGCCGGGATTGCGCGCGATGCGCGTCGGCGGCAGCTCGGCCATGTGGCACTCCTGGCAGCTGCGCGACGTCGCCGTCTTCGCCGGCTCGTCGGTGAACACGCTGTTGCGCCACTCGAGGTAGGGCGTCTGCTCGGGGAAGCGTTCGCCCTGGTGGTCGGTGTGCAGCGTGTGGCAGGTGGCGCACAACGCCGAACTGCGCACGTGCTCGCCGTGGGTCGGCGTGTAGCTCGCGTGCATGCGCATCGGCCCGACCGCCGGATCGGCGAACGGGCCGTAGATCGCGCGCTCCTTGCCGATGCGCCCCTTGCCGTCGAACGTCGTCGCGTTGCCGAGCTCGTCCGGCTTGATCTGGTGGCAGACCGTGCACGACACACCGTCCTGGGCCAGCGGGTCGTCGACCAGGGCGGCGACCGCGACCTGGTCCTGGCCGGCGATCCGGCGGCTGTGGTGCGCCATCGGCGCGTGGCAGCGCAGGCACAGCGCCTGCACTTCGAGCGCCTGCTCGGGGGCGGCGGCGATCTCCTTCTGGACGGTCGCCCGCCAGTACGGGTCGCGGAACGAGTTCGCCATCACCGAGCCCCGCCACAGGCCGTGCGGCGACACGTCCTCGCCGGTCTCGCTGCGCATCGCCATCGCGCGCGGCGCCACCGAGTGGCACATCGCACAGCCGTCGCCGGTGGCGAACACCTCGTTCTGGCCGGTCGGCCGCACGGGACCGCGCCAAGAGGGACCCGGGCCGAGCGGCGGGTGCTGGGCGCTGGCGAACGACGAGACGCCCGCGGCCAGCACGGCGGCGAGCACGAACCGTTCGAACGCTTGCATCACGCCCCGCTGGTCGCGGCCTTCGCCGGCAGCAACTCGCCGAGGAACTGCGGCAGCATCTTGCGCCACGTCACCCAATCGTGCCGCCACTCCTTGCCCCACGCGTCGACGCGGTTCGGGACGCCCTTCGGGCCGAGCACGCGCTCGACCTTCCAGCTCTGGTCCGGGTCTTCGTAGTCGCCGGTGCCGTGCGCCAGCAGGATGAAGCGCTGCTTCAGCAGGTCGAGGTGCGGGCCCGACAGGTTCGGCACGAAGTCGAGCGGCGAGCTCTCGTAGTAGTCGCGCGTCATCCGCCCCTCGAGGAAGCGGTTCATGTTGTAGGTGCCCGACAGGCAGATCGCCTTCTCGAACAGGTCCGGGTGCCGGCAGATCGCCGCCAGCGAGTTGAACGCGCCGATCGACGCCCCCGCCGTCCAGATGCGACCCGTCTGGCCGCCGCAGTCGCGCTGGATCGCCGGGACGATCTCGCGCACCACGCACTGGTCGAACTGGTTCTGCACCTTCGCCGCCTGCTCGAGCGTCTTGCACTCCTTGAGCCACGCCTGGCCGGCGATCGAATCGACGACGTAGACCTTGAGCCGCAGGTCCTTCAGGAAGTCGCCGATCGCGGTGATCAGGTGGAAGCGCTCGGGCTCCTCCGCGTCGCCGCCGGCGGTCGGGAACAGCAGCAGCGGCGTGCCGGAGACGCCATAGCGCACGAAGGTGATCTCGCGCCCACCGAGGGCCGGCGACTTCCAGGTGATCTTGTGCTTGCTCACTTCTTGCCTTCCTTGCCGCTGGCAGCCTTGCCGGCTTCGGCCTTGCCGGCGTCGCCGGCCGTCTTCAGGTGTTCGCCGGCCGTGACGGACTGCTTGACCAGGTCGAAGAACCGCGCCGAGAAGTCGGTGACCTCGTGGGCGGGATACATGTGCGCCACCTTCTTGGTGATCGCCTCCTTGCAGCGCTCGCTCTGGAACCACTTCGTCGCGGCCTCCTCGAGCGGCTTCAGGTGCTTCTGCGCGAACTCGGCGAACTCGTCGGCCTGCAGCCGTTCGCGGGCGATCTTCGCGTAGCCGCGCAGCTTCTCGCGGTACGGCAGGTCCTTCTTGGCGATCGCGTAGAACGGCTCGAAGTCGAGCGTCTTGCGCATCGATCGCTTCGTCGCGGCGCAGAACACCGCCCACTTCAGGTTGCTGGTCACGTACCACGGCCAGTGGAAGTGGATCGAGTTGACCTGGTTGTCCGGGCAGGGATTGGCGAAGTCGATCGGGAAGAACGTGCCGTCCTTGCGCAGCGCCTCGCAGCTGTTGAAGTCCCAGCCGAAGAAGGCGTTGATGGTGAGGCACGTGTCGGCCATCACCTGCTCCTCCTCCTTGCTGCAGAAGTCGCGGGCCGTCGTGTAGCGGCCGTGCAGGGGCTGGCTCGCGTCGTACTTCATCAGCCGCACCTGCGGACCGATGCCGACCGCGCGCACGAACAGGTCGAAGCCGGCCACGGCCTGCTGCACGTGCATCAGCCACTTCTCGCTGTTCTCGTAGCTGTCGCGCAGCGCCTTCTCGTCGTCGATCTTGGTGACGCCCTGCCAGCCGCCGCCGTCGTACGGCTTCATGAACAGCGGATAGCCGATCTGCGCGCCGAGCTTGCCGAGGTCGAACAGCCGCGCGTAGGTGCGCAGCGTGAAGTCGAGGTCGGGCTTCGGCTCGTAGTTCTTCTGCGGCACCATCATCGTCGGCGGGATCGGCATGCCGAGCGAGGTCATCGCGCAGTAGGTCGAGTGCTTCTCGTAGCTCTGCACCGACCACGGGTTGTTGTAGACGTACAACCCGTCCATCAGGATGCCCTTCTTGATCCACTCGCGCTGCAGCGCGAACCAGTGGGTCAGGCGATCGACGACGACGTCGTACTTGCAGCCCTGCTGCAGCATGAAGGGCTCGAGCGTCACGCGTTCACACGCGAACTGGACCGTCTCCTTGCCGACCTTCAGGTCGAGCTTGGCGTCGGCGAGGATCTGTTCGAAGGCGAGCGGCCAACAGATGTCGGCGCCCAGCGAGAGTCCGATGTGGCGGGTGGCGGAGGGCATGGTCGGGTGGGCGGCGCACTATGCCGGCTCGCCGGGTCCGGAGCCAGCCGGAGCCACGACGCTGCCGGCGGCGCCCCGTCGGCCCGGCACGCCTGTGGGCCAGGGCGCCTCACCGACCGGATGCCGGCCCGGCCGGTCCGCCGCGGTCGAACTCCCACACACGCACCCAGTCGACGAGCAGGCGCTGCGGGAACACCGACTCGTCGACGCCCTGACGACCACCCCAGCTGCCGCCTACGGCGAAGTTCAGCAGCAGGTAGAACGACCGGTCGAACGGCCAGGACGCCGGGCCGGTGCCGTCGTTGGCGATGGTGAAGGTCGGCTCGCCGTCGAGCGTGAACACCATCGTGCGCGCGTCCCACGCGACGCCGTAGACGTGGAACGCATCGCTGGCGGAGACCAACGGGATGCGCGCGCCCCGGCCGTTGCCGAGCAGGTGGTTGCTCGACTCGCTGTGCACGTTGGCGTGCACCACGCCGGGCTCGTGGCCGACGAACTCCAGCACGTCGATCTCGCCACAGCGCGGCCAGCCGAGCGTGTCGATGTCGGTGCCGAGCAACCAGATCGCCGGCCAAACGCCACGGCCAGCCGGCAGCTTGGCCCGCACCTCGATGCGCGCGTGGCGGAAGGCGGCGCGGCCCTTGGTGATCACGCTGGCGGCGGTGTAGGAGGCCCCGGCGAAGTCCTCGCGGCGTGCTTCGAGCACCAGTACGCCGTTCTCGATCCGGGCGTTCTCCCGGCGTGCGCGCGTGTAGTGCTGCAGTTCTCCGTTGCGGACCCGCCCCTCTTCGTAGTCCCAGCGCGCTGGATCGAGCAGCCCGTCGCGATCGAACTCGTCGACGAACACCAGCGTCTCGCGCGGGCCAGCGACCGCACACGCAGCCGCAGGCAGCAGCAGTCCCAGTACGACTGCGAACCCCTTCATCTCGCCTTCACTCGTAGACGAGCCACTGCGGCCCGGGGAACAACCAGCTCAGCCCTTCGCGCAGCCGGTCGCGCCAGTTCTCCCAGTTGTGCCCGTCGTTCGCCTCGCGGAAGCGCACCTGCATGCCGGTCTCCTGCAGCAGCGGCACCAGCGAGCGGTTGTAGTAGATCAGCGACTCGTAGACGCCGCAGCTCAGGAACACCTGGTCGGCGGGGCGGCCCGGCGTCTTGCGGAACTCGTTGACGAATTTGACCACCGGGTCGAACACCGGACCGCGGTCGTGGCCGCCGATCTCGGTGAACACGAACGAGCCCGACTGCAGCAGCAGCTTGCCGAAGTAGCCCGGGTGACGCCACGCCGTCGACAGCGACGCCACGCCGCCGAAGCTCGCCCCCATCAGCGCGCGCGCCGACGGTTCGCGCACCAGCGGCAGCAGCGCCTCCATCTGCGGCACCAGGTCCTGCACCAGGAAGTCGGCATGGCGCGGGTCGGCCGCGTACTCGCGCATTCGATCCGACGATTGCGTCAGGATCGCGATCAGCGGCGGGATCTCCAACCGGTGGATCAGGTTGTCGAGCACCGCCTTCATGCTGGCGAACGAGAGGTAGTCGAAACCGTCGTGCACGACCAGCAACGGGTAGCGGCGCGACTCGCGGAAACGCGCCGGCCGGTAGACCTTGATCGGCCGCCATTCGCCGAACACGCGGCTGTCGACGTGGCGATCCTCGATCGTGCCCTTGCGCGCTTCCGGCTCTTCGACGGTCCAGTCGGGCGGTCGGTAGCCATCGCCGTAGACCACCGAGTTGGCGCCGAACGGATCGCGCGCCGTGTGTCTGTTGAGCGGGTCGCGGATCAGCGTGCCGCGCCCGAACTGCGCGATGCCGATCTTGTACTCCATGCGCGAACCGGCCGGCAGGTCGATCTGCAGCACCCAAGCGTCGCTCTGTGGCAACCGGCGGAATGGCATCGAACCGGGCAGACCGTGGATCCAGTGGTGCAGCGTGACCTCCTGCGCGTCGCCGACGAACAGGAAGATCACCGAGCGGCCTTCGACGTGCGGGAACTCGGTCTCCTCGATCAACTTCGCCATGGCGCGCGCCCCGTGCCGCGCGGCGTCCTCGATGCGTTGCATGAGGCTCATGCCGACACCTCGGCGACCTTGCCGTCGCCGTCGAGGCGGCGCGTGCCGGGCACCGCGGTCCAGCGACTGCCGTTCCAATCGAGCCGCGAGCCCGGATCGAGCAACACACACATCGCCGGCGCGAAGCGGCGCGCGAACAGGCGCAGCCGGTCCTCGTCGCCGAGCACGATGCGCTTGTTGGCGTGCGGCAGCACGACGAGGTCGGGGATCAGACCGAAGCCCCGTTCCATCACCTCGACGAACGAACCACCCTGCGGCGGCAGGTCGTGGAACAGCACGATGCGCTCGCACAGGGCCATCGCACCGGCCGACCACGCGACCAGCGGGCGATCGCCGTAGAGCGTGAACAGGTCGAACAGCCGCAGCCGGTGCAGCAGCATGGCGATGTGCCCACCGGCGACACACAAGCACTCGCAATCCTCGAGCAGGCGGGCGAGGTCGCGCTTCTCGGCCAGCACGGCGGCGCGTTCGTCCGGCCGCCAGCGGGCCTCGAACTCGCTGTGCACGTCGTCGACGCGGCGCGCGTGCTGGCGGTCGAGCTCCCGCACCATCTGCACGGCGTCCTCCCGTTCGGCGACCAGGAAGGCATCGTCGCCGGGCCGCCGCAGCAGCTCGCGGGCGGCGTCCATGACGCCGCCGAGCCGCAGCCGGTAGAGCTCCTGCACGCGCCGCAGCGTGTCCTGCCGCTCGCGCATCGCCAGCAGCAGCTCGGGATCACGTTCGAAGATGCGCTCGACGCGGGCCCAGATGCCGAGGTTGGCGACCGGCCGCGCGACGTGGTCGCGCAGCTCCTGGTCCTCCGCTTCGCGTTCTTCCCAACCGGCGCTGACGACGGCGATCAGCGAGCGCGGACCGATGCCGAGGCCAGAGAGGGCGCCGTGCACGAGCTGCACGTGGCGCTGCGGCCCGAGCAGGATCACGGAAGACAACATGTCGGCGCTTCCATTACCCGAGCCGCGATCACGAAGGAAGCGCGCGCTGACCGGCGCCGCGCTTCACTTGCCGCCGAGCGTGGCCACGCCGTGGTTGCCGACGATGATGCCGGCCGGGTTGGCGCCGGCGTCGAGCGCGCCACACTGGCTGTAGAACGGCACGCCGAGCAGCGTCGGCGCCAGCGGCAGCGCCAGCTGCCAGACGGCGGTGCCGGCCGGCGCCAGCATCGCGTCGAGGATCAGCGGATCGACCATCAGATCGCAGCCCGGCATGCCGATCGCCGCCAGCGGCGCCGGCAACGCGCCGAGCGACCACACCGAGTCGCTGAGGCCCGACAGCATGAAGGTGATGGACGGTGCCGGCAGCTGGCTGATGCCGATCTCGAACACCTCGCCGAGCCACGGCCGATCCATCGCCACGAGCTGCGGCGCCTGGCCGGTGGTGCCGGCGCAGCCGTTGCCGGGCAGCACCTGGAACTGGGCCGGGTGGGTCGGCGCGTAGATCCAGGTCTCCGGCGAGTTCGAACTGCCGAACATCACCACCTGCTCGCGCAGCATGTCGTAGGCGAGGTAGGTGTCGATGCGCGCCGTCGGCAAGGTCGCCGGCGCCCGATTGAGCCACGTGCTGCCGTCCCACTCCCAGGTGTCGCTGACGTTCAGCTGGCCGAACATCACGATGCGGTCGCGGGCGAGGTCGGTGACCATGGAGTGGTCGAAGCGCGACGGCGGCGACGCCGAAGGCGCCAGCAGCGCCCAGTTGCTGCCGTCGAAGCGCCAGGTGTCGTTGATCTGCTGGTAGCCGCTGAACAGGATCAGCGAACCGGTGACCGGGTCGAACGCCATGTCGCTGGCGCGGCGTGCGCCAGGGCTCGTCGTGGTGACGATCTGGCTCCAGTCGAGGCCGTTCCACTCCCAGGTGTCGTTGTGGTCCAAGGTGGAGTAACCACCCCACAGGATCACGGTGCCGCGCGGCGGGTAGTAGGCCATCGCGTAGCTGCGGCGCGGCCCAGGCGAGTTGACCGGCGTCATCTGGATCCAGTCGGCGCCGTCCCACTCCCAGGTGTCGCCGAGCAGGCCGCCGCCGGCCGGGATGCCGCCGAACATGACCAGGCGGCCGCGGCCGGGATCGTAGACCATCGAGTGCGCGACGCGCGCCGGCGGCACGGTCGCCGGCGTCAGCTGCGTCCAGTCGCTGCCGTTCCACGACCAGGTGTCCGAGGAGCGAACGCCGTTCACCACACCACCGAACAGCACCGTGCTGTCCGTCGGCAGGAAGTAGTTCATTGTGTGCGCGGTCAGCGCCGGCGGCGAGTTGGTCGGCAGCTGCAAGGTCCAGGTGGCTTGCGCAGGCAGCAGCGGCGCCAACAGCAGAGCGAACGGGGCGAGACGGATGTGGGGCATGGGTTTCCTCCGGCGGCGCAGGGTAGCAGAACGGCGCCCCGGCAGCACCGCCGAGATGCCGCCGGCGAGCACCGCGCGCGGCAACAGACCGATCGTGGGCTGGCCGATCGTGGCGGTCGTTCGCCCCCCCAGCGGGCCACGGTCCCGCCGGCCGCCCCGCGCACTCACATCCAGCCGAGTTGCAGCGTGATGGCGTCGGTGGCGGTGATGGCGGTGAACTGCAACAGCGCGTCGACCTCGATCGGCACGACCTGGTGGTGCACGACCACACCGACCAGCGACACGCTGTTGGGGATCGCCAACGACCACGACCAGGTGCCATTCGTCACCAGCGCAAAGTCCAGCAGGTCGGGGACCACCCACAACGTGCAGCCCGGCTGGCCCTGCGACAGCACCAACGACAGCGGCAGCATGGTGGTCGAGAAGCCGACCACCGAGGCGGCGAAGGCGAGGGTCGGCAGGCCGGTGGCGACGATCGGCACGCTGCTGCCGACCCATGGCTGGGCCAACGCCTTCAGCCCGTTGTCGCCGCCGCTGCTCGGGCAGCCGGCACCGGCGCTGGCGACAGCCGCCGCGCAGTTGGTGCCGAGCCGCGAGAGGTACTCGCTGTACACACCAGCATGGTCGACCGAGCCGGCGACCCAGAGCTCACCGGAGTCGCGCACCAACATGGCCGAGCTGTTGAAGGAGCTGCCGGGCAATGCCGACCAGCTGCTGCCGTTCCAGCGCGCGAAGGCGCCAACCGGGATGCCGCCGGCACTGGTCAGCGAACCGTCGACGACGACATCGCCGTTCGGCAGCACCGCCAGCGCCGCCGGCGTGCCGACCAGACCCGAACCGAGCGGCAGCCAGTTCGAACCGTCCCAGCGCGCGATCCGGGACAGGCTCGTCGCCCCCGAGGCGGAGAAGGAACCAGCGGCGACCAGATCGCCGTTCGGCAGCCGCACCACCGCGCCGACGTAGGCATCGAGGCCGGCGCCGAGCGGCGACCAGGTGCTGCCATTCCAACGGGCGATGCGATTGCAGGCGACGCCACCGATGGTCGTGAAGCTGCCGGCGGCGATCAGGTCGCCGTTCGGCAACACCAGCAGCTCGGTCACCAGCGCATTGCTGCCACCGGCGAACTCCGACCAGGTGGTGCCGTTCCAGCGCGCGAGGTTGGCGGCGGCCACGATCGCCGGTGTGTTCACCGTGGTGAAGGAGCCTGCAGCCACGAGGTCGCCGTTGCCGAGTTGCGCCAAGGCCCGGACCTGGCCAGACGGGCCGCCAATGCCGTAGTTCGACCACGACACCCCGTTCCACCGGGCCACGCGCGTGGCGCCGGTGCCGCCGATGGACAAGAAGTCGCCGCCGACCACGAGGTCTCCGTTCGGCAACGACCGGGCGGTGTAGACGAACCCACTGGTCGATGTGCTCAGGGCCGACCAGCTGCTGCCGTTCCAGCGCGCGACGCCCTTGGCCACTGCGCCGGGCACCGCCTGGAAGTGGCCGACCGCGACGACATCGCCTTGATGCGCGACGAGCTCGTCGATCTGGCCATCGAAGCCGTTGCCGAAGCCCTGCCAGGACACCCCATCCCACCGCGCCACGTTGCGGGCTGCGGCACCGCCGCAGTTGGGGAAGGTGCCGCCGACCACCACATCGCCGGCGGCCCCGACGGCCACGCATCGCACGACGTCGCCGACGCTGCTCGCGCTCGGACTCGTTGCCGTGCCGTACCAGGTGTGCACATAGCCAGCGGTGTTGCTCGGGCCCTCGCCGACGACCACGACCGCCCCCGCGCTGGTGCAGGCGATGCCGCGGACCGGACCGAAGGTGGTGGTGCCGAGCATGGACCAGGTGGCACCGTTCCAGATGAGGGCACTGCCATCGGTGCCAACGTGCAGCTCGCCGGTCGAGGCACACGCCATGGCGTTGACGGCGGCCATCGGCGTCGAGCCGAGGGCGGACCACGCGGTGCCGTCCCAGCGCGCGACGTTGCTGGCCGGCACGCCACCGGCCGTGGCGAACAAGCCGCCGACGTAGACGTTGCCGGTCGCATCCGCGGCCAGGGCCGACACCGTCGCCCCGGCTGGCATACCACTGCCGAGCGCCGACCACGCCCCAGCCTGGTAGCTCGCGATCCTCGCCGCCGCCACGCCCGCGACGCTGGTGAAGACGCCGCCGATGATCAGCGCGTTGTTGCTGCGCACGGCGAGCGCCGTCACGGTGGCCGATGGGCCGCTGCCGTAGGCGCTCCACGCCGCGTTGTTCCACTGCGCCAGGTACGGGATCGGGTTGCCACCGCAGCTGGTGAACGAACCGCCGACGACGAGGCGGTTGAAGTGCACGGTCAGCGCCTTCACTTCACCATTGACACCACCGCCGACCGCCGACCACGTCGACGTCGCCGGATTCCACGCCGCGAGGTTCTGGATCGACTGCGTGCCGGCGATGGTGAACCCGCCGCCGACGACCCAGACCGGGCCGGACGGACCGGCGCCGTCGGGATCCCACTGCTTGACGACGTTGACGTAGCCGCTCACGCCCGGGATCGGCAGCGGGGACACCCAGGCATTGCTGCATTGGGCGGCAACCCCCACCACCAGAGAGGTCTGCAAGGCAGCAACGAGAACGGCACGGACGGTGGAAGAGCGGGGCATGGGCACGGAAGGGTGCTGCATGGCCGGGAGTTCGTCCATACGCCACAACCCCCCGCACGCTGGCGGACCGATTACCTGCCGATGGCACCGCGCAGTCCGCCGCGGGCGGCCTGGGGACTTCCTGTCGACGGCTGCCACTCAGGGCGGCTCGATGCTCCGGGGCGGGCCCTTCATCGAGTCGATGCGGGGCACGGACACCTGCTCGCCGAACGGCA
>JAEUHU010000217.1 GCA_016793305.1 Planctomycetota bacterium
CAGATCGCTGTGCTGACCGCCCAGATCGCCGAGCTCACCGAGCACATGCAGCGGCACCCGAAGGACTACCACAGTCGCCACGGCCTGCTGCTGAAGGTCAACCGCCGCAACCGGCTGATGACCTACCTGCGCCGCACCGACGCTGCCAAGTACGCGCATCTCGCGGCCAAGCTCGGTCTGCGCAAGTGATCCAGTGCGGAGAGTGACCCAGCAACCGAACCCAGCGGCGCCCGAGCGGGGCCGCGGGGTCGGATCGGCTGGTTCGCCTCGGTTGGCGCGCGCGGGTTCTCACCCGATCGACCGCCTTCGACCGATAGAAGCAGAAACGTTCCAAGAAGAAGTTGTCGGGACCACTCGTTCTGGAGTGCGTCCCTCGGCGGCGCTGAGCGCCGCCGCGGCCGACTCGAAGTCGGCCACCTCGTTCCCGCCGCGCAGTTCGCGTCGGGACACCCTCGATCCCGGGTCCACGATGCCGGGGTCACCTTCGCGGTCGGCACCGACATGTCGGGCGCCGCGATTCCCCCGGCCTGACGCACACCGCGTCGGACGCCGGACGGCGGGCCGATCCCGCCACGCCCCGTCGGCGTGGGCCCCATGTGGGGGCAGCCGGCGGATGGCGCGACAAGCAATGAAGTGAGTGCAAGGAAAGCAGACATGGCCAGCAAGAAGAAGGCACAAGAGTCCGGTTCGACCCCCTCGTCCCAGCCGCCGCGCGCGCCGCGCGGCCGCAAGCCCGCCGCCCGTGACGGCGGTCGCAGCAAGGAGCCGGAGCACGGCGCTCCGACCGAGCGCGCCACCGAACGCCCCGCGACGGCGCCGAAGGCCCGCGGTTCGGCGGGCAAGGTGGTCGTCGAGCGCACGATCGGCGGTCGCACGCTGACGCTCGAGACCGGCCGCATGGCGAAGTTGTCCGACGGCGCCGTCGTCGCCCGCTATGGCGACACCATGGTGCTGGCGACGGTGAACAGCCAGAAGGCGATGGACGGCATCGACTTCTTCCCGCTGACCGTCGACTACCGCGAGAAGACCTCGGCGATCGGTGTGATCCCGGGCGGGTTCTTCAAGCGCGAAGGCCGGCCGTCGACGAAGGAGATCCTCGCCTGCCGCATCATCGACCGCTCGATCCGTCCGATGTTCCCGGACGGCTTCAAGCGCGAGGTGCAGGTGCTGTCGCAGGTGATGTCGGCCGATCGTGAGAACGATCCCGACGTGCTGGCGGCGATCGCCAGCTTCGCCGCGCTGGCGATCAGCTCGGTGCCGAACGGCCGCACGCTCGGCATGGTCCGCATGGGCTACGTCGACGGCAAGCTGGTCGTCAACCCGCTGTGGAGCCAGCTGCAGAGCGAGAACAACAAGCTCAACCTGACGGTCGCCGGCCACGCCGACGCGATCGCGATGGTCGAGGCCGGCGCCAAGGAGGTCGGCGAGGAGCTGATGCTCGAAGCGCTGGAGATGGCGCACGAGACCTGCAAGGTGATCGCCGGGATGATCGACGAACTGGCCGAGAAGGCCGGCAAGCCGAAGATGGCGTTCACGCCGCCGCAGAACGATCCGGAGCTGGTCGCGGCGATCGAGGACGAGTTCGGCAGCGAGTTGCGCAAGGCGCCGCTGACGATCGGCACGAAGCAGACGCGCAGCGCTGCGATCAAGGCCGCCAAGGAGAAGGCGCAGAAGAAGTTCCACGCTCCGCACGACGCCAGCGAGTCCGAGCAGAAGGCCTGGAACGCGAAGGTCTCGGAGATCCTCGGCGACATCGTCAAGGACGCCGAACGCCAGTCGATCCTGAAGGGCACGCGCGCCGACGGCCGCGACCACACGACGGTTCGCCCGATCACGATCGAGGTCGGCGTGTTGCCGCGAGTGCACGGCTCGGTGCTGTTCACCCGTGGTGAGACGCAGGCGCTCGGCGTCGTCACGCTGGGCGGCACCGACGACCAGCAGATCATCGACGGCCTGATGCCGGAGCCGAGGAAGCGCTTCCTGCTGCACTACAACTTCCCGCCGTTCTCGGTCGGTGAGGTGAAGCGCGTCGGCACGCCTGGTCGCCGCGAGATCGGCCACGGGGCGCTCGCCGAACGTGGTCTCGAGTCGGTGCTCCCGGCTCGCGAGGAGTTCCCCTACACGATCCGCATCACCAGCGAGATCCTCGAGAGCAACGGCAGCTCGTCGATGGCCACGGCCTGCTCCGGCACGTTGGCGATGATGGACGCAGGTGTGCCCATCAAGCAGCCGGTCGCCGGCATCGCGATGGGCCTCGTGATGGAAGGCAAGAAGTACGCGATCCTGACCGACATCCTCGGCAGCGAGGACGCCTGCGGCGACATGGACTTCAAGGTCGTCGGCACCGGCCGTGGCATCACGGCCCTGCAGATGGACATCAAGTGCGAGGGCCTGACGCGCGCGATCATGGCGCAGGCGCTCGAGCAGGCGAAGAAGGGGCGCATGCACGTGCTGAACGAGATGCTGAAGGCGCTCGACAAGCCTCGCCAGCAGCTGAGCCCGAACGCGCCGCGCCTCGAATCGCTGACGGTCCCCAACGAGAAGATCGGCCTGATCATCGGCCCGGGTGGCAAGAACATCCGCGCGATGCAGGAGAACTTCGAGTGCAAGATCTCGATCGAGGACGGCGGCCTGTGCACCGTCACCGGCAGCAACTCGGAGAAGGTGATGGCCTGCGTCGCCCACATCAAGGCGATGACGGCCGAGGTCGAGCTGGGTGCGCTCTACGAGGGCCGCGTCACGGCGATCAAGGAGTTCGGCGCGTTCGTCGAGATCCTGCCTGGCCAGGAAGGCCTGGTGCACGTGTCCGAGCTGTCGGACGGGTTCATCCGCGCCGTCACCGACGTGGTGCGCATCGGCGACACGCTGAAGGTCAAGGTCCTCGCGATCGACGACTTCGGCAAGGTCAAGCTGAGCCGCAAGGCCGTGCTGCTCGCCGAGCGTGGCGACGCGGCTCCGGCCGCCGAAGGTGGTGAGCCGGTCGCCGAGCGCCGTCCGCGCGAAGAACGCCCGATGCGCGAGGATCGTCCGGCCCGCGAGGATCGTCCGATGCGCGACGACCGCCCGCGTGGCGAGCGCTTCGAGCGTTCCGAACGTCCGGACCGCGGCCCGCGCGAGTTCGGCGACCGTGGCCGCCCGGAGCGTGGCGACGATCGTCCGGCTCGCGAGGAGCGGCCGGTGCGTGAGGATCGACCGGCGCGTGAAGAACGACCGATGCGCGAGGATCGCCCGCGTGGCGATCGCCCGATGCGCGAGGATCGTCCGGCCCGGGAAGAGCGTCCGATGCGCGAGGATCGTCCTGTCCGCGAAGATCGTCCGATGCGCGACGACCGCGCGCGTGGCGACCGTCCGATGCGCGAGGAACGTCCGGCGCGTGAAGATCGCCCGGTGCGCGAGGAGCGCCCGGCTCGGGAAGAGCGTCCGATGCGCGACGACCGCCCGCGTGGCGACCGTCCGATGCGCGAGGAACGTCCGGCCCGTGAAGAACGTCCGATGCGCGACGACCGCCCGCGCGGCGATCGACCGATGCGTGACGAGCGCCCGGTTCGCGAAGAGCGCCCGGCCCGCGAGGAGCGCCCGATGCGCGACGACCGTCCGCGTGGCGATCGGCCGATGCGCGAGGAGCGCCCGGCGCGCGAAGAGCGTCCGGCGCGCGAAGAGCGTCCGGCCCGCGAGGAGCGCCCGATGCGCGACGACCGCCCGCGTGGCGATCGGCCGATGCGCGAGGAGCGCCCGGCTCGCGAGGAACGCCCGGTTCGTGAGGAACGCCCGATGCGTGACGACCGCCCGCGTGGCGATCGGCCGATGCGCGACGACCGCCCGCGTGGGGATCGCCCGGTTCGCGAAGAGCGCCCGATGCGCACCGAGCGCCCGGGCCATGAGGAGCGCCCGATGCGTCACGACCGCCCGGTGCGCGACGCCGCTGGGGTTCGTGAGCCTCGCGCCGAGGGTGAGCGCGGTGGCCGCGATCGTGGTCCCCGAATGCCGATGGCCGACTTCGACGATGGGGACGTTCCTGCCCCCGCCGGTCGCGACGACGTCGGCAAGCTCGAGAGTCTCGACAGCGTGCTCGGCGAGGACCGTGGCGACCGCCGCGGGGAGCGCCGCCGCCCGCGTCGCGACGCCTGAGGCCTGAGCAAAGGCGGAGATCGCCGCGCGGTGACGGTGCCCCGTCGCCGCGCGGCGGGCCCTTGCGGCCCACTCTCGGGCTCCTAGCATGAGCCGTCCATGCCCCGCGCCATCGCCACGCGCCTGCTCCTTTTCATGGGCCTGGCAGCGCCTGTGCTGGCTCAGGATCCCGCGGAATTGGCCATCCCGGCTGGCAGTGCCGTCCTCGACGGCAGTTTGGCCGAATGGCCGGAAAGCCCGGCGATCTTGCTCGGCGAAAAGTCCCAACTGATTGGACGCAAAGATGGTTGGGTTGATCCGGCCGATTTGTCGGCCGGCCTGCACCTGCGTGCAGATGCCAGCCACCTCTTGGTCGCTGGCTGGGTGGTGGATGACCAGTTTGTGAACGAGCCGGAGCGGATCGATCGCTCCGACCGGATCGAGCTCTATCTGGACTTCGGGCCTGGAGATGGCGCAGAGCTGCTGAGCCAACTGGTACTTCAGCCCTTGCAGGCGCGCACCTTCGCATGGTTCGAGCAACCAGGCGCCACCAGTGCCCAGACCGCCTCCCAGCTGGCCGGCCTTCGGGTCGTCGGCAAGCGCGTTGCCGCCACCCGCTACGAGTTCGAGGCGGCGATCCCGTTCCATCACTTCGTCGGCTTGCAACCCGGCGCTCGTCGGTGCCACGTGAACGTGGTGTTGCGCGACTTCGATGCCCGGGACCAGGAGGCGCCGACCAGCCTGAGCTGGAGCGGACGCGATCCCGCGGAGCCAAAGGGCCTCGCGGCGGCCTCGTTGCCCGCTCCCGGGCCCCTGGTGGCAGCACCGACCGATCGCGCTGAGTGGTCGCAGGATCTGTTCGCCGACCTGCCGTATCTCCTGGTGCCGCTCGCGACGCTCGCCGGGATGGTGTTCCTGCTGCGTGGCTGGGCCTCGGTGCGTGGTCGCGCCCGCTGGCTGCGACCGCTGCTGGTGGGCGCCGGCCTGCTGGGCTTCGTGGCCGGCCTGGCCCTGCCGGCGATCCACTCGCACTGGCGAGCGAACGCCCAGCGAGAGCAGTTGGTGACGGCGCAGATGCGCCTGCAGGAGGAGCTCGGCAGGATGGCCGTGCTGGCCAGCTACCGGGGGCCGAGTCGCGACCACGCCCTGATGGAACTGCTGGCCGGCCGTCCGATCGCCCGCCAGCGCTACACGACCTACCGCAGCCTGGCACAGCTGGCCCCCGGTCAGTTCGGACCGCCGCTGCGCGACTTCGGGGACCTGCCGGTCCGCGACTATTGGCTGCCCTTGCAGGCGTCGCGCTCGGAGCGCTTCCAGTTCGATCCGCCGGCGCGCGGCGGCCTGTTGCACGTGGTCGTCGGCCGGCCGTTCGTGCCACCGTTCTCGTTCGTGTCGCGACCGAACGGTCCACCGCCCCGTCTCGAGCTCGAACTCGACCACGGCGACGGCGACGTGCGGCGCGTCTCGCTCGACCTGTCGCGCCCGTTCCGCGACTGCCAGTCCCTGGGCCGCGACGGCCACGAAGCGATCGCCACGCCGGTGCCGCTCGCGCGCGACCTGCGCGCGGTCACCGTGTCGGCCGTCCAAGGGGCCGACCTGCACCTCGTTGGCATGTCGCTCGAGGTGGAGGCCGGCAAGGTCGAGCCGCTCTGGCTCGGCGAGCCGACGCGCCAGGGGGTGCTGACCGACCTGCGCGGGCCATACCCGCTCGACGCGGGGCTCGAACTGGCGCCCGGCGCCACCGCCAAGGTGACGGTGCCGCGCCTGCCCGATCCGCCCGCCCGCGTGGTGTTCGTCTATCGCGCCATCTACCCACGGTTCGCGACGGCGATCCCGGGGGCCAGGGTCGGCGAGATCCTGCTGCACTTCAGCGACGGCAAGAAGCGCTCGCTGGTGCTCGAGCATCAGGTCAGCGTGTTCTACGAGCTGGCGGTCCACAACACCCGCGACGACCTGCCCGAGGGTTCGCCCGCGGCGATCGCGCTGTCCTGGGTCGACGACAAGCAGGAGCGGCACGTCAACCTCGCCTACCCGGTGCGCGACCTGCCGCGCGACGTCTCGCTCGAGGCGATCGAGTTCCGCAACCAGGCCGGCTACTGGATGCAGTTCCGGTCGGTGGTGTTCGTCAACGAGGGCTCGGCCGCGCCGCAGGATCCGGCCGACTCCCCGCTGCAGCGCGTCAACGACAAGGAGTTCGCCCTGAAGCCGGCCGCGCGCGAGCGGCTCGGCACGGGCATGGTCGCGATCTACCGAGGTGGGCGGCTCAGCGAGTCGAACCACCAGGGCGACGGGCCGGGCGCGCCCGCGACCTTGCCGCAGCCGACCGCCGGCGGCGGGGCGCACGTGCACGAGGAGCTGCTCGGCGACGGCACCCGGCGCGCGATGCGCTTCGCGCCGCTCGGCGGCGATGGCTGGGACGGGGCCGTGCTGGCGGTCGGCGAACTCGACCGCGACTGGGAGTTCGCGGCGCTGTTCGCCAACCGGCTCGGGCTCGGGCTGTGCCTGTTGAGCGCACCGTTCCTGCTGGTGCTGCTCAGCGAACTGCTCGCCGCGGCCACCAACCTGCGCCTGCGCCTGATGGCGGTGACGATGGTCGCATCCCTGGCGCCGCTCGGCCTGCTGTCGCTGGTGCTCGTCCAGGTGCTCGAAGGGGGCCACGACGCCGAGGTGGCGCAGAGCCTGCGCACGGCGGTGCGCAGCGCCACCGCGCAGCTCGACGACCAGAAGACGAAGGTGCGCAGCTCGGCGCAGCAGTGGCTCGCGGGCCTGTCGGGAGCGATCGCCGGTCGCACCAAGGGGCTCGACGAGGCCCAGTTCGTCGCCGCCGTGCCCGGCATCACCGCCGAACTGCAGAAGCTGCTCGGCAGCCAGCTGCCTCCCGATTGGCGCGGCGGGTTCCTGCGGCTCGATTGGGTGCCGCGGCGCGGCAAGGCGGCGGCGGCGCCGATCGCATTGTTCGCCGGGGACCGGCAGCGCGCTGGAGGCGAGCTGCAGGCGCGCCTCGAGCCTGGCGTGTTCGTGCAGTGGGGCGTGATGCTGCTCGGGGTGCGCGCCGAACAGGCGCTCGGCGACGGGCAGCTCGTGCTGACGGCGGCACGCCCGCTCGACGGCGACATGCTCGGCACGCTGGCTCCGGGCCTCGATGTGCTGCTGACCGACGTGCGCGGGTATCCGATCGCCGGCAATGCCGCGCGCCCGGAGTCCGCCTCGATGCTGCAGCGCGCCAGCGAGCCCGCGCGCATGGCGCAACGCGAACAGGCGTTGTCGCGCGGCCTCGAATCGCGCGAGCCGGTGGTCGAACGTGGCCGGGCCGGCGACGAGGCGACCATCTTCGGCAGCGACGTGTTGCGCGACCTGCTGGGCACACCGCGCGCCCTGCTCTGCATCTCGCGGCCGGCCCAGCGCGCGACGCTGGATCTCGCCGTCGGCCGCATTCCGGTGCGCGCCTTCTTCCTGCTGGTCGCCGGCTCGTTGGTCGTGCTGGCGGTGTTCCTGTCGTACGTCGTCAGCAGCCGCATCAGCCGCCCGATCGAACGCCTGGAGCTCGGCGCGCAGGCGTTGTCGCGCGGCCAGCTCGACACGCGCGTGCCGGTCGACGACGGTGGGCAGATCGGACGGCTCACCCGCGCGTTCAACCAGATGGCGACCGACCTGCAGGGGCGTCTGCTCGACCTGCAGGCCTTGAACCGCACCATGGCCGAGCTCGCCGCCGGCGAGGACGAACGGGGCACGCTCGACGTGTTGCTCCGCTTCTGCCAGGCGCAGACGCCTGCCGACGAGGTGCGCGTGGTGCTCGTCGAGGCCCGCCTCGCGCGCCTGCTCGTGCATGCCGGCAACTCGGCCGAGGTGAGGGACCTGCCGCTCGACGCGTTGCCGATGGCAGCCGTTCGTGGCGCCTTCAGCGTGGTGGGGGTCGGCGGGCGGCCGCCGGCGGCGTGGCAGGTGGTGGTGCCGAACGCGCGCTCGCTGGTGGCGCTGCCGATCGTCTTCGGTGGGCAGCTGCGCGGGGTCGTGGTGCTCGGATTCGGCCGTCTGCCGCCGTTGCCGGTCGACCTCGGTCTGCTCAGCACCGTCGTGGCGCAGGCCGCGCTGGCGCTCGAGCGCAGCCTCCTGCAGCGCATGGCGGTGCAGGATCCGGTGACCGGCGCGTTCACGCCCGAGTACTTCCGTCGCCGGCTCGTCGACGAGGTGTCGCTGGCCCAGCAGCGCGGCCAGACGCTCGTGCTGGTGGCGCTGGCGCTCGGCGATGGCGATCGGCGGCCGCGCGGCCTGCGCCGGTTCGCGGAGATCCTGCGGTCCGCCCTGCCGACGACCGCGGTGGTGTCGCACGCCGGTGCCGGGTTGTTCCACGCGGCGCTGCCGGTGGCGTCCTCGGCAGAGGCGCAGGAGCTCGTGCGCACGGTGCAGGGCGCCTGGGCCGATCTGGTGCAGCGCAGCCGGGACGCGGAGGGGTTGCCGGGTCTGCATGCCGTGGTCGCGTCGTTCCCCGACGAAGCGGCCTCGGCGGAGTTCCTGTTCGACGTGGTCCGAGCCCGGCTGCTGGCCGCCCGCACCGCCGCGGAGGCGGCGGCGGAGTCCGACGAAGCGCTGCTGCGCGCCGGGGTCACCGCGATCAGCCCGGCGATGCGCGACGTCTACCTGGCCCTGCGGCGTATCGCCCCGACCGATCTGCCGCTGCTGCTGGAAGGCGAAACCGGGGTCGGCAAGGAAGTGCTGACCAACCTCGTGCACCGTTGGAGCCGCCGCGCCGGTGGCCCGCTGGTGAAGGTGCATTGCGCCGCTTTGTCCGAGTCGTTGCTGGTGCCTGAGTTGTTCGGGCACGAGAAGGGTGCGTTCACCGGCGCCGACCGCCGCAAGATCGGGCGCTTCGAGATGGCCGACGGCGGCACGCTGTTCCTCGACGAGGTCGGCGAGATCTCGCTCGACGCGCAGGTGAAGTTGCTGAGGGTGCTGCAAGAAGGCGAATTCGAGCGGGTCGGCGGCACGGCGCCGGTGCGGGTCGACGTGCGCGTGATCGCCGCGACCAACCGCGACATCGCCCAGATGGTCGCCAGCGGCACCTTCCGCGAAGACCTCTACTACCGACTGCAAGGCATGGTGGTGCACGTGCCGCCCCTGCGCGAGCGCAAGCCCGAACTGGCCCCGCTGGTCGAGCAGTTCCGCGCCGAGCTGAGCTCGAGCGGTGCCGCTCCGTCGCTGCCGTGGTCGACCGACGCGCTGGACGAGCTGTACCGTCAAGAATGGCCCGGCAACATCCGGCAGCTGCGCAACACCGTGTTCCGGGCGATGGTGTTGGCGAACGGGGGACTCGTGCAACGCCGGGACGTGGTCGCGGCCTTGTCGGTCGGCAGCCCCGCGCCGACGGTCCCGAGCGCCGGCGGTGGAATCGAGCCCCCCGCCGTGCTCATCCCGTCGAACGACGTCCGAGCCCCAGCGCCTCCGGCCGGGGGAGAGTCGACCCAGGGACCGCTGGAGGTGGCCGCCAGGCCTGCCGAGCCCGAGGTTCTGCTGCCGCCGCCGCCGGCGGCTCCCGCCGAGGACGACCAGCTTGGGCCGGCCCCCGCAGAGGCGACGGTCGGGCCCGAGCCGGCCGCCGGCTCGGGCCGTCCCGAGGACCTGTCCGAGCGGCTGCGCGAGTTGTTGCGGGCGATCGTGCGCGCTGGCAGCTACTCGACCCAGCAGCACATGGAAGCACACAGCCTGTCGCACCGCACTGCCCTGCGGGACCTCCAGAGCTTGCTGGCCGCAGGCCTGGTGGAGCGGGTTGGCAGCCGTCGAGGCGCCTTTTATCGGCCAAGTTCCGCCGCTGGCCGATTCCTGGGCTCCCCGAATCCGTCCTGACCGATTTCCGGCAAGGCCTAGAAATGGCCATCTCCAGATTTTTCGAGCCCGATTCTGCTGCAGGAAAGGGCTGTGGCGAAAAACGTGGCTAGGACCGGCGCAGTGCTTGCAAGGTTTGGGCATCTGCGTGGCCGATAACTCGGTCGCGCTCTCTACCATGCCGACCTTCCTTCGTTCTGCCCTGCTCTCCTTCGGTCTCCTGGTGGCGCCTCTCGCGGCCCAGGTGACGGTCCGCAGTGGCGCCGTGGTCTACCACGGCAGCGCCAGCAACACCTCCGCGCCGGCGGTGATCGACGAGGCCAAGGTCAAGGAGGCGACCCCGGAGTGGAAGAAGATGCAAGCCGAAGGCATCGCTCCGGACTCGGCGCAGGGCAAGCAGCTGGTCGTCAAGATGAACAACCGCATCCAGGAAGCGGTGCGCAGCGTGGCGACGGCAGAGAACCGCGACATGGTCGCCCGCAGGGACGACATCACGGACAAGCAGGGCCGCGAGGTGCAGGATCTGACCGACAAGGTGGCGCGCAAGGTCGCCGAGTGAGCACCGTACGCGTCCGCACGCCGGCGTTGGATGGTGGCGCGCGGCGATTGCTGGCCTTCTGATCCGCTGGACCTGAAAACCGTTCGCTCTGCGCGTGGTCGCGCCCACAATCCCGCCCGTGCCACGACTTCCATGCCGTCGTGAGATCTGCGTTTCGGGCCGCGAACCAGCCAACCGGATGTGGCGGTTCTGGCCCCTTCCCTTGGGTCTGCCTTTGCTGGCACTCGGCGCGTGCGTGGCCAGTGGCGAACCGAAGCGCCTCGATCCGTTGGCGTTGGAGTCGCTGGTCCTCGACCCGCCCCGGCGTGCTGCCGACAGCCGCGGCCCCTTGGCCTGGGATCTCGGTGACCCCGCCGACGCGGCCGAACGCGCTCCGAGCCGCGCGGATGGCGCGCAGGATCCGCAGGAGACGCCGGCCCAGCGGGACGCCCGGTTGCGGGTGCAGTTCGGCAGCAGCGTGCTGATCAGTGCCGATGGCTCGGTGACCAAGCAGTACTTCATGGCCGGGGACCTGGCGCAGACCTTCCTGAAGCTGATCAACGAGATCACTCCGGAGACGCAGCGATTCGACGCCGAGCGCAAGCCACCCCCGGTGCCGCCGCCCGGCACCAAGGTCGGTGGCGCCGCCAACCGGAGCGTGCTCGGTCGCATGCTGCGCGACCACGAAGTCGAGGTCACGTTCGTGCCGGACTTCGAGATCCTCAGTGGTGCGAACCTCGTCGACACCACCGGCGCGCCGGCGGTGCGCGGCGAGCCCCTGAACACGAAGTTCCGCGAAGCCCCATCGATCGGCCTCGCCCTGGTGACTGCGAAACCCGCGGCTCTGGTGGCGTTCGAGGCGGCGCTGGACCTCTTCTACACGAGCATCCCGCAGGTCGAGATCCTGGTCAGCGTCGTCGAGTACCAGACCGCCGATGCGCTCGCGTTCGGCGTGCGTGGCGCGACCAACACGAGCCCCGTGTTGACCAACCTGACCAGCAGCCAGCTGGTGCGCAGCTACACGTCGGCGTTCCCCCTGAACCCGCCGATCGTCGGGGTGTCGCCGGTGACCAACGTCGGCCGCTTCGCGCTCGGCGGCATCCACGACAGCTGGGAGCTCGACATGGTGCTGGAGGCGCTCGAGGCCAACAACCTCGCCGACATCACCAATTCGCCGAAGCTCGTGGTGCGCAACGGCGGTGTGGCGTCGATCTCGACGCTGACGCAGGTGCCGTTCCCGAAGGCGCGCTTCAACCAGCTCGGCGCCGAGGTCGCGGTCGACATCGACTTCAAGCCGGTCGGCGTACGGATGAACATCATCCCGGTGATCGCCGGCACCGATTCGGTGATCCTGCAGGTGTTCGCCGACGTGTCCGCGATCACCAGCTTCGCGGCGACCCAGCCGGTCAGCACGCCGATCACCAGCACGCGCACGGCGGTGACCACGGTGCACCTGAAGAACAACCACACGCTGGTGATCGGGGGCCTGACCTCGCAGACCAAGTTCGAGAGCGAGACCAAGGTGCCGATCCTCGGCGACATCCCGCTGCTTGGGTTCCTGTTCCGCTCGACGTCGACGACGCACAACAACACGACGGTCGAGTTCCACATCACGCCGACGATCGTCAAGGGCCGCGGGTCGCTGATCCCGGCTCCGGGTTCTTGATGCGGGTGTCGGCGGTGTGACCGCCAGCTCGGGGGCGCGCGATCACGAGCTGGTCGGCTGGTGTCGTGCGGGCCAGCGTGGCGCGGAGCCCAGCGCTACCACTCCAGCATCCCTACCACTCCTGCGTCACTGCAACGCCTTCTCGATCGCGGCGCGCAGCGTCGCGTCGTCCGGCGCGACCTTCGACGGGTAGAAGCCGAGCACGGCCCCGTCCTTGCCGACCAGATACTTGCAGAAGTTCCAGTTGGGCGTGCTGCCGGTGACCTTGCCGAGGGTCGCGAACACCGGGCTCTGGCCGGGCCCCGGCTTCGTCTCGCACTTGGCGAACAACGGGAACTGCACCGAGTACTTGGTGGTGCAGAAGGCGCGGATCTGCTCCGACGTGCCCGGTTCCTGCTTGCCGAACTCGTTGCTCGGGAAGCCGAGCACGGCGAAGCCGCGGCTCGCGAGCTCGTCGTGGAGGCGCTGCAGGCCTGCGTACTGGGGCGTGTAGCCACACTCGCTGGCGACGTTGACCACCAGGGTGACCTTGCCGCGGAACGACGCCAGGTCGACAGGCTGGCCCTCGAGGGAATTGGCGCGCAGGGAGTAGAAGTCGGGCATCGCAGGCTCGTTCGCGGGGGGCGTTGGGGTCGGGGTGGAGGACGCAGCACCCGTGGGGGTGGGTGATGCGGGGTCGGCAGTCGTGGACTGCTGCGGCGAGCCGCCGCAGCCGGCGACGACGGCGCCGAGCAGGAGGATTCGGAGGTGCATGGGGCGCGACTCGACAGGTTCGTGCGGCCTTCGTCCAGCCAGGTGGCGTGGATGCATGGCCTGCCCTGGCTTGTTCGTCCCGAGTCCGTGCGCGACGGTTTCGCCTGTCCCCCCGCGACCGGATCGAGGCAACGGCGCAGCCGCGCCTTCGCCACGGTGCCGCCGAGATCCGCATGACCAAAGCCCCTCTGTTGTCCGCCCTCGCCGTGCTGCTCCTGCTCACCGGCTGGTTGTGGTGGTCGTCGTCCGCGTCGGCACCGCCTCCGGTGGTGCCGGCCGGTTCGACCATGCCCGAAGCACCGGTGCCGACCGAGGGGGCGGGGATCGTGCGCCCGCAGTCGGCGGACACCGATCCTGCCCGCGAAGCGGCGGCCCTTCCCGCCGTGGCCGCGGCGGCCGCGACTCGCGGCCCGCAGCGCACGGTGACCGGCCGGGTGGTCGACTCCGCGGGACGGCCGGTCGCCGGGGCTGAAGTCCGCTCCTGGCTGCCAGGCGGAGCGTTCGACCCGGGTGCTGGGGCCTCGGGTGTGGGGCCCGAGTCGTTCGCGGAGTTCGACCCCGACACGATGCGCGAACGGTTCGAACAGGCGCGCCGTGAGGCCGCGGTGGCGACGACCGAGTCGGACGGCACGTTCCGCCTGGCTGCGCCGATGACCGGAAGGGCCGTGCCGCTGCGGGTGCTCGCGCGCGGCTTCGTGCGTCTGGACCACACCGTTCGCGTCGACGCAGCCGCCGTCAGCACAGCGCCCGCCGGCGCGCCACCCGCCGGGGAGGCTCTGCAGGCCCTCGACGCCGGCACTCTGACGCTGCGCACCGGCGCCATCGTGCGTGGGCGCGTCGTCGACGGCACCGGCACGCCGGTGGCCGGTGCCTTGGTCGCGGCAGATGGCCAGGGCTTGCCTTCGTTCGGGCAGGAGGGCGCGCAGGCGCTCGGCGAGCGCATGCGGGCCGAACGGGCCGATCGCCCGGATCGCACCGCGGGTGACGGCGGGCGCGCCGGCGCCGACTTCCTGCGGCAGCTGCCGGGCGTCGAGCGCTTCGCGGGCATGTTCGGCGAGGAAGTTGCCACCGATGCCGAGGGACGCTTCGAGCTGGCACACCTCGAGCCTGGCCCCTTGTCGGTGCGCGCGCGTCATGCGGACCATCCCACCACGCGCCGCGATGGCCTCGAGCTCGTGGCCGGCGCCGAGCTGCCGGACCTCACCCTGGTGCTCGGACCAGGGGCCGTGATCGAAGGACGCATCACCGGCCTGCCCGAGGGCGCGCGCGGCATCCGGGTGATGGCAGCACCGCGCCGCGACCCAGCGTCGGTCGCTGCGGCGATGCCCGCGGCGGCGCAAGGGATCCCCGGGTTCCACCCGGACGACTTCGCGGACCTCGCCCAGGACTTCGGACTCGCCGCCGAACGCGACGTCGCGATCGGTGCCGACGGCTCGTTCGCGTTGCGCGGCCTGCGGCCCGGCACGGTCTACCGGGTCTACGCCAGCCACCGCCAGCGGGGTTTCGCCGCCAACGCGCTCTGCACCGAACGGCGCGAAGCGACGGCGCCGGCCAGCGGCATCGAGCTGGCCTACGACGCCGGCGTCCAGGTCGTGTTCCAGGTCGTGGCCGCCGACACCGGTGCCGCACTCGAGCGACTCGAGATCGACGATCGGCTGCGTGGTGGCAGCGGCATGGACGCGATGCTGGCGATGGCGCCGCGAGCGCAGCGCGCGGGCGAGTACCCGGGCGGTCGGGTCGTGCTCGCGAACCTGCGGCCGCGCGCCGGCCAGAAACTGTCGGTCTCGGTGGAAGCCCTCGGCTACCGCCGGTTCGAGCGCCGCGATCTCGAGCTGCCGGCGACCGGCACGGTCGACCTCGGGCGCATCGAGCTGAAGCCCGGGCCGGTGCTGCGGGTGGCCGTGCAGTCCGCCGGTCGCCCAGTCGTTGGTGCCATCGTTCGTCTGGACACCCGCAACGACGGCTCGGGCGCGTCGCCGCTCGAACGCCTGGCGCAGCGCGCCCAGCGCGAGTTCGGTGGGCGCGAGGTTGGTGGCCGCGGAGGCTTGCGGACCGACGACCAGGGGCTCTGCACCACCAATGCGCCGCCCGACGCCCAGCCGTTCACGGTCCTCGTGCAGCATCGTGAACACGCGCCGTTCACCTCGCCCGAGCTGCGGGCCGAGGGCGATCGGGCGATCGACCTGCCGGTCGAACTCGGCGCCGGTGGCCGCATCGAGGTCACCGTGGTCGACCCGGACGGCCAGCCGGTGGCGAACGGACGCGTCGAGCGGCGCGGCCCCGACGGTGGCCGCGACGTGCGCAACGCCAACGCCGCGGGCGTCGTGGTGTTCGAGCGCCTCGAAGTCGGCGAACACCGCCTGCGGCTCGCCGCGCGCGCCGGCGGCGGACGAGGTGGTCCCGACCTCGA
>JAEUHU010000065.1 GCA_016793305.1 Planctomycetota bacterium
CACCACCGACGACTGGCCATGCGACCGTGCTGCCGAGCACTTGCTGCGCCGACTCGAGCACCTGCGCCGTCGCCATGCTGGCCGAACCGTGGCCCTGGTCGCCGGCGGCGAACTGTCGGTGCCACTGCCACCCGACCCAGGAACCGGCGGCCGCAACCAGCAGTTCGCGCTCGCCTGCGCGCGGCGGATCCGCGGCCAGCCGATCACCGTGCTGAGCTGTGGCACCGATGGCATCGACGGCAACTCGCCGGCGGCCGGCGCGATCGTCGACGGCACCACGATGGTGCGCGCGCGACGGACCTTTCTCGACGTGCACGCGGCGATGCGCCGCTGCGATGCGTTCCCGCTGCTGCACGCACTCGGCGACACCGTGCTCACCGGCCCGACCGGCACGAACGTGCGCGACCTTCGCGTGCTGCTCGCCCACGACTGAGTTCGTCGGACGACCGCCGCCGATCGCGATGCTGCGTTGCGCGACAGCGACGCGGCGCCCGCCGTCGCGATCGCCCCCAACCCGCGACCCAGCGCTGCCATCGGCTGCTGCAGTTCGCCTCAGTGTGGGACTACACGCCGTCGCTTCCTCAAGTCGATCAGGGGGCACGCACCTGGGGAAGACAACGGGGAACATGCAGCCAAGAAGGGACATCGGCCTGACGCTCGCCCTCTGCCTCGCGGCCGCTTGCGGCGGCGGTGGCGGCGGCGGATCCAGCTTCGGAAGCAGCGGCGAGACCGTCTACGGGGCCGTCCAGCTGCTCGAGCACATTCCTGCCGACGGGGCCGTGCAGATCGCCACCGACGCGCGCATCGACCTGCGCTTCGACGCCGCGATGGCGATCGACACGTTCGGCGACGAGGACACCTGGTTGCGCGTCGACGGCACGACCACGAACGTGCCCGGTGCGTTCTCGCGCGGCAACGGCGGCCGCGTGCTGTTCACGCCGAGCTCGCCACTGCTCGCCGAGACCGACTACGTGATGCAGCTGTCGGGGCTCACCAGCGACGAGACCGGGCGCATCCTCGACGTCACCTACACCTTCGCGTTCCGCACCGTCGACACCACGCCACCGACGGTCGTGGGCCTCGATGTCGTGGCGGGCGCCACCGGCCAGTCGCGGATCCGCACTTTCACCGCGACGCTCAGCGAACGCATCGCCGCCGACTCGGTGACCGACGCGTCGTTCTACCTGCGCGACCAGTTCGGGCAGCGCTACACGGCCACGCGCACCCTGGCCGGCACCACGCTGACCCTCGATCCGGACGCCGACCTGCCCGGCGACCGGCTGTTCACGCTGGTGCTCGCGACGACGATCGCCGACCGCGCCGGCAACCGCCTCGCCGCCAGCTCGACGACATCGTTCCGCACCGCCCCCGACACGGCACCACCGAGTGTGGTGTCGGTGTGGCCGGCGCCGTTCGCGACCGGCGTCTCGCCGCTCGTACAGCCGACCTTCACGTTCACCGAGTCGATGGACCCGGCGACCGTGGAAGCCGCGTCGCTGCTGTTCCAGGACGAGTTCGGCAACGTGGTGCCGTTCGCGATCGACAGCACCAAGGACCAGCGCACCCTGCGCGTTCGGCCGCTGCAGCGACTGCTCGACACGCGGCGCTACACGATGGCGTTCCTGCTCGGCGGTGCGGCCGCGACCGACGTCAGCGGCAACTCGCTGGCGGCGACCCAGGCGCAGACCTTCACCACCGGCACCGACAGCACACCGCCGACGGTGGTCTCGAGCACGCCGAGCGACGGCGACACGCGCTTCCCCGGCAGTGCTCCACTGCTGGTGACGTGCAGCGAAGCCATCGACCCTGCCTGGGTGAACGACACGACCGTCGAACTGCTCGTCGACGGCAGCGTCTGGAGCGCCGTCGTCGACCGGCCGACGACCACCATCGTGCAGGTCCAACCCGTGCTCGAGCTGCCGCCCGCGACCGCGTGCACGCTGCGGCTGCGTGGCGG
The DNA here is from genome assembly GCA_016793305.1 of Planctomycetota bacterium. The sequence continues at coordinate 1,958 of JAEUHU010000065.1, forward strand.
CCAGACGGGCCTGCACGACCTTGCCGGCAACGTGCTCGCCAGCGACGTGCTGATCCCGTTCACGACCTCGACGGACACCGAGACGCCGTCGGCGTCGCTGTCGCCGAACGACGGGGCGGCGAACGTCGCCCCGGGCTCGCGCGTGGTCGTGGTGTTCGACGCGCCGATGGACCCGGCGACCCTGCGCGACGACACGGTGCTGGTCACCGACGATGTCGGCACGCCGTTGGCCGGCACGCGCGAACTGACCGGCGGGGATCGCATCCTCACGTTCACGCCGACCGTGCCGTTCACCAGCCTGACCTACTACCGGACGCGCGTCGTCGGCGGCAGCACGGGCGTCCGACGCACCACCGGCAACTGGTTCCCGGCCGACCGCACCGCGCGTTTCCGCACCGGCTCCACGCCCGACAGCCAGGCGCCGAGCGTCACCGCGACCGTGAACGGCATCGCCTCGTCGCGCAACGCCGGTCTCGTGCTGCCACCGAGCGGTTTCACCATCGACGTCACCACCAGCGACGCCGGCCAGTGGATCGATGCCAGCAGCTACGAGGTGTCGCTGGCCGGTTCGGGTGCCGGACCTGCCCCGGCGACCCTGCTCGCCGTCGGTACGGTCGGCTTCGGCACGCTGAACGTGACCGTACCGACCGACAACCCGCTCACCGACGGCGCCTGGACGCTGACCGTGCGCGTGCGCGACCTGACCGGCAACCTCGGCACGTCGAGCCCGCTGCCGTTCACGGTGGCGACGCCGGGTGGCGACCTGACGCCGTTCGAGCGCACGCAGATCGTCTGGGTGCGCACCGACCTCGACCGCGACGGCAACGGCCGCGCCGACTTCGAGGACGACATGCTGCGGCTCGGCTTCGCCACCACCGGCGATGCCGCGGGCACCAACGCCTACGTGCGCAATCTCGTGCTCGACGGCATCCTCGCCCAGGCCAACCGGCTCTACGGCCGCGGCTCGCGCGGTGAACCGCTCGGCAGCGGTTCGGTCGGCCTGCGCTTCGCGCGCCGGCAGCCGATCGGCCTCGCCCACATGCAGATGGCCCTCGGTGGCCTCGATCCCGAAGGCGATCGCAGCCGCGCCTACGGTGCCGAGAGCTCGGGCGTGCTAGGTCGCGCCTACTACGACTACCGCAACGGCAACCCCGCCGAGCGCAACACCTCGAACTCGCCGGGCCTCGGCGTGTTCCCGGCCGAGATGTGGCTCTACCAGACGCGCATCCACCTGCAGGTGTGGCCGTCGTTCCAGACGGTGTTCGCGCAGCGCTTCCGCCCGCTGTGTCCCGACATGGGCGGCACCCCGGCCGGTGCGCACGCGCTCGATCCGGTGGTGCTGACGCCGACGTTCGACTACGCCAACGCGACCACGCAGCAGCGCGCGCGCTGGCAGACCGTGATGGACGCCGCCGACGACTGGGCGGTCGTGATCGGCATCATCCTGGCCCACGAGGTCGGCCATTCGGTGGGCCTCGTGGCACCCGGTGCGGCGCCGCGTGGCCTGTTCGGCGACAGCTCGCTGCACGACACCTACGCGAGCGCCGCCGAGGTGATGGCCGCGTCCGTCGGCTACGAGGCGATGACCTCGCTCGACTACCAGTTCCGCGACATCGACCTGGCCTACCTGCGCCAGAGGGTGCTGCTCCGATGAACCTGCTCCGCCGTCTGCTCCCGTTCCTGCTGGCGACCACGCTGGCACCCCTGGCGATCGGCCAGGAACAGGCCACCACGCTGCACACCGCCTGCCGGATCGCCGACGTCGTGGTGCGCGCGACGGTGCTCGGGGCCAGCGATCCGAGCCCGGACTTCCACCGGCTCGAGTTCCGCAGCGACGAGGTGCTGAAGGGCCAGGTCGGCCCGCAGTTCACGCTGCTGGAGCCGAGCGGTGCGTGCTGCGGGCGCCTCCTGTTCACGCTGCAGCCGGGCGACTCGTGCCTGTTGTTCCTGAAGCGCACCGGACCGCTGCTGCACCCGTTCGGCGGTGGCCGCGGGGTCGCGGTCCCGACCGACGACCTGTTGGCCCACGTGCGGGCGTTGCTGGCCGCTCAGGACGACACCGCCGTCGCCAACCTGCTGGCCGCGAGCCTCGAAGCGGCCGAGCCGCGGGTCGCGAACGACGCGGCGCTGGCCCTCGCGGGCATGCCGACGGTGACGCTCGCGGCCGGGCCGCGCGCCACGTTCGACCGGGTGCTGGCCGAGGCCGTCACCGACGGGCGCACCACCGCACCGTCGCTGTGCGAACTGGCGGTGCGCCTCGGCGACGACGCGGTGATCGACACGCTGCTGCAACGCTACCTCGGCGCCGCGCGCGCCGACCGGCGCGAGCTGCTGCGGCGCACGCTGCTCCGGCTGCCGGCCGGAGAGGTGGGCAACCGTCTGCCGATGTTCCTCGACCCGAACACCACCACGGCGGTGCGAGCGGCCGAACTGCTGGTCGACCTGCCGGACACCGAAGCGCGCCGGGGGCTCGAGCGACTGCTGCAGCAGCATCCGCATCCGCGGGTCCAACTGGGCCTCGCCGAGGTGCTGCTGCGCAGCAGCCAGCGGGCTGCCCAACTCGCCGAGACCACGCCGGCCGCCGTGCGGGCCGTCGCCGAACAGCGGCAGCGCGACCCGAAGCGCTTCCGCGCCATCCGCCCGGGCCAACCATGACCTCCAGCGCCACGACCAACACGGCCAACGCCGACCTGTTGCCGGTCGCGCTGTGGACCTTGCCCCTGGCCCGATTGACGTTGTCGGCGGCCGACGTCGGGTTGTTCGCCACCGCCGGCATCCTGACCGTCGGCGACGCCCTCCAGCTCCCGGCCGAAGCCTTCGAAGGCGACGGCGCGTTCGCCACGAGCAAGGGCCCCCTGCGGGCCGCGATCGCCCGGGCCCTGCACGACGGCCTGATGCAGTTCGCCGACGCCGGCTGCACCGACTGGGCGACGCTGCGCGCCCAACTGCTCGGCCCGCTCGACGACGACGGACGCACGCTGCTGGGCAACCTCGTCGGTCTCGACCAGCCGCCACAGCGCCGCACCGAACTGGCGCGCGCACACGGTACCACCCTCGCCACGATCGACGCCCGGGCCGACCGGGTGCGCCAACAGCTCGCCGAACAGCAGGGCGGTCTGCTGGCGAAGCTGCGCCAGGAGCTCGGCGCCGAACTGCAGGCCGGCGACGGCGTGTTCGGCCATCTCGAACTCGGCGCCGGCACCTGCCTGCGCAGCCTCAGCGGCGCAACCGGCGATCCGGAACTCGGCCTGCGCCTGCTCGCGTTCCTGTTCCCGCGCGAAGTCCACCTGCACAAGGGCACCCTGTTCGGCCTGTCGCCGCGGCGCTTCCGGCGCCTGCTGCGCAGCCTGCCGGGGCTCGTGCCACCGCGGCGCCTGCCGCTGCCGATCGACACGCTGCTGCGCGAGCTCGCCGACGACCACCAGGACGTGCCGCGCGGGGCCCTGCTGCACCTGCTGCGCACGGAACTGCGCATCGCCATCGAGCTCGACGACCAGCACGGCGAGGTCGCCGCCGCCGATCCGCGTTCGCCGGCCGCTCGCCTCGTCGACGTGCTCGCCGAAGCGGGCCAGCCGATGCAGCTCGCCGACCTGGTGTTCGCGTGGCGCGAGCGCTTCCGCCGCGCCTCGGCGTCGACCATCGCCAGCGAGCTGCGTGGCCACCGTGCGTTCGTGCAGGTCGGTCCCGAACTGTGGGCGCTGCGCCGTTGGCACGAAGGCAAGCTCGGCGCGCTGGCGCCCCTGGTCGACCGCGCCGCCCGCAAGCTGTGCAGCCTCGGCGGCCGCCACCACGTCACCGAACTGCTCGCCGGCGAGGGTGTCGACGAGACCACCACCTGGCTGGTGCACGACCGCCTCGGCGACGACCCGCGCGTGCGGCGGCTCGGCCGCGGCGAACTGTGCCCGGCCTCGCAACGCCGGTCGCGTGTGCTCGACCAGCTGCTGCAGGACTTCCGGCGCGCCGCCGGCGACGTCGTGCTCAGCCTGTTCCTCGCCAACCAGCCCGCCGCGCAGCGGCGCCTCGTCGGCCGCCTGCTGCGCGAGAACCGGCTGTTCGTGCAGCCGGCCGAGGACCGCGTCGACACGCTGTCGAACTGGCCGTTCAACGACGAGCGCATCCGGCGGCTGCTCGCGGTGGTCCAGGAACAACTCGACCAGCGGGTCGGCTACGCGCACACGAGTGCCTTGAAGACCGCCGTCGACCGCAACGACCTCGGCGGCGACTGGCTCACGCCGGAGCTGCTCGCCGACGTGTTGCGCCGCCACGGGCCGTTCGAAGTGCTGCCCGGCGGGATCGTCGCGCGCGCCGACCTGGAGCTCGGCCAGACGGTTCGTCGCACGCTGCGTCAGGCGCTGCGCGACGCCGCGGTGCCGCTCACGGTCGACGACGTGCTGCGGGCGCGCCCCGAGTTGGCGGAGTTCGCCGCCTGCCTGCAGGAGCTGCTGGGCAGCGACCCGCTGGTGCAGAGCCCCGACGGCGAGCTGTTCCTGCTGGCCTGAGAACTACGCACTTTACCGGTTGGTTGATTTTGCAAGTCTACCAGCCGTGACGTCGGCGTGACGCGTAGTGTCGGGACCTCTTCCCCGGTCCCGCCCATGCACGACTTTCCCGCCGCGCCCCGGCCCATGCCGTGGCGTTCCCCCACCGGACTGCTCGCCGGGGCGCTCGCCCTCGCGGCAGCGATCCCTGCCCAGGGGCCTCCCCGCCTGCTCGGCTGGAACGACCTCGGCATGCACTGCATGGACGGCGACACGTCGGTGTTCTCGATCCTGCCGCCGTTCAACACCGTGCGCGCCCAACTGATGGTCGCAGGCCAGCTCGTCGACTCGGGCAACTACAGCGTGACCTACCAGGCGGTCGCCGACCCGACTGGATCGATCAACCGGACGTCGGTCGGCAAGTCCGACTTCTGGCTGCACGCGCAAGCGCTGTTCGGCGCGACCCTGGCACCCGACGAAGGCCTGGCCGGCTTCCGCATGCCGGGGTCGGCGAACACGCCACAGGCGATGGCTTTCCTCGCCCCAGACTCACTGTTCCGCGCCGAGGGCATTCCGATGACCCCGTACGACGACAGCGGCGCCATGCGGCCCTATCCGCTGTTGCGCCTCGTCGCGCACAACGGCCAGGGCCAGACGATCGCCAGCACCGACGTCGTGGTGCCCGTGTCGGCGGAGATGGCGTGCACCTCGTGCCATGGTTCTGGCACCGACCCGGCTGCCCGCCCGGCCGCCGGCTGGACCTTCGGGCCCGTGGCCTCCGACGACCGCTGGAACATCCTGAAGCTGCACGACGAGCACCACCAGGGTTCACCGGTCTACACCAGTGCGCTGCAAGGGGCCGGCTACCTCCCAACCGGACTGTTCGCGACGGCCAGTGCCGGGACACCGATCCTGTGCGCCCGCTGCCACGCCACCAACGCGCTCGGCACGACCGGTCAGCCCGGCGTGCCGGCCATGACGTCGGCGATGCACCTCGGCCACGCCAGCGCGCGGCTGCCCGACGGCCGGCGTCTGGACGACGTCACGGACCGCAGCTCGTGCTACACGTGCCACCCCGGTGCCGCGACGCGCTGCCTGCGCGGAGCCATGGGCAAGGCCATCGGCGCCGACGG
>JAEUHU010000283.1 GCA_016793305.1 Planctomycetota bacterium
GCAGGTAGGCGAGCACGATCGCGTCGTGGCCGCGCGGCTCGAGCACCAGCGCGCGCCGCAGCTCGTCGTGGTGGCGCTGCAGCGTGGCGCGCTTCTCCGCCATCGTGGCCCCGGCGATCGCCGGCAGGCCACCGGTGACGATGCGGGTCGGTTCGCCGGCGGTGTGCGAGTCGACGGCCTGGATCACGCGCGAGAAGGACAGCATGGCGGGATCATGCCGTCCGACGCGGGCGCCGAAAGCCTCGCTCCACCACGTACACACGTCCTCCGACCCGAACGCGCCAGCGCGCCTTCAGCCCGACGGCGACTCCGGGCGCTCGAGGCGCACGTCGTGTCCACGCGCCCACAACGCCAGGTCCTGCCGCAGCAGCGCCGAGGCCATCATCGCCGGGAACAGGTCCGGCGTGCACGCGAACACCGGCACGCCCATCGCCGCCAACAGCGCCGCATGGCGCGCGTCGTGACCGGGGCGGCCGTCGTCGCTCAACGCCAGCAGCACGATCAGCTGCACCCCGCGCGCGACGAGGCGCGCGGCGGTCTGGAGCATGCTGGCACTGTCGCCGCCTTCGTACAGGTCGCTGATCAACAGCAGCACGGTGTCGTGCGGGCGCTGCACCAGGCCTTCGCAGTAGACGAGCGCCCGGTGGATGTCGGTGCCGCCGCCGAGCTGGGCGCCGAACAACAGGTCGACGGGGTCGCGCAGCTCGGCCGTCAGGTCGACGACGGCGGTGTCGAACACGACCATGCGCGTGCGCAGGGCCGGCAGCGACGCCATCACCGCGCCGAACACCGACGAGTAGACGACCGACGCCGCCATCGAGCCGCTCTGGTCGACGCACAACACGACGTCGCGCAGCGAGGCTCGCCTGCGGCCGCAGCCGACGAGGCGTTCGGGCACCACGGTGCGCAGGTCGGGTTGGTAGTGGCGCAGGTTCGCGCGGATCGTGCGGTGCCAGTCGATCTCGCTCGGCCGCGGTCGATGGTTGCGCACCGAGCGCGCCAGGGCCCCGTGCACGGCGCTGCGCAGCGGCTGCGCGAGGCGCCGCATCAGGTCGTCGACGATGCGCCGCACCACGAGGCGGGCGGTCGCCCGCGTGCGCTCGGGCATCACCTTCTGCAGCGACAACAACGTCGCCGCCAAGTGGACGTCGGGCTCGACCTCGGCGAGCAGTTCGGGTTCGAGCAGCATGCGTTCGAGGTCCAGCCGCGCCATCGCGTCCTGCTGCATCACGCGAACCACGCTGCTCGGGAAGAAACGGCGGATGTCGCCGAGCCAGCGCGCGAGCCGCGGCGCCGAGGCGCCGAGGCCGGCTCGCCGATCGCCCGCCTCGACACCTGGGTCGTAGAGCTCGCCGAGCACCTCGTCGAGCCGCAGGTCGTCGCCGTGCAGGCTCGCAGCCAGGCTCTCCCCCGCTTCCTGGCCGAGCAGCAGACGCCAGCGGTGCGGCAGATCCCGTCGGGGGGCACTCATCGCGTCGTCTCCGTGAGTCCGAGCAGGGCGGCGGTCGCCGCGATCGCCGGTGCGGCACGCTCGGCGTCGAACGCGAGGGTCGCCGCGGCTCGGGGCGCGGCTCCCGCCCGACCTGGGCGCAGCGCGTACACCGCGGCCCCGATCTGCCGCCGTTCGCCGGCCGCGAAGGTCGCGAACGTACGCCGCACCAGCGGCAGCACCTGCTGGAACACGTCGTCGGACAATCCTGCGACCCAGCCGTCGAGCAGCTGCAGCAGCGTGCGTTCGTGGGCCAGGATCGCCCCGGCATCGCTCAGGAACCCGTCGATCCACGCCGCCGCCGCGACCGGTGCGGCGCCGGGCGACAACTCGCGGGCGAGCGCCGTGGCCACGGTCGCGTCGTCGACGCGGCCGGCGTCGCGGCGCTGACGCAACGCGAGGCCACGCAGCAGCGCGTGCGCCGCGGTGCCGATCAGACGCTCCAGCGCGTCGTCGAGGCCGCCGAGCAACCTTTCGTCGGCGAGCAGCTCGAGCGCCTGGCGGTGGGCGCGCAACGACGTCGCCAGCTGGCGCGCCCGTTGGTCGTCGATGCCGCTGCTCGCGGTCGGCAACGCCACGTGGACCCGTTCGGCGAGTCCGAGCACGATCGTGCGCACCGCGGCGCCGTCGCTCTGCCGCACGTCGCCGTAGCGCGTGACCCGGCACAGCGGCGGGATCGCCGCCAGCAGCGCGTCGACGTCGCCGGTGCCGGCGGCGCGGGCCGTCAGGGCGGCGAGCACCGCGTCGACCGCGGCCGGCACGTCGGCGAACAGGGCGACCTCGAGCAGTTCGACCAGCTCCGGCAGGGCTCCGCTGGCCGCCAAGGTGGCCACACGTCGGATCGCCGCAGCCTCGACGGTGTTGCCGTAGGTGGCGGCGTCGACGACCGCGAGCGCGAACTCGGGCTGCCACTGCAGCTGCCACGCCTCCTTGAAGGTCCCGCGTGTGCGCCCCGTGTCCGCCTTCTCGCCGTAGGGAAGGCGCAGCACCGCCAGCCGGTGCAGGAACACGCTGCGCGCCTTGCCCGATTCCTCGCGCAGGTCGAGTTCGAGGCGCGTCGCCGACGCCGTCTGCTTGAGGCGCAACGAACGCATCGTCGCCAGCACGTCCTCCTCGAGCGGTAGCCGCGCGATGCCCGCCGGCAACTCGCCGAGGCGGTCGCCGACCAACAGGTCCTTCTGCAGCAGCGCACGCCAGCTCGGTTCCCCCCGCGCGAACACCGCTTCGATCGCCTGCAGCGTCTCGGGCAACCCGGGGCGCGGCCGGCCCCGCAGCCCGGCCAACGCGTCGCACAAGCGGGTCGCCTCGACCACGCTGGCGCTGCTCGCCTCCAGGTCGTGACCGCGCAGGACGCGGGCTGCGCGCACCAGCCAGCGCGGCAGCAGATCCGGACCGCTCTGCCACAGGTGCTCGTACCAGCCCGGTGACGTGATGCCGGCCCCGTAGCCGCTCGCCCGGGTCAGCCGCGCGTAGGTCCAGGGCGTCCAGGTCGTGCGCACCTTGCACTTCGGCAGGTCCTTCAGCAGCGCGTCGTCGGCCGCCTTGCCGACCTGCGCCATCGCCGGTGCGTGCCATGCACCACAGACGAACGCGATGTTGGCGAAGCCCTCCTTCTGGGCCTTCTGCAGCGTACGCCGCATCCACGCCTCGCGCTGCAGCGTGCGCTTCGTCTCCGTCAGCGCGAGTTCCTGGCGCACCGCGGCCACCGCGGTGGCGATCGCGGCGAACAACTGGACGTCGTCGCTCTCCTCGATGCGGTCGTTCCACCAGCGTTCGCTGTCGCTGTAGCCGTCGGCGCGCGCGAGCCACTCGAGCGGGTCGCGGCGCGGTTCGGGTTCTTCGACCTGGGCTCCGTCGCCTTGCTCCGTGGGCTCCCCTGCGGGCTCCTCGCCGCCGCGCTCGTCACCGGCCACCGCGTCGTCCGCCTCCGCGTCGGCGAGCTGCACCGCCGCCGGCAGATCACAGAAGCGCACCGGCACGCCGTTCCCGACCGCCCAGTGCAGCGCCTGCCATTCGGGCGAGAACTCGGCGAACGGCCAGAAGCTCGCACATTCGGGCCGGTCGACGCGGTGCACCAGCAGCGCCACCGGCGGCGTCATGCCGGCGGCGGCGACCGCGGCGATCTCGTCGTCGGCGTCGGGCGGGCCTTCCACCAGCACGAGGTCGGGGTGCAACGCCGCCAGCGCTCTGCGCAGGCTGCGTGCGCAACCGGGACCATGATGGCGGATGCCGAAGATCGTGACGGCCATGGGCTCAACTGCCGCTCACCGCAGCTGCTCCTTGCACGCTCGGTAGAGGTCCTTCCAACCGTCGCGTTCCTTGACCACGGTCTCCAGGTACTCGCGGAACACCGCCGGGTCCTGGGCCGGGTCCTTGACGATCGCGCCGACCATGCCGGCGGCGACGTCGCCGGCCTTCAGCGAGCCGTCGCCGAAGTGCCCGGCGAGCGCCAGGCCGTTGGTGACGACGCTGATCGCCTCGGCGGTGCTCAACGTGCCGCTCGGGCTCTTCACCTTCGCCTTGCCGTCCTCGGTGACGCCGCTGCGCAGTTCACGGAACACGGCGACGATGCGCCGGATCTGCTCGAGCGCCGGCGGGGCGGCGGGCAGCGCCAACGCCTTGGTCATGCTCTGCACGCGCCCTTGCACGATCGCCACCTCGTCGTCGAGCGTCGCCGGCAGCGGCAGCACGACGACGTTGAAGCGGCGCTGCAGCGCGCTCGACAGCTCGTTGACGCCGCGGTCCTTGCTGTTCGCGGTGGCGATGACGTTGAAGCCGGCGATGCCCTGCACTTCCTGACCGAGCTCGGGGATCGGCAGCGTCTTCTCCGACAGCAACGTGATCAGGGTGTCCTGCACGTCGCTCGGCATGCGCGTCAGCTCCTCGATGCGGCACAGGCGTCCCTCCCGCAGCGCGCGCAGCAGCGGGCTCGGCACGAGCGCCCTCTCGCTCGGGCCCTCGGCGAGCAGCCGCGCGTAGTTCCAGCCGTAGCGCAGCGTCTCCTCGGCGGTGCCCGCGGTGCCCTGCACGAGCAACGTCGAGTCGCCGCTGATCGCCGCGGCGAGGTGCTCGCTGACCCAGCTCTTGGCGGTGCCCGGCACGCCCAGCAGCAGCAACGCCCGATCGGTGGCGAGCGTCGCGACGGCGACCTCCATGAGCCGCCGCTCGCCGACGTACTTGGCGGTGATCTCGGTGCCGTCCGCCAGGGTCGTGCCCATCAGGTAGTCGACGACCGCCCACGGCGACAGCCGCCACTGCGGGGGCCGCGGCCGCTGGTCGGCGGCGGCGAGGGCCTGGAGTTCCCGTTCGAACGCGGACTCGGCGTGCTGGCGGAGGATCGTCTTCATGCGGATGCGGGGGCAGCGAACATCTGCAGCAGGGCCATGCGGAAGTCGAGGGCCTGCGCGAACGCTTCGAGGGAGGTCGGCAGTCGGGACAGGGCGGTGATCTGCCGCTGCAACAGCGGCACGGTGGCGGCCGCGGCGTGCGCAGCCATCGCCGCGGCCTCGGCGCGCTGTACGCGGCCGCGCTGCAACACGGCCAGCAGGCCAGCGGCGACAGCGGCCGGGTCGACCGCGGGCAACGGGCCGTGCACCAGCAGCTCGGCGTACAGTTCGTCACCGGGCAGATGCTCGGCGATCGTGTCGATCGCCGCGCGCGCGGCGGCGGGCGGCAGCTGCGCGAGCCACTCGCGAGCCCACGCCGAACGTGGCCCGGCGGCGAGCGGCCAGCGATCGCCGAGCAGCTGCTCGCGGGCGAACGCGGCGGCGACCGCGGGTTCGGTGTCGAGTCTCGCCGCGTCCACGAACGCGAGGCGCAGCAGGTCGCGCGAGTCGTCGTCCCGGTTCCACGCGAACAACTGCTCGGGCCTGCCGGGGAACGTCGCCAGCAGGTGCGCGAGCGGCACCATGCCGAGCAGCTGGCGCGCCCAGTGCGCCCGCGGTCCGGTGCCAGGCGGCGGCTTCTCGTCGACGCCGTCGGCCTGCCACGCCGGATCGAACGCCTCCGGCAGCGTCACGACGAACCGCTTCTGCAGCAGGCCTTCGAGCCGCAGCAGCGAGCGCACCCGTTCGCGCGCCCGCACGGCGAGCGCGGACCGCGGCAAGCGCAGCAGGGCCAGCTGCGCACGCTGGCGCACGGCGCTGCGGCGGTCGCGCAGCGCGATCCGCTCGAGCCACTGCGCGGCGGCGAGATGCGGCGTCGCGGTGATCGCCGCCAGCAGCACTTCGCGCTGGTCGCCGGTCTCGTCGCCCCAGATCGCGGACAGGGCGGCGACCGCGGCCGCCGGGTCGCGGTCGTGGCAGCGGCGCAACCATGCCGCGCGTTCGGGCACGGTACCGGTCTGCCAGACTTCGTCCGGCAGGTCCGGACCGGCGCCGAGCGCCCAGGAATGCGCCTCGTGCCGGCGCGCGAGCCAGCGGCCACGTTCGCCGAGCACGCGGCCGATCGCGACGCGGAGGTCGGGGCGCTGCGTCCCTGCCGCCAGCAGGGCCGGCAGGTCCCGGTGGGCGGCGCGGCAACCGCGTGCCGACGCGAGTTCGAGCCATTCGCGCAGGCATGCCGCCTGCTCGCCGCCGAGCAGGCGCCGCAGCAGATCGGCCGCGACGGGGGCGCACACCGGAGTCGGGTCCGGCGGGCACGGCGATGGCAGCGCGGCGTCCTCCCGCGGCAGTGCCCCGGCGAGCCGCGCCGCGGCGACCAGGGCGGTGCCGTGCAGCACGGCGATCTCGCGCTGCGGCCAGGGCAGTCGTTGCCAGGCCGCGGCCAGCGCGGGATGAGGGGCTGGCGGATCCGACGACGCGCGGGCGGTGCCGAGCAACAGCATCGAGGTCCACGCATCCTGACTCATGCCGTCCCTCCGGTGAGGTCGAGCACGCCGAGTTCGTCGTGCGCGGTGAGCACGCGCAGATGGCGTCCGTCCCAGACGCCGGCGATCGGGCGCCGACTCCCGCCGGTGACCGCGTCGAGCAGGGCCGCCACTGCGCCGCGCGGCTGCCACGGCAGGCTGCGCCCGCCGCCGTCGACCAGCACCGGTTGGGTGCCGCACCACCCGGGCACGGCGGCGACGTGGAACGGGGACTGCCGCCACCATGGTTCGGCGACCAGGGCGGCGGCATGGCGCGCCAGCAGTTCGCCGAAGTCCGAGGGCTCGGGAGCCGATTCGGAGACCACCCGCGGCGGCGTGCGGAACAGGCCACGCTGCGGTGCCAGCGCCGGAGCGAACACCAGTTCGCCGTGCACGACGCCGCCGAGCGGCAGTCGTTCCGCCGCGCGCGCCTGCTGCGCGGCCGCCCCTTGCTGGCTCGGGGCACTGTGCAGCACGCTCGCCCAACGGCGCGAACCGACGCCGAACAGCCACTGCACGGTGGTGACGAGACGATCCTGTTCGACCGAATCGACCGCGGCGACGAACCAGCGGTCGTCGATCCCCGCGTGCTGCAGTACATCGTCGGTGCGCAGCGGCACGCCGACGGCGTGCCAGAGGCTCTGCTGCAGGTCGCCGCTGCCGCGCTCCGCCGATTCGAGCGCACACGACAACACGTGCAACTGGCCGAGTTCGTCGAGCGCCTGCTCGCGGTGTGCCGGGCCGGCCTGCAGCAACGAACGCAGCGACGCGATGCGCGCGCCGAGGCCCGGCGCCTGCGCGTCGACCATGCGGCGATCGAGGTCGGGCCACAGGCCCGACCCGCTGGGCACCGCGGCGAGCCCGCCGCGCACCAGGTCCTGCAGCGCCTGACGCAGCAGGGCAGCGCCCTCTTCGATGCGACCGGCGCGCTTCTGCTGGCGCTTCTTCTGCTCGGCCGCGTCGACCGGCTTCTCCTCGGCGGCGCGCGACTTCTTCGCTTCCTGCTGCTCGACCCGTTTCGCCCGCGCCGTGGCCCATTCGGTGACCCAGGCCGGTGGAGCGGCCGTGGCCACGGCCCCGCCGTTCTCGGCCGCGAGCAGCAGCAGGCCGAGCGCATGCTTGCAGGGGAACTTCCGGCTCGGGCACGAGCACTTGCTGGCGAGCTCGGCGAGCGCCACCTGCACCTGGTACGGGTTCGCGCCCGAGCCCTGCGCCAAACCCCAGAGCCAGTCGTCACTGCGGCCGAGCATGGTCCAGCGGCGCGCGCTGGCGAGTTCGCGCGCGGACTTCAGGGCACTGGCGTCGGGGGCCAGGGCGACGACCTGGTCGGTGGAGGGGACGGGCACCACGCGCGCGCATCGTGAAGGTCGCGGCATCGGCGCGCAACGTCGGCCCACCGACCGACCGGCCCACGAACGGGGACACGGATTTCCCGGTCCGCTGCGTACCTTCGGGCCGCGGCGGGGAAACCGCCGCGTGCCCCTCGTGACCCACCCACCCGAACCCGCGCGGGCGATGGACGCCGTCGCCGCCTTCGTGCAGCGCCACCAGCTGGCGACGTGGCGCTTCCTGCACGTGCTCGGCTGCCGGGGCGCCGAGGCCGAGTCGATCGTGCAGGACGCACTGGTGCTGGCCCTGCAGAAGGGCGTCCACGAACGACCCGAGGCGGAGGCGGCCGCGTTCCTGCGCCAGACCGGGAAGCACCTGTGGCTGCGCACCCAGCGCGCCGACCGGCGGCGACTCGCGCGCCATGCCGCGGCCGCGGAACGCGCCTTCCAGCGGGACCTCGGCGACAGCGACGGTTCCACCTGGCTCGCCGCGTTGCAGCGCTGCCTCGAGGACCTGCCGGCCCGTTCACGGCGCGCGCTCGACGCGACCTATCGCGACGGGCTGTCCCGCGCCGACCTGGCGACCGAACTCGGCCTCGGGGAACACGGCGTGCGCACGCTGCTGCAGCGCCTGCGCGCCACCCTCCGCCACTGCATCGAACGGCGACGCGAACGATGAGCGCATCCGACGACGACCTCCCGGACGATCCCGTGCTCGACGGCCTGCTGGCCGAAGCCCTCGGCGACGAACCGTTCGCCGACCAGGTCGACGCAGTGCGCGCGCGCCTGCAGGCGGACGAGGTCGGGGGGCCCGCTGCGGCGCCGCCTCGACGCAAGAACCGGTGGACCATCGCCGCAGCACTGCTCGGGCTCGCCGTGGTCGTGGGCACGGCCACCTGGCAGCACGATCGGGACACGAAGGTCGCCCACACCCGCGCCGACGAACCGGTCCCGATGGCGACGGTGACTTCGGCGGCCGAGGCCAGGGCCCTGCCCGCGACGACCCGCGGCGTCGCGGTGGTCGGCGGCGACGACGAGGTGCTGGCGGCGTTGCTGCCGCTGCGCGACCTCGAAGTGCTGGTCGTGCGCGAGCCGTGGAACGAGGCCTTCGGGCTCAGCCTCAAAGTGGCCCCGCCCCACCAGGTCCAGCACGTGACGGCGGCGTGCTGGGCGACGTTCGCCCGCTTCGCCAAGCTGCGTCGCCTCGAGCTGCGCGGCACGGTGCACGCCGGTTACCACGCGGCGTCGGTTCCCGCCGACGCGCCGCCGCCCGCGGAAGCGTTCGCCGCCCTCGAACGCCTGCCCATGCTCGAGTCGTTGACGCTGCGCTGCATGGACGCGTCCGACGCGCTGCTGCAGCAGCTGCCGAAGCTGCGGATGCTGCGGCACCTCGACCTGTCGTTCGACCACGGCTTCGAAGAGGTCGGCGTCGCCGCGATCCTGCAGTGCCGCGAGCTGCGTTCGTTGTCGCTGGCAGGTTGCCAGCAACTGCACGGGCGGCTGCTGGCGCGGCTGCACGAGCTGCCGCAGCTCGAACTGCTCGACCTCTCCGCGATCGACGGGATGAACTGGCGGGCCGGCACCGCCGAGCTCGACCTGCCCGAGGCACGCGCGGCGCTGGAGCACGCGCGGCGACTCGCCGGTCAGGGCGGAATGGGGCCGACCGACGCCGCGCTCGAAGGCCTCGCCCGTTGCCCGAAGCTGCGCACGCTCGACATCGGCAATGGCCACTGGACCGGTGCTGGACTCGCCGAGCTCGGTGCGCTGCGGTCGCTGCGCGAACTGGATGCGTTCGGCGGTCAGGACCCGAGCCACGGCTTCGTGGCGTCGCTGCCGAAGGAGCTCGAACGCCTCGATCTGTGCGGCGAGTACGGCGACGCGCTGTGCAGCGAGATCGCCGCTCATCTGCCGAAGCTGCGCCACCTGAACCTCGCCGCCTGCTACCGGATCACCGAGCGGGGCCTCGCCGCCCTGCTCGCGAACCAGGCCCTGCGTTCGCTCGACCTGCGCCAGATGCGCGGCCTCGGCCCCGGCTTCGCCGCCACGCTGGCGACGGGGGCTCACCTCGAACGGCTCGACCTGCGCCACAGCGATGCGCTCGGCGCCGACGGCCTGCGCGCGCTGCGGCAGCTGCCGAACCTGCGGGTGCTGGACGTCAGCTGGTGCGCGCAGTTCGGGGCGGAAGCAGCGAGGATCTCGTCGCGCGAGGCGGTCGACCTGCTGCTGGCGTTGCCCGCCCTCGAAGACCTGCAGATGCTCGGCTGGGTGCCGCTCGCCGACGAGGACCTCGCCC
>JAEUHU010000292.1 GCA_016793305.1 Planctomycetota bacterium
ACGACCGGCAGCACCGCCGGCAGGAAGCGGTCGCGTGGGTGCTCGCGGCGGTGGGTGCGGAGGACCGCGGTGACCTGTTCGAGGATCTGCAGGGCGTCGAAGCGGCGGCTCTGCGACTTGTGCTCGAGGACGACGTAGAGCAGAAGTTCCTGCTGTTGGTGGGTGCGAACGGAGAAGAGCAGGTCGCAGAGGGTTCTTCGGCTGCGACGACCGTGCTGCGTCGGGTTCTTGCGGGTCAGGGTGCGCCAATCGATGGCGTCGGCGAGGTTCGCGGGCAGGGCGGTGCGCAGCAAGGGAACCGCATGCTCGGGGTCGCCGAACGCCACCTGAAACAGGTGATCATGATGGGATGCCACGTCCCATGGGGACGGTGGGGGCGAACTTCGGTCAGGAAATCCGGCGATCGTGGTTGCCGGCGAGGCGGCAAGTCCGTCGGGGAACGGGGAAGAGGACGCAGGCGCTCGCTACGCCGGAGTCCACAACCGGGCGATCGGGACTGCATACACGCCGTCGTCGACCCGCCAGCCTTCGGTCCCCGCGTGCAGCACGATGCCGGTCACCTGATCGGCCCCGAGTCGCCGCTGCAGCGCTCGCACGCCGCGCAGATCCTCGCTGCGCACGTCGGGCGCGGCCTTGACCTCGAACGCCAGCACCGAGCCGTCGCTGCGTTCCATCACCAGGTCGACCTCCTGGCCGTCGTGGGTGCGCCAGTGGCCGACGTCGAGTGGTTCTTCGAGCCAGTGCGCCTGCTTGCACAGTTCGTTGACGACGAACGTCTCCAGCAGGTGGCCGAACTGCTGCAGCGCGCTCGGCTGGGCCAGCAGCAGCTTGTCGCTGGTCACGCGCATCAGGCGCGAGGCGAGCCCGGTGTCGACGAAATGCAGCTTCGGCGTCGCCGCGGCGCGGGCCGCGAGCGTCGTGCCCCACGCCGGCAGCACGTGGTGCAGGAACACGGCTTCGAGCAGGCGCAGGTAGTCCTCCGCGGTGCTGCGGTCGATGTCGAGGTCGCGCGCCAGGTCGGCGACGTTCAGCAACTGCGCGGTCCGGCGGGCAGCAGCGGCGGCAAGACGCGGCAGCAGCACGCGGCGGCGCACCTTGGCGATCTCGGCGACGTCCTTCTCCAGGGTCAGGTTCAGGTACTGATCGAACCAGCGGCTGCGAGCCGCCGGATTGGGCAGTGCCAGCGGCATCGGCATGCCGCCGGCGATCAGAGCGGCCGCGAGATCGGCGCGGGTGCCGCGCACGGGCTCGAGGTCGGGCGCATCGCCAGCGATCAGTCGCTCGACGAACGCTTCGCGTTTGCGGTGGAGTTCGCCCTGACTCAGCGGCCACACCGGGACGATGTCGACGCGCCCGGTCAGCGCTTGGGCCACGGCCGGCACGGTCCCGTAGCGCGTCGATCCGGCGAGCACGAACTGCCCCGGCGCGCCGTCCTGGTTGAGCAGGCGCTTGATCACGTCGACGATCTCCGGCACCCGGGCGAACTCGTCGACGAACACTGGGCGCGGCTGGTCGAGCAGATGCCGAGGGTCGGCGGCCACGGCGCGTCGCGTCGCCGGGTCGTCGAGGTCGAGGATCGTGCGCGAACGGGCCGCTGCGAGTTCCCGCAGCAGGGTCGACTTGCCGACGGCTCGCGGCCCGCTGAGCACCAGTACCTGGGAGTGCTCGAGCCGTCGGTTGACGGTCTCGGCAGCTCGACGCAGCACGGCGCGACGCAGCAAGGGGGAGTGGGGCACGCGGGGCGCGAAGATACCGCGGCGAGGCGCCGTCTTCCTTGTGAGTTCCCGATTCCGAGGGGCAGATCCTCCCGAATTGGAGGGCTGTTTGCTCCCGAATCCGAGGGCGCAGCGCCGCCACATCGCCCCGGGGATGCGTTCCGTGGCATCCGTGTTAGGAATCAGCCATAGCGGCGTGGTCGCCCTGGTCCGCCTCGGACTACCCAACCCGCACGAGGTCGCACCCTCCGCATCTGGCGAGTCCGGGCGAAGAGCTTCGATTCCTTGGCCATCCAGAGCGGCGTCGCGCAACTGGCGGCGATTGGACGACTGTCGAGGGAGGGATGCCCCGATCGTCAGCAGGAAGCTTCGACGTCAGCACACGACGTTACATGCGAGTGAGGAAGGGGCATTGTGATTCAGGGCTGGATGAGCCTGGCGGGGCGCAGGCCCAGGAAGAGGTTGCGGAACGAAGGTGCGCCGTGGCTGCGGTAGGCCGACCGCGCGATGACGGCCGCGTAGTTGTAGCTACCGCCGCGGGAGCTGCGGAGGGCGGGGGAGCCATCCGATCGCAGGCCGTCGCCTGCACGTTCGCTGCCGTAGTCCCCATGCCTGTCGCGGCACCACTCCCAGACGTTGCCAAGCACGTCGTGCAAGCCGAAGGCGTTCGCCGCGAACGTGCCGACCGATGCGTGCACGACGTGTCCATCCCGCCATGACTCGAAGTTCCCCCACTGCGGTGCCGCTGCCTTGGCTGCTGCGTCCGCCACGTTCGCGACCTTCTGGATCTGCTCGAAGTCGACGTTCCACACCGTCGTCGTCCCGCCACGGCACCCGTGTTCCCACTGCGCCTCGCTCGGCAACACCAAGCCATGCCGCGTCATCAGGCGGTCGCACATCAGCCAGTCCACCTGCTCCACCGGGTTCGCCATTGTGATCCGCTTGCCGTTGCCGGCGATGTTCTGCCCAGCCTTGTAGTAGCTCGGTTCCCGCAGCTCCGCATCCCACGTCCAGAGCCGCGACCACTGCCCCTGCGTCAGCTCGTGCCGCGCCAGCAGGAACGGGGACAACGTCACCTCGTGCAGCACCTCGTCGTCCCTGTGCTGCGGGTCGTAGAACGGCGCGTTCGGGTCGTCCTTCTGCGAGCCCAACGTCACCGTGCCGCCTGGCAACAGCACGAACACTATCCCCGTGCCGTTCTTCACTGCGATCGAGCCATCCTCCTTGTGCGACGGGATCACGATCTCCGTCGCCGCCTGCGTGCCATCCCACGCACTGCGCAGGTCGTAGAACTCCCACAGCTTCGTCACCGGGTTCATCCCGATCGGCACCAAACCCATCTGCGGCGGCAGGTCGATCTGCGCGTCGCGATACAGCGTGCTCGCCGTGACCCCGTCCGCGCGCAGAATCGCCCGCCGCGCCTCCGCCCAACGCTCGCGGTGCGCCGTGATCGACGCCGCCTCGACCTGCTGCGCCCAACTGAGCCGCTGCGCCACGTCGGCGCGCTCCTTCGCCGCCATCGAGTTCAGCCCGGCCAGCACATCCACCAGCGCGTTGTGCAGGAACTCCGCCGAACGGCTTTCCTCGTCGCCGCCGAACGTCCACGTGCGACGCACCGATACCTTCGCATCCAGCGCCGCCAGCTTCGACACGGCCGCGGCGAGAAGCGTCGGCGCCTCAGCGATCGCCGCCTCGAGGTCGCGCTGGTAGCCGAGGTAGGTCTCGCGCTCCTTCGCCGGCGCCTTCGCCAACGCCTCCGCCGTACGCTGCTTGCCCTCTTCGTTCTGGCCGTTCGCCAACGCCGCCCACGCCAACGTGTCGAGGAACTGGCACGCCTCCGGCGTGCCCGCGGACTTCGCCACCGCCGCACGCGAGGCGACCAAGCCCGCAGCCTCCTCGCCAAACATCGTCCGGTCCTGCTTCTCACCGTCCGGCTTCTCGGGTGCGACCCGCGGCCACGCGAACGAGTTCAGCGCCGACGCATCCGCGTTCTGCAGCGCAGCCGGCAGCTCCGGCAACTCCAGCTTGCTGGCGCCAGCACGAATCGCTTGCGCGCGGCGCAGCGACGCCACCAGCTGCTGCTGCCGCTCGTACGCTGGCCACTCCGCCGCCGCCCGCCGATCCGCGTCGACCTGCTCCGCCGTCAACGGCACCGCCCTGCTGCGCAGCTCTGCGATCGTCGCCTCGATCTCCGGCCGCTGCGCCAACAACTGCGCACAGTCTTCGTCGAGCCACGCCTGCAGAGCCGCCGCCTTGTCCGGCCACGCCGGCCACAACGCATCCTGCTTCGCCAACGCGTCCTTCAGGCGAACGACCGCCGACAGCTGGTTGAAGTTGGCGACCGTGCGGCCCTTCTCCTCAGCCAGTTTGGTCGCCGCGACCTTCGCCTCGGTCTCCGACTTCGCCAGCCGTTCGTTGGCAGCCGCTGCCTCGTCCGCGCGCTGCTTCTGCGCCAGCGCGTCGTCCTTCGCCTTCGTCTCCGCCGCCGCCAGCGCCGCATTCTCGTTCGCCAGCGTCGTCGACACGACGATGCCGACGACCAGGATCAGCACCGCCGCCGCGAGGCTTGCCGCCAACGGCTTGTTCCTGCGCACCCACAGCTGCAACTCGACCAGCGCCCCGGTCCGGTACGCCGACACCGCGTGCATCGCCAAGAACGCACGCAGATCCGCCGCCAGCGCCGCCGTCGTCGGGTAGCGCCCATCCCGCTCGCGGGCCATCGCCTTGCCGACGATCGCCACCAGCTCCGCCGGCACGCCCTTCTGCAAGTCCTCGATCGCCTTCGGCGGCCCTTCGGCCAGATCCTCGAGGATGCGATACGCCGGCTTCTTCACCCCGGGCGTCGTGTATGGCGCCCGCCCCGTCAGCAGGTGGTACAGCATCGACCCGATCGCGTAGACGTCGGCGCGCTCGTCGAGCGCTTCGCTGCGCCCTTGCTCCGGCGGCATGTAGCTCGGCGTGCCGAGCTTCTGCCCGTCCATCGACACCACCGACGAACCGTCGTCGCTGTCCGCGTCGCGGCGGCGCGCGGAGTCGACCTGGCTGTGCGAACTCTGGTGCTCGGGCCGGATCCGCAGATCGCGTCGATCCTCCTGGCCCAGCACCTTCGCCAGACCCCAGTCCATCACGTAGACCTCGCCGAACTTCCCGACCATCACGTTGTCGGGCTTCAGGTCGCGGTGCAAGACGCCCTTGTCGTGCGCGTACGACATCGTGTCGCAGACCCGCAGCACGATCTCGAGCGCGCGCGTCAGCGGCCAGTCGGTGCTGCCGCCATGCGACTCGACGAACACCTCGCGCGCCGTGCGGCCCTTCACCAGGCGCATCGTGAAGTAGACCTTGCCGTGCTGGTCGAGCCCGAGCTCGTGCACGGGGACGATGCCTGGGTGCTCGAGCTGCGACGTCACCTGCGCTTCTTCGAGGAAGCGCCCGAGCAGCTGGTGGGCGAGCTGCTGCTCCAGCTCGTCGCGCGGCGCCTCGCGGTCGAGCAGCACCTTCATCGCCAGCCGCCGGTTCAGCTGCCGGTCACGCAGCTTCAGGATCGCACCCATGCCGCCGCGGTCGACTTCGCCTTCGATCGCGTAGCGCTCGAGGTCGAGCCGCGGCGCGCGCGCCAGCCGCTGCAGCATGTCGTCCGTGTTGGTCGAGCGGACCTTGTCGGTCGAGCTGTCGCTCGCGGTGCGGTCGGCGGCATCGCTCGACGGCGGGGGCGTGCCCGGCACGAACGCCGGCGTCGGTAGCTGGGCGTGTTCGAGCAGCGCCGCCAGCTTGCTGCCGAGTGCTTGGTCCTCGGCGCGGATGCGTGCCACGAACGCCTCGCGCTCGGCAGGCGGCAGCTGCCGCGCCTGCTCGAACAGGCTGCGCAGGCGATCGAAGTCGGGCGGGGGGCCGTTCGTGGGGTCGGCGGGCATGGCAGGTTTCCCGGGGCGAGCGGAGCATGCCGCCGTGGGGAGCACCAGGCCAGCAACCGGCGGGCGCCGCCGCCGATTCGTTCGCCGTCAGCCGACGTCGCTCTCGCCGTCCGCCATCAGATGCCGGTCCACCAGCGGCGCCAGCTCCTGTTCCCAGACCCGCCGATACTCCGGATGCCGGAAGAAGATGTCCGCCGCGGTCTTGGTCTCGAAGCCGGAGAACAACGCCAGGTTGTAGCCCTGCCGTTCGTCGGCGACGTTGTGCACGACCGCCAGGTGGTCGATGCCGGGCATCGTCTCGATCAGGCGCTGCAGCGACTCGCGGGCGACCCGCACGCGGTCGAGGGCGATGCCGGGCTTCAGGGCGAACAGGATCGTGCGGTGGAACATCGGGCGGCCGGGCATCGTCGGGGGCCAGGGCCGC